>CAUSCW010000037.1:0-19181 GCA_963530195.1 uncultured Campylobacter sp.
AAACGGCTAAAATTTTACCTCCGCCGAGCAAAACGTCGCTCCTACCGACGTGCTCTGGCGCGTATAGATCGGCATTTTTAAGTAACAGCATATTTTCTCCTTTGCTTTAGATTTTTGATTGTAAATTTTACGTTTTTTAGCTTTCTTGACTGCGATATCGCGCCGCAATCTCGCCTCTTTTTCGCCGTTTCGCTTTGCAGCGCCTCTACGTCAAATTTTATAGAGTTTCGGGAAATTTCGGCAGTCTCGCGGAGAAATTTTATATCCTGTTTTGCTTTTCATCGGCATGGCTTATTCATCACAAAGCCGCAGAAGCGTCCCGTGACGCCATCTCTACGGTATGAAAAATGTCGCTCGCTCTCAAAAGTGCAGCGCGGATCAAATTTAACGTTTCGTACTCCCGCAGCTGCGAGCTCGTCGTGCAGCGCGGCGTTCATATCGAAATGCCCCTGCGTTTTGTAGCGCTCAAACTCGCCCAGATCAAGCCCGCCAAGTTCGTAGTTTCGCGCCTTGATATTCGCGCCTACAAATACCTTCAGCTCCGCAGCGACGCAGCCAAAGCGCTCGTTCATCAAATTTATCGCATTGGTGCAGATCCGCTGGGTCACTCCAGCGCGCCCCGCATGCACCGCGGCAACCACGCCGAGCCGCTCATCGGCGATCAGCACGGGCGAACAGTCCGCTACCAGCACGCACAGCGCCACGCCGCCCAGATCGGTCACAAGCCCGTCGCAGGGCGAGATTTCATCGCTATCTGCGCGTAAAATTTCAACCTTGTTTGAGTGGATCTGGCGCATAAATTTTAAATTTAGAGGCGCAATACCGAGCGCAGCGGCTAAAATTTCGCGGTTTTGCGCGACGTTTTGCGGATCGTCGCCTACGTGATCTCCTAAATTTAAGCTTGCATACGCTCCGCTGCTTACGCCGCCTTCTCGCGCGCTAAAGCCCGCCAGCACGCCGCGTCCGTCCAATACAAACTCAAGATTTTCTCTACAAATTTCGATTTTAGCCATCGCGCGCCGCTTAATACAGGCTCAAAATTTTATCTACCGCGTCCCACGAAAGCCCGTCTTGCTCGCCTTCGGCGCTCGTATCGCGCGCCGCGACAGTGCCGCGACCGACGGGCTGTCCGCCGGCAAAACGTAGCTGTGCCGCGACGTATCGCGCGAGCAGATCGGTTTCGATATTTACGAGGCGCCCGATTTTGTAGGTTCCAAAGAGCGTATCTTTGAGCGTGAGCGGGATGATCGTAAGGCGAATGGCACAGCTTTGCGCTTCGCTCTTTAAATTTGCGCCCAAGAAGCTTAGATCGCGAACGGAATTTGAGCCGCTAGAATTTAGCCCGCGTAAGCTTGCACCGCTGAAATTCGCGCCGCGCGGCTCTTTACGAGTAAAATTTCCGCCGTCAAGACCTTGGCTGTTAAAATTTCGCCCGTGCGCGCCGCCGCCTTCAAGCACTTCGTTGATCGTTAGGCTCACGCCATCGATCGCTACCGAGCCTTTCGGCGCTAGCAGCGGCGCTATATGCAGCGGCGCGCGGATAAAAAAATCGACGCCGCTTGGAAGCTTTGAAATTTTATAAATTTCGCCCACGGCATCGACGTGTCCTTGGATCAAATGCCCGTCTATGCGCTCGCCTAGCCGCATCGCAGGCTCTATATGCACAGGACCGCGCAGGTTTTGCACGGCGATGACGCGCGCCGTCTCGCTCGAAAGCTGCACCGCAAATCCGTCCGCAAAAAGCCGCGTCACGCTCAGGCATGCGCCGTTTACCGCGACGCTATCGCCGAGCGCGGGGCGGTATCTCGCGCGCAGTCGCAGCGAATCGCCGTTAAAGCTCGCAACCTGCGCGATCTCTCTGATCAGTCCGTTAAACATTATGAGCCTTTGGAATTTTTACGTGATATTAGCGTAGAATTTTAAAATTTAAAGTTAAGCGAGCTCGGCGAGCGCGAAGCCCGCCGAATGAAGTTTGAAATTATTTTTTAGAGACGATGAAATCGGCTAGCGCTTCGATCGATTCGTCGTTGAGCGAAGCTGCTTGACCCTTCATAACGCCCATCATTCCAAATTTTCCCTTGCCCTCTCCCAGAGTGCCGTCTTTGTAGCCTTTTAGGCTAGCAATGATATCTTCCTTGCTTAGGGTGTTTAGCGCAGGTACTTTGCCGCCAAGATAAGGCTTCTCGGCGTTGGCTCCGTGACAGGCCACGCATTTTTTATACAATGTAGCGCCATCAGCGGCGAATAAACTCGAACTAAACGCCGCAACCGCAGCACATGCAATAAGAACTTTTTTCATTCCTATCCTTTCTTTTTAAATTGTGGGTGCAGTATAATCAAAATTTAGTAAATTTCGGTTAAATTTTTGCAATTTGCGCTAAAGAGGCGAAATTCTATCTACTGCAAACTTTAGCGTAGAGGCTCAAAGCGGAATTTGCGCTGTAAAATTTTAAGCGAATTTCGCCTTGCCACTTAAATTCAATCGTAAAATTTCGCGGCGAAATTCTACGGCGGAATTTCATCTAGACGCCAAATTCCAGCGCGAAATTTCGCGTAGAATTTTAAAATTTAGCCACTTTACTTTATGCGCGAAATTTCGCCTCTTTGCATCTTATAAATTTTATCTGCGGCGCCGAAGTATTTATCATCGTGAGAGATCGCAAAGATCGTGTATCCGCGCGATTTCAGCTCCGGCAAAATCCGCTCGTAAAACTCCGCGCGAAACTGCGGATCGAGATCGGCCGCAAACTCATCGAGCATCAAAAATTTTCGCCCGTCCATCAGCACGCTTACGAGCGCCAAACGCTTGCGCTGTCCGCTAGATAGGCTCGTGGTGCTAAATTTAGCTCCCTTTAGCTCAACCTTATCCTGCAGGTGCGTAAGCGCTAGCCACTCGCGCGCGATCTCCGCATCGCCGGTAGCGTAGTCAAAGAGATAAAAATCGCTGAAAACCGCGCTTATGTTGTTGCTGTAGGCGCGCAGATCGGAGGGTTTAAGGGCTACGCCGTCAGCCAAAATTTCGCCCGTTTGCGGCGTATAAAGACCCGCTAAAATCATAAAAAGCGTCGATTTTCCGCTGCCGTTTTCGCCGATCAAAAACACCGTCTCGCCCGCATTTAGTTGCAAGTTTACCCCTTTGATGCCGAATTTACCGTCTGGATACGAAAAGCCCACCTCTTTAAGCTCCAGGCTGCGCCACGGCTGCATTTGCGCAAGCTCAAAGCCCTGCACGAATGGATCTAAGCCGAGCTCATTGATCTTTGCGTAGGCGATCTTTGCGCGCAACACGCTAGGAAGCGAGAATATGAGCATCATCAAAGGCGCGCGCAAAAAAAGCACCGTAAGCGCGATCGTTACGGCGTTTGCAAGCTCCGCTTTGCCGCCGCTGAGCCCAAAATAAAGCACAAAGCCTACGGCGCCTAGCATCATCACGTTCATAAAATTACTCGCAAACGCGCCGTAAACCTCGGCTCGCAGCGAGCTTTGGCGTAAATTTTGCGCGTTGGGCAAAAAGTCGTTTTCGTATAGGCTCTTTGCTTTGGCTAGGCTTAGAGACAGCTCCTTATGCCCCTCGATCGCCGCGGCGTAGTTTTTATACAAAACGTCCTCGTTTTGGCGGTACAGATCGTAATTTTGCATGACCTTTTTCATCAAAAAGCGGTTGAAAATCATCAGCGCGCCGATCCAGACGAATAAAAACGCAAACATCATAGGCGCGATATACAGCACGTAGATGCCGCAAAACAGCACAATCATCGCGCCCTGAATGAGCTCGGAGATACGCATAAAGCCCTCGGTCAGGCGCGAAATATCGCTGGAAAGGGACGCAAGTAGGTTCGCCTTCGACGCAGCCTCGATGCGCTCGAACTTCGTATCGATGATCTGCTTGATGATCTTGGTGCGCAGATCGAATACGAAGTCGTTTTCCATCTTGCAAAGCATGATGCGGCTTAGCACCGAAAGCAGTAGAAATATCGCCAAAAGCGCGAAAAATAGCGCGATGATCCTGCCGCCTCTTTCGGCGCCGTCAAGTAGATATTTATTGATAAAGCTTAAAATCAAGATCCCCGAGCCGCTGTAGATCGCGTTTAGCGCGAGCATCGCGAGGATTTGTTTGGTATATTTTTTCATCTTTTGCCCCAATGAAATTTGAGCGCAATTGTGGCAAAATTCGCTTGAAAAAACGGTTAAATTTTAAATCAGTTCTCATTTCTCGAATAAAATTTTACCCGGGCTATATAAAATTCCGCCGCCAATCTGCGCGGGATTGAGCGGCAAGCCCGCGTGAAATTTCATTGCGAATCTGTGTAAAATTTCGTTTTGATCACTCACAACTTAGCTAGAGCATGTGAGTTGCCACCAAAGACGACAAAGATGCGGCGACAAACAGTTTGTAAGACTTTTAAAATAAAGACAATGTTTCAAGGTGATATCCATGGCCACAAGCCCATGATGATGTTTTAAATGGAGTTAATATTTATAACTCCTCTAGCGGCAGCATAAAAAAGCCATTTCTCTGGGTATTAGAATTGTAAGTATTTATTATTTTGGATACCTCTTGATATTCGTACGGCGTCATCTCTATGTTTAATATCTCCTGTTGTATCTCTTGCACAAACTCGGTATCATGGCCAAAATCTTGACCTAGACGCTGCAATATAAATTTTACTTCATCAATTACGTCATAGGGATTATTTAGCGCCTTTACGGCTTGTCTATAAAAATCCTTTGCCATATCCGTGCAGTCGTATTTAGTAAATATAGCATTCCACACAAAATCATTGCTAGTTTTTGTTTTTATCAAAAAGGAATACTCGTCATACTCCTGCCGTATCTCTTGTTCTATCATGCTTATGCTCCGCCTTGTTATAAAATATATAACCAAGTAATGGTAAATTTGAGCGTAAGATTTCAATACCTAAAAGAGGAAAAATTAGAATATAGGTCATATGAGTAATATTAATCTAATAAATATTTGATAAGTTTGCCTTTTTCTAAATCAAAATATAAAACATTGAGTCGCATATCATTTTCGTATCTAAATTTCATAGCCTTTTGATTGATACCGCTTATCCTTGGGTAGATGAGATAAAGTTTACTGCACTCATATTTTTTGCCGTAAGCGTATAACTGGTATAGGTCAGTTTGGGATATATCGTCTTTTGATTTGATGATCTTCCATTTTGTGTCGGCTATATAATTTCGTTTTTGATGCCTTAAAAATATATCCGGTTTTAGCATAAAGCCTTTTGGTTTTTCTATAAGATGCTTTTGCGAATGCTGCAATATAGCATCCGGAAGCTTTTTCTTTATGAAATTTCCGACATAGCTTTCAAATAGTTTATTCATATCAAAAAGCAAGGCAAAGGCTACATCACTACCTCTATACGGACTAAACGACTTATTTTGTAAAAATATCTTGCTCCATAAAAGCGCTTGTTCATAGTATTTTGTTTGGCGATTTAGTTTTAAGCGGCTAAAGTCCGCGTTTATATCGGAGCTAGATGAAATTTCGTCAAAGATAAATAAATATTCTCTAATAAGCCGTTGATTTCTGCTTGATTTTGAGCGCTTGTATAAAAACTCGAGCGTGCTTTTTATGAGACGATTTTCTGCTCTATCTATGGAAAATTCCTGATAGCAAACGTAAAATCTCTCTTTATGCACGATATTTTTACGTATTTGCTCCGATATTTTAAGCTTTCCTTTTAAAAAATTTAGGTTATCTTTTAGCTCTACATAGTCGCTTTTTATGCCTATTTTTATGAGTTTTGATACTTCGTCGAGGAACATTGATATAAAAATTTCAAGAAGCGGCAAATTTAGGCTTTTTAAATTTGCTATGTTTATATTTTTAAACGGATGACTTTTTAAAGTCTTTAGCATCGTTAGTAAAATCTTTTTAGAATTTTCTATCGCCTCCTCGTTACTACTATTATCGTTGTCGTGGATCTTAGGAAGTATCTCAAGGCTATCGCCGCTTTTTGTCTGGATGATACCGACGTAGTTTTGAGCTTGTAAAAAATCGCCCTTTTTGTCTCTACCGGGCTTTAAAAACTCTACTGCGGCAAAATTTTCTCTAGTAAAGGCATCTACGGCTTTAAATAGATCCTGGTCGTCTTCCGGGCGAAATTTTTCAAACTCTATTAAGTATTTGGTCATTGCTCTTGCGTTTTGTTTTGTTTGTAAATTTTTATATAGTTTTCCGTCTCTTCAAAGGCTTCAAATTTTATCTCATATAAAATTTTATCAGTTTCATATTCTTTGCCATCCAACACAAGCAATGTTCTATCTTTCTCTTTTTCTTTTATAAACCCATTATCTCCTAGTACCAGCCTTATCTTTTCCCAATCGTCATAAAAATACTCTTGAAGTAGCGGTAAAATTTTATTTTTAAAGATTGAGGCTAGCTCTGATATATCCGCACCGCTTTTTATTGACATAAAATAAGCATGCCCTATCGTGTGGTCTCTGTCGTAAAGATACTCTATACGCTCATTTATTTTTTCAAGCATTTTTTTGAGCTCTATCTTAGTATTAGTTTCGTTTTCTGTTATCTTGATTTTTTCTAAAAGTTCAGGCTGCGGCATCATCTCTATAAACTCAAACCTTCTTCTAAGTGCCGTATCCATAAGGGCTATACTTCGATCCGCGGTATTCATCGTGCCGATTATGTATAAATTTAACGGCACTCCGAATTCCTTTTTTGAATATGGTAACTCAACCATTATCTCATTACTGGCCCCGAGCCTTTTTGAAGGCTCGATTAGCGTTATAAGCTCACCTAAAATTTTAGATATATTTCCGCGATTAATTTCGTCGATTATTAAGACATATTTTTGATCAATACCATTCGTTCCATAATTTTCATATTTCTGGCCCAAAATATCTTGAATAATTACGGGTTCATATGAAGACATTCCATAGGTATCATTATGAAATATAACTTTTATAAATTTATCATAGGATATAGATCTTGATTCATTGCTATTTTGTGGCTTAACCGATATCGAAAATGTATTATTTCTATATAGGCAAAACGACTGTTTATCAGTAGGAGTTTTTAATATTTTTTCAGACGGATTCTTAGAAATAGGCGGTAGTTTATTGACATAGTCGTTATATAATTTTTTAAAGCCATCTTCGGTTAGTTCTTCTTTCGTATTTTTTAGCAATACCTTCTTCTCGCTATTGCCGCTAGCCTCTTTGCAAATTCTTTTAAATACCCCGTCTTTTATATCATACGATATATTTCCACTTTTAGTTTCTGCTTTTATACCTTCTACAAATTCCTCATATCCATAGCTTTGATGAAATGTTACGAATTTTATCCGTCCACTTCGCATATATTCATCAAATTTCTTTTTTAGAATGGCTCTGTCTTCTTTGTCTCCGATATCTCTTTTTTCTATTATCTCGATAGCCTTTTTTATAGTGTTATAAGTTTTACCGGTGCCTGGAGGGCCGTATAAAATTTGATTTAATGGGAATTTTGTTTGATCCGCTTTGATCATTTGCTCTACTATTTCTTCTGGATTTTTTAAAAATTTATCATATACCTCCTTGTATACATATTTAAATTTATCAATTAAAGTTTTATAATCTAAGTTGGTTAAATTATCCATATCTTCTACAGCAAAAACTCTATCTTTCATTTTGACAAACCCTTGTATATCAAATTTATCTAATTCTTCACTTAAAAAGTTATACACTTTATCCATTAATTGTCTATTTTTCTCTTTTTTATCGTCAAAACCAATTCCAAAAATGAAACCATTATCCGGTTCTGCAGCGAGATAAATATATAAAAAGCTTTTATTTTCAAAAGGTTGTGCTCTATTCCACATAAAATCCGATATTTTATTTCCATTAGGTAGCCACTTCCCTATTATTGGCTTCGTTAGTTCTTCAAAGATTTCATACGTAAATTTCTTAAAGCTTTCATAAAAAGATCTCAGTTCATCAGAAACATGAGTCATGTTTTTTCTATATTTTCCTTGAAATTCTTTAAAATACTTAAACCCTTTAATTAACTCATCTTGCAACTCTTCGGTCATCTTTTTCTCCTTTAAATTTTAAAGCTGAATACTCTATATTTATAAGGCTTATTCTGCCTACGCCCAAATTAAATTTACATAAAATCCTACAACCTTATATAGTTATAAAAATTTCTAATTATTTTTGGATGTTTTAACTTTTTTTAGAGCACTTGATTCTATTTGACGGATTCTCTCACGACTAACCCCGCCAAGAACGGCACCAATCTCCTCAAGCGTATATTCTCCACCGCTTCTTATATTTGAATCAAAGGCTGCATTTTTGAGATTTAAGATACTTAAAATCCTTGACAGATCACTATTTATATGCTTTAGTACAAATTTTTGACTTTGACCTAAATTTGGCTCATTTAACAGGCTTTTTACCTTGAGTTTTAGCTGATTTGCTTCATCTAAAAGATTTAAAATTTTAATCTGCATTTTCTTCCTTATATATAAATTTTAATTTGATTTTTCAAGCCCTTGTACAATAAGTATCTTTATCGCTAGCCTTGGTATATTGCTTTACAATCACGTCTATGGCTTTTGCGGAGTCCGTCTTCGTTTAAAACTCATCTCGTAGCTTTAAACATCCTTCCAATGCTATCATTTTTACTCCCTTTTGCCATTTTTAAAGTTGTATCACTTATTTTACCGCAAAATTTAGCTCTAATTCAAGTGGAATATAATCTTAAAATATTATTTAGACTTTCCGCCATAAATTTTTAGAATATTATTGCCAAATCTACTGCAATTTACTATTTCCGCTCTCACTTTTTATAGTTATCATTTTATTTTGCCTTTGATATAGAAATTTTGTTTGATGTAGATATGCAAAATATCGATCGCGGCGGGCGTTACGCCGCTGATCTCGCTCGCGGCAAACAGCGTCGGCGGCGCAAAGCGATTTAGCTTCTGCACGATCTCGTTGCTAAGCCCTCCGATCTTGCTAAAATCGATCTGCGGCGGGATTGCGACGCTAAGCAGCCCCTTCATCCTCTCGACCTCGGCGCGCTGCATCGCGATGTAGAAATAATACTTGCACTGCGTTAAAATTTCATCCAAAACTTCATCGCTAAAGCCCTCAAAATGCGGCGCCAAAGCAAGCAGGCCCGCCTTTGAAAATCCGCTTTTGGCTACGATTTTTTGCAAGCTACAGCTTTGCGAGATTGGCTCTGCGCCGATACTTTGCAGCAGGCTAAGCGTCTGTTTTGAAGGGGTAATCTGCGTTTTTAGCAAAAATTCCATTCCGCTTTCCACATCGAGCTTAAGCTTACGCGCCCGCTCGTAGCTTGCCTCGTCTAAAAGCCCGATCTCGCGGCCGTATTCGCTTAGGCGCAGCACGGCGTTGCCCTCGCGCAGCAGCAGGCGAAATTCCGCGCGCGAAGTAAACATTCGGTAGGGCTCGTTCGTGCCCTTGGTAACCAGATCGTCGATCAAAACGCCGATATATGCCTCATCTCTGCGCAAAATCAGAGGCTGCCGCCCGCGCAAATCAAGCACGGCGTTGATGCCCGCCATCAGCCCCTGCGCCGCAGCCTCCTCGTAGCCGGTGGTGCCGTTGATTTGACCTGCCAAAAACAGCCCGTGGATCTTTTTGGTCTCGAGGCTGTGTTTAAGCTCGGTAGGATCGATGAAATCGTACTCGATCGCATAGCCCGGGCGGACGATTTTTGCATTTTCAAAGCCTCTGATCGTGCGCAAAAACGCAATCTGCACGTCGTAAGGAAGGCTCGTAGAGAGGCCGTTTACGTAATACTCCGTGGCCTCGCGCGTCTGCGGCTCGACGAAAACGTGGTGGCGGTCGCGATTTGGAAATTCATAAATTTTAGTCTCGATGCTCGGGCAGTAGCGCGGGCCGGTGCTTGAAATTTGCCCCGTAAACATCGGCGCGCGGGCGAAATTTTCGCGGATGATCTCGTGCGTGCGCTCGTTCGTATAAGCGATGAAGCAAGCAAGCTGCTTCGGCGCAAAATCTTTGCTGCGAAAGCTAAAAGCGCGCGGATCCGCGTCGCCGTCTTGGCGCTCAAGCACGCTAAAATCGATCGTCTTAGCATCGATCCTCGGGCAGGTGCCCGTCTTTAGCCGCCCCATTTGCAGCCCCAGACTTCGCAGCGATTCGGCTAGCTCCACGCTCGCCAGTTCGCCCACGCGCCCCGCTTGCAACTTGTTCTCGCCTACGTGAATTAGCCCGTTTAAAAAGGTGCCGGCGGTGATTATCAGACGCTCGGTCTCATAAACGTTGCCAATATGGCTCTTAACGCCGCAAATGCGCGGGTCGCCATCCTGCTCGCAGGTTAAAATTTCGCTCGCGATCTCCTGGCTTACGTCCAGCCCCTGCGTGTTTAGCAGCAAATTACGCATATAGATGCGGTATTCGTCCATATCGATCTGAGCGCGCGAACCGCGTACCGCAGGGCCTTTGCTCTCGTTTAAAATTCTAAACTGCAGCCCGCACGCATCCGCCGCAAGCCCCATCTGACCGCCCAGCGCGTCGATCTCCTTTACCAGATGTCCCTTAGCAAGGCCGCCGATTGCAGGGTTGCAGCTCGCAGCGCCGATCTGCTCGGCCAAGATCGTAATCAGCAGCGTCTTTGCGCCCATTTTTGCAGCGGCCAAGCTTGCCTCGATGCCCGCGTGCCCGCCGCCCACAACGATAACGTCGTATTTCATTTTTTGCCTTTAAATTTAAAGCCGCAATTTTAGCCAAAATAAAATTTCAAAACGATAAATCGCGTGCAGATACCGCAGACGAGCTCTTCGTAAAAGCTGCGGATACAAAATCGGCGAGCAAGGGCATAAAATTCCGCGCAAAATTTTTAGCGGAAAATTCCTATGCCAAAATTTCGCACGCGAGCTTTGCTTTAAATTTAGCGTTGTATAATTACGCATTTTTTTCAAAAAGGCTAAGTATTGATAGACAAATTTTATATTTCCGAGCTGAAAGATCGCGTGATAGGCGGCTGCGAGATTGCAAAGCAGCAGGCGCTAGATCTGGCGCAGTGCGAGGATTTGGGCGCGCTTTTTGCGGCGGCGGATGAGATCAGGCGCGAGTTTTGCGGCGATAAATTTAATCTCTGCACGATCATAAACGTAAAATCGGGGCGCTGTAGCGAGGACTGCAAATACTGCGCGCAGTCGGCGCATTTTGACACGGGCTGCGAGACTTACGGAATTTTGGGCGAACAGCAGGTGCTAAGCGCCGCGCTTGCGAACGAAGCCGAGCAGACGCACCGCTTCTCGCTCGTCGCCAGCGGGCGCGGAATTTCTCAAAAAAGCTCCGATCTGAAGGCATACTGCGCGATCTATGAGCGGCTGCGAAGTAAGACGCAGCTGCATCTGTGCGCCTCGCTGGGGATCGCCTCAAAGCCCGCGCTGGCGCTGCTTAAAGCTAGCGGCGTGCAGACCTATCATCACAATCTCGAGACTTCGCGAAAATTTTATCCGCAGATCTGCACGACGCACAGCTACGACGACCGCATCCAAACGATACAAAACTGCCGCGCTGTAGGGCTTGACGTATGTAGCGGCGGAATTTTCGGGCTGGGCGAAAATATGGAGGATCGCATCGATATGGCGCTGCAGCTGCGAGAGCTGGGCGTTAGCTCCGTGCCGATCAATATCCTGACCCCGATTAAGGGCACTCCGCTGCAAAACGCCGCGCCACTGGCGCACGATGAAATCTTAAAATCGATCGCGATCTACCGCTTCATCTTGCCGCGCGCGTATCTGCGCTTCGCAGGCGGCAGACGGAATTTAGGCGAGCATGTGCGCACGGCGCTTGGATGCGGCATCAACTCGGCGCTTACGGGCAATTTCCTAACCACCACCGGCGATAGCATCGCAAGCGATAAGGCGCTTGTGGCGCAGTGCGGGTTCGACCTCGCAAAGGGCGCGGATTAGCGGCTGCGGGGAATTAAAGATAAAATTTGAAAGGCGACTGTGAAGTTAAAATTTTTCTCTGCCTTGATTTTAGTCGTGTTGCTTTGCGGTTGCTCGACGCTCTCGCAGGACGGCAAGGAGGCTTTGTTTGCAACAGGCGCGAGCGGATGCGACGTCGCAAGCTCGCTAAATAAGGAGCAGCCAAACCGCTGCGTGAAGCGGCAAAAAATTGACGCCGAAGTCGCGCGTGCGGCGCAAGAGCAGGCAGTGTCGCGAGATACGCTTAATTCATTCAAGGAGAATAGCGCACAAGCTCAGCAAAGAGCGCAAGAGCAATATATTGCCGCGCAGCAAAGCCTAATGCAACAGCAATCGCAGCAGCAGCTGGAGCAGATGCAGCAGCGGCAAAATATGAGAAATTTACAAAACGAGCAGAACTGGAACAGGCTACGCAATCTGGAAAATATAAGCAGCGGCGAGATTTAGCCGCGAATTTTAAAATTCGATCTAAATTTTAATTCGCGCGACTTTCATTCTAGATCAATTAGCCTCAGTAAAAATATAGTGAAATTTTAATCAAAATACTCCCAAATCAAATGAGGTCTTAAATTTCAAGGGCAGGCAGCTGGATGATAGAAAATTTTAATTGATTTTAAGTGATGAAATGGTGACCCACAGGAGATTTGAACTCCTGTTACCGGCGTGAGAGGCCAGCGTCCTAACCACTAGACGAGTGGGCCGCAAAATTAAAAATGAAATAATAGCGAAGTGTATATAAATTTTGGATTAAATTATATATTTTTGGCAAAAATAACACAAAATAAAATTTTCGCTGAAAACTTAAAGCTTTTTGGCATAGCCGCAAATCTTGGTGCTATAGAGAGTCCGATATGCCGCCCATTCTAGATGGCACATAAATAAGTTCCGTCGTTGCAGCCATAAGCCAAATCGATATCATAAAAGCTTGCTGTGCTTTGCTATCTGCATCAAAAACGCTAATAATTTAATCGCGCTGATTCAAAGCAAACGATAAAGAAGTCAAATTTAGCATAGCTTTTATTTGGTTTCTAGGCTTTTTAGATACTCATATACTCTTTTATCCTCATTTTTCCTTGCCCAATCCGATGGAGTTACGCTTTGGTTATGAGAACATCTAGCTTTTGGATCGGCGCCTCTTTCTACTAGATATTTTACGATTTCTAGACTATGAGAACTTGCCGCATAATTTACCATGGAGCAGCCATCCCTATCCTTTGCTTTAAAATTTCCGCCGTATTTTTCCAAAAGCTTTACGAGCCTAAAACTCTTCTCATCGTCGTGTTGGCTTCCGAATACGCTCATCATCATTGCGTTATCGGTCAGTCTTTTTGCGCACTCTAGCATCGCGCGAAGCGAATTTTCGCTACCTAACATTACCGCCATTTCGATGGGAGTGGTATTTTCATGACCTTTAAAATTCGGATCGCCGCCCATTTCGCAGTATTTTTTAGCATCTTTGGCGTTGTCTGAATATGCTGTTTTGTGAAGCAGCGTTTGTATCTCATCCGCGCTCAATCTCTCTTCGGTTTTGGGTGCGACGGGAGAGCTTTCGTCGTAAATCTCCTTTAATGAATTTGTACCATAGTATTTACCCGGCTCGTCTTTAAAAATCAAATTTATACCATTTAAATCCGTAAGTTCTATAGAGTCGTTTGTTTTTAAATTTATTATCTTGTTGAAGTTAAAAACTAAATCATCCTTTTTAACCCCGCTATCAAAGATGAAAAAGTGGCTAAACTCGTAAGGAAATTCGTTTTTGTATTCAGGGTTTGACGCCGGATTTATCCTAGAATCGCCGATTTCTATCTTATCATGCCCCCATCTTTTGCCGAATATAAATATATTTGTACCCCAGCTTTTTGAAATTTTATCATCGTTCTCGCCCATTACGAAGATATCGTTTCCCCATGGGTCTTCCACATCGCTTCTGCCGCCCGTCAAAATATAGACGTTGTTATTTCCAGGGCAAACTATAGAGTGCCTCGTATCGCTTTCGGCTATAATGATCTCGTCTGCGTTTTGGTTGCAGCGAGAATTTATATCCCAATATATAGTTTTGCTAAAATTTAAACTCACGTCTTCTAATACGGTGGTATCAAATCCTTGCGTCACTAAAATCTTTTTAGGAAAATATCCTTTCGCCTGCCCGTCTTTGATAAATTTTTCCAAGCTTTGAAAGTCGGTTATATTGCCTCCAAAACAGCCGCCGACTACCAAAAACAATATAACGATAAATCTCATACTCGCTCCTCTTTTCGAGATAAAATTTTAAAAATTATACAAAATTTGTAAGCAAAATTTACTAAAAACAGCTCAAATTTAAAAATCAAAGATAAGCGTTTTTAATGCTTATAGTAATGACACTTGGATAGTTATAAATTTTAAGCTACTCCGCTGCTTTTAAATTTAAAAAGTTAAATACATTTTAAACAGAATTTGCGTAAAATCCCATTTCAAAAACATATTGCGCGAGTGGCGACGGCAAAGTAAAATTTGCGGTAACTACGGCGTTAAATTAAAAGCACTCGTAACGGCGGAACTAAATAAAATTCGCTGTAGTAGCCCAAGGATGAGATATTCGGCGGCATGCTGGGCTTAAATCATTCACAGCGACGTAAAGTACGAAGTATGCACGGCGGCTAAAATTAAAATTCGCAGCGGCTAAATTCAAAGCCCGCGCGGCGATAATCAAAGCATCGCCCGCCGTTTAGTTGCACGGCGCAAGCCGTGAGCCGCACATTAAAATTTAAAGGTATAAAATGAACGAAGATTTTCAAAGAGTGAAGCTGCAAGGCACGCTCGGCGCGCTCTGCCTACTGGTCGCGAGCATAGCGTATTCTATAAAAGGCGAGATTGCGTACTTGGATTCTCAAATCTTAGTGTGGATTTTTGCCTTCACATTCCTTTACCACGCGCTTAAAAACATCCAAAATATCACGGGTCCGCAGGTTTTTATAATCTTCAAATACGCCTACAGCATTGCGCTTGCGGCGCTGCTATATTTTTCAGCCATTTATATACTTAGAAGATGTGATTGTAATAGGCTGCAAATATACGTGCCGTATTTGATTTTTGCGGTTACGCTCGCTTGGATAATTATAAATTTTAAGTTGCGCGCCGCTACCGGATGCAAGCTTTTTGCCGTATACGCCGCGCTGCTAATCGTTGATGTCGCCGCAGACATCATCCACGGCATGATGTTTAAAATACCGGCCCCCGCCGCTATAACGATGGGCGTCATAAATTGCATGGAACTGCTAAATTTAATCTTAAATCCATTGGCGTCCGTAGTGCTGCTTCTTGCGTGGCTTAATATAAAAACCCCCGCCAAAGCAAAGGGTCTATGGAGCCAGGCGGAGATAAAATTTGCTCGCGTTTATACTCGCGCGGAGTTTAAATTTAGTCCGCATTCGAGTGCCTGAAAAGATAAAATTTCATTCTGCTTGCGCCGTTTTGACAAAGACGCAGTCGCGTCAAAACCCGCTCGCTGTTCGTCTGCGCAGTACAAGCCATGAGCCATATCGGCGCGATCCTCGATGTGAAATTTAAGTAAATGCCATTTTATACGATTATAAGCCCGCTTCGCCGCACTCGTAGCCGAAAATTTTAATCCCGGTGTCGCTCTGCTCGTAGTGCAGCGCGGGGATTTTTTGCAGTAGATTTTTTAGCTTTTCCAGATCGTTTTTCCGCCCGCCGTCGAAGGCTCGCGGCACCCACACCCACGCGATCTCGTCGTATGCAAACGAGCCTACCGTAAAGCTAGCCCGCTTTGAGCCCGCCTCCCATTTGGAGGAGTTTTTGATCGCGTAGAAGTTCGGATAGAGGATTTTTTTGATGATAAAGCATTTGCAAAATTTAAAATCCGCGAAAAACTCCGCCCACGTCGCATCCTCGGTAAAATAGCCCTTCGCGCGCAGGCGCTTTTTCTCTTTGCGCAGCCTGATCGGCTCATAAAATCGCTGCCAAGCCCTCGCGCAGGCATCCATAAACGCGAGCATGCGGGCGAAGTAAATTTTAAAAAGCGCCTTAAAAAGCTCCATCTACTTCTCGATCTGCGATTTTAGCGACTTGTCGATTGCGATCTCGTTTGAGTTTATGTCGATCGTCTGAAGCGCCTTGTCCTGGAAGATAAATCCAACCTCTTTCGCGCCGAAGCTCTTGGCGATCGCCTCCAGCGTGTCGGTCGCGGATTTGTGGATCTTGCCGCCCAGATCGTTGATGATTTTTAGCGAGAGCTGCTTGACCTCGTCCTTGGCGTCGTCGATCAGGCGGTTTTTATCGCTTTCATCAAAGCTCGCGCCGAATAGCCCGTTTAGCGAATCGGGCAGCAAAAACGGCAGCAGCTTGGCGTTTTTCTCGTCGTAAATTTTCATATCTTTGATCGAGTATTTGTATTTGCATGGCGGCATCTTAATCTCGTAGCGATCCTCGCCCTGCGGCAGTATCGCAAACTCTGGGCTTAGCAGGTCGTAAACAAACTCGATCTCAAACTCGAAGATGATGGCGATCTGCTTTTTCGTCATCAGCGGCGAGACGAGCGAGCCTAGCAGCCCGCTGCCTACGTTTTGCTTGCGCGTGACGATCTCTTTGGAGTAAATTTTAAAAACGCTCAGCTCGCCGATGCTTTTAAGCCGCGTGATGTCGGTGGCGATCTGCGGCTTGCTCGCCTGCTCGCCGCTTTTGCGCATCTTAAAAAACATAAAAACCAAGATGCAAAATATCACTAAATTTAGAAGAAAAGCAAAATTTTCCAAATTTCATCCTTTAAAATTTTATCGGTATTTTAGCAAAATACGGCGCCGATTTGTAGTGCAATTGAAATTTTACGATTTTTACGGCAAGAAATTTTAAAATCGCGAAAGAAATTTTAAAGAAGCGAGCCGCGATTATAAAATTTAACGCGGACGTAGTCCGCACCACCGCTAGCGTCGTCGGGGGTTAGGTGGGGTTTGTGGGCGAGCAGAGCAATGCGGTGCTGCGGAGGCGGCGCCCGCGAGAAATGCGACCTCGCAATTCAAGCCCCCTTCCTGCCCCAGGAATAACAGAAATCACAGCATAAATTTCACGGGCTATGAATTTGGCGATAAATTTTATTTTGTAAGTTTCTATAAAATTTCATGGATATAGCTTAGCGTCTGGGTGCATTATGCGCGATATTCGTAAGGGGGCGGCGCTCAGAGTTGCGAGGCGCGCCCGCCCCCTTACCAACCCCCACCCGCACGACGCTAGAAGGGCGAGCTACGCTCGCGCTAATTTTACGTTTTAAATTACGGCACGCAGATTTTATGCTTATTTGTTTCATTAAAATTAAACTCAGGCGCAGCCTGCACCGCTAGCGTCGTCGGGGGATGGGTGGGGTTTGGGGCGGGAAGGGGAGCGACCTCGCAATTCAAGCCCCCTTCCCGCCCCAATAGAAATACACCAAAGATTAAAAATACCCACGCAAAGTATTTCGACGCAGCGAGTATAAAGCGGCAAATTTAAAATTTATCGTGGTGAATCAAAGCCGTAGCGAGCCGCAACCTGTGCGCAAGCGAGTGTAAATTTAGCCGCGCCGTAGCATTGGTGCAAACGCGGAGTAAATTTTACAATCTCGGCTAAATTCAAGAGCAAATTTTGCAAGCGCAGGCAAATTTCACAAGCCCGAGCAAAATTCTACAAAATCTCCCTGAAATCATACCCTGCGTTTTTGAGCGCCCAGGCGATGTCCTCTTGATGAGCCTTGCCCTTGGTCTCAAGCGTGATCGTGATCTGCGCGTCGCCGTACTCGATATTGGTCGAGAAGCGGTCGTAGTCGATCTTGACGATGTTTGCGTTGGCGCGGCGCAAAATTTCGGTAAGCCCGGTAAGCGCGCCCGGCTTATCGACGAGCGTGACGTTGATCGTCATCTTGCGGTGCGACTTGATAAGACCTTTTTCGATGATGATGTTTAGCATCTGCACGTCGATGTTGCCGCCGCTTAGAATGATGCCGATCTTTGCGCCCGCAGGGAATGCAAATTTCGCGTTCATCAGCGCCGCTACGCCCGCCGCGCCCGCGCCCTCGACGATGATTTTTTGCTGCTCAAGCAGATAGAGTATCGCGCTTGCGATCTCCTCGTCATCGACCTGCACGAACTCATCGACGCACTCGATGATCGTGCTAAGCGTGATCTCGCTCGTATCCCGCACCGCGATGCCGTCGGCGATGGTGCGGACGGATTTGGAATTTAGCGGCTTTTTCGCGACGAAGCTATCATGCATCGCAGGCGCGCCCTTGGCGGCTACGGCGATGATTTTGATGTCCGGATTGATCTGCTTGGCGCAGCTGCAAACCCCCGTCGCAAGCCCGCCGCCGCCTACTGGAACGACGATGTATTCAAGATCTGCGACCTCTTCGATCATCTCAAGCGCGATCGTGCCTTGGCCCGCTTGTACGAACTCGTCGTTGAAGGGATGGACGAACGTTAGATTGTGCTCCTTCGCGTATTCCAGCGCAAACGCGTACGCCTCGTCGAAATTATCGCCCTTTAGGATGATCTCCGCGCCCAGAGCCTTCGTGCCGCTTACCTTAAGTAGCGGCGTGGCTTCAGGCATTACGATCACGGCATGCACGCCGAATTTTTGCGCGCTCATCGCTACGCCTTGGGCGTGGTTGCCCGCGCTTGCGGCTATTACTCCATGTGCCCGCTCCTCATCCGTTAGGTGCGCGATTTTATTATAAGCGCCGCGAATCTTATATGCGCCGGTGCGCTGCAAATTCTCGCTTTTGAGATACACTTCCGCGCCGTAAAGCTTGCTGAGCTTCGGCGCCAGAGCAAAGGGCGTTTTATAGACGAAATCGTTTATCGTGCGCTTTGCTTGGATGATTTTATTTAGATCAACCATCTACTTCCTTTCGTAATTTTAAATTTTGTTATTATACATATTTTAGGCGAAATTTTATCTCGCGCGCAGCCTAAATCCGCGACTTCGGTTTTAAGCTCACCTAGCTCCTGCGCTTTAGCAGCACGCCGCATTCGATATGCGCCGTATGCGCGAACTGATCGAAGATCGCAAACCTGCGCACCTCATGCGTAACGCAAAGCGAGCGCAAATTTTCAAAAAGCGTCTGCGGGTTACAGGAGATGTAGATCAAATTTTGAAAATTTTTTATGAAATCAATCACGCTAGGCTCCAGCCCCGCTCGCGGCGGATCGATCAAGACGTGCGAAAAATCGTAGCTGAAAATATCGATCCCCTTTA
>CAUSCW010000038.1:0-18512 GCA_963530195.1 uncultured Campylobacter sp.
ATGGAATTTGCATCGTCAAAATCGGCGCCGTAATTTTTAGAATTTTTGTCTTTTTCTGCGTATGCCGCGCTATTTGCGTCTAGGCTCAAATCGCCCTGCCCTTCGCCACCTGCGGCGGATGTGTCTGCGCGCGGCACGGAATTTCCACCGCTTGCGAGGGGCACATTCTCGCTCAAGCTAAGGCTAAATTTTATTCCGTCCAGATCCGCGCCGTGAATTTCCAGCCCCTCGTCGTAGATAGTGACGCACTCGCTCGGGCTTTTTTGCGTGCAGCTGTGCAAAAACGCATGCTTTAGCCGCGCGCTTGTTAGCGCTTCAAGCTTGGTTTTGCGGATGTTTTCGATGCTTTTGAAATACTCGATGTGTTGCGCGCCGATCTCGCCCACGACGACGATCTGCGGCGCCAAAAACTCGGTGATCTCGGCGATGTCGCCGCTTAGCCTGGCGCCCGCCTCGGCGATGTAGATCTGCGTATCTGCGGGCAGCGCCTCGTTTACGTCGCGCACGAGCCCTGCTAGCGTGTTTACCGAGCGCGGCGTCTTGTAGCAGCGAAAGTCGCTTTTTAAAATTTGATACAAGAAGTTTTTAATGCTTGTCTTGCCGTAGCTCGCGGTGATCTGAATGATCGTAAGCGAGGGCACCTGGGCTAGTTTTTTGCGCGCGGCAGCCTTAAATTTCGCAGCCTGTGCCCGCTCGTAAGCAAAACTCGCCGCAAGGCCCGCGCCAAGCGGTAAAAAGATCGGCAAAATCGGGCCCCCCGCGGCATAAAACGCGGCGTTAAAGCTAAACACACAAACCGCCAAAATCGCAAAAAATCGCTTCACGCGCGGCGTAAAGACGAGCTTTTTATCTAGCCCTCTTTGCCAAAAATAAAGTGCGAGCGCGTAGACCGCGACGATTAGAATTTTGGCGGCGTGCAAGGCATAGAGGGACGCGGCGCCGAATTTAGCCGCGCAGAGGCTCGCCGCGATCTCGCAGCCAAAATACGCCGCTAGCGGCAAAATCAAAAAATAGAGGTGCCACGCGGGCTTGGTGAAGTGAAAGATGATGCGCGCGGGCTTGTACGAAAACCACTGCAGGCAGGTGATCAGATAAAAGCCGAGCATCAGGACGAATGCCGCGTGCGCGATCAAAAATATTATATTCATCTTTTAAAATTCCTTTTTATAAATTTGCGCGCCCGCTTTGTAAGCCCGTGCGGGCAAAACGCGGCGAGCTCGTTGGGCCACCGGCATTTGGCGTCATTTGCAAATTTTATGAATTCTCGCTTTGCAAATTCTATTTTTACAAACTTCGCTAGCTCGCGAATTCACGCTCTCATGTTGGCCGCACGAGCCGCGCTAGATAATTTACGCTGCCGCGCGGCTCTTTCGTTATTGATACTGTGCCGCACTCATCTCTCGCGACCTGAAATTTTCGCATGCTGTATATCTTACGATATCTAGCCCCACCTCGCGCGATTATTTGCGTGCCATCCGCGGCGCATAGACCTTGTGTCGCGGTAAATACATGACGCGATTATGCGACTAAATTTAATTGTTCGCTTTTTCGGTGCACGCACGCGGTTTTGTCGTCTATTGTACGGCTGCCGCAATCGCGAGCGCAGAGCAGAAACGATCCGCTACGGCGTAAAATTTTAAAATTTAACGCGGCACGCCGCAATTTGAGCTTTGCGTTTTATACTGCGCGCCCAAAGAGCGGATTTTGCGCCGCTAAATTTTAAATATGTGGCGCACGTGCGCGGCTTTATAATTTAAATTTACGCTTCGGTTTGCGATCTTTGGCGCAAACAGATTGCAAAATTTTAAAACGCGGGAGAACTGCACTAAAGCGCCTCATTGAAACGCTTTTTAAAATGCACTCGCTATTTTATCTTTATTCTTGCCTTTCGCACGATCTATTTTTGCATCTAAAGCGTGATTTTTAACGGCGCTAAAATTTCGCCGCTAAATTTTAAAATTTACACAAAATCGCGTTTCGCTTTAAATTTAGCGCGGCACCGAATCGTTAAATTTAGCTGCTGCCAAGCTCCTTTTCGATCTGCTCGCCGATAAAATCTGCGCTTTGCAAAAAGAAAAAGTGATCCCCCGCCAGCGGATAAAATTTGCTGTTTTTGACGAGCGAGTGGATCAGCTCGCCGCTTTTTAGGCTAGTGGCGCGATCGTCCTTGCCCCAAAAGATGAGCGCATTTTGCGGGCTTAGCGCGGAAAAAATATCGCGGAAGTCCTCATTTACGACGTTTTTTAGCGTCTCATACATCGTCTTGCTCATACCTGCGGCATCCTTGCTCGCAAACGCGCGCCAAAGCCCTGCCAGTCCAAGTCTCTTTAAAATTTTAAAAATTGTGATTTTAGCGCGCACGGCAAAGGGCTTGGGTTCGATGATACCGGCGCTGCTTAGCAGTATGAGGTTTTGCGGGTGCAAAAGTGTTGCGATCTTGCCGCCAAAGCTGTGCCCCATGATCGCTGCGGGTTGCTTGCCAAAAGCTGCGATAAAGGCACGCATAATCTCCGCGTAATCCTCGCTGCCAAGGGCGCGCGCGGGCTGCGAGCTGGCGCCAAATCCCGGCAGATCGACGCACACTAACGCGTAACGGCGGAATTTGTCCGCAAAAACTCTAGACATAAGCGCCTTGTTTGCGCCCCAGCCGTGCAGCACCAAAATATATTCGGCATGCTGCAAATTTGAAATTTCGTAGCTGATTTTGTAGTTTTCGCCGCCGTAGACGAGCTCCTTACTCGCCACCGCCGCTCCTTTTGGCGTAAACGGCTTTGAGTAGCTCGACTGCTTTTTCGAGCCGCTCAAACTCGCTCATACTGATCATCACGGCTTCGAATTTGTTATTTTTGACGATCAGGGCTTTTTTAATCTCTTGGTTTTTGATCTTGTTTAAAACGGTGCTGAAGTTGCGCACGATCTCGGTAGCGGTGTAAATTTCGTCTTGATTTATCATAACTCGACCTTTTGGGGTAAAATTTTACGCAAAATTTAGCGTAAAATTTTAAACGATTGGCTATTTATTAGCGGTGATTTTGGTGATCAGCTCGTAGCTTACAGGGATCTGCCTCATCGGCGGCAGCGACGAAGCAAGAGCTGCTAAAACCTCGGAGAAATCATCAAATAGGTAGTTTGCGAGGCTGCCTGGGTTCGGATTTATTTCATTTAGATAAATTTCGCCCTCTTTTTCAAAAAAATCGCAGCGAATGAGCGCGCCATCGAATGATCCTGCGTTATAAAGCCGCGTAAAGGCATCTTTCATCTTGCCCTCTAGCAAAGCGCCAGGACGAGCGGGCTCGATCGCACCACTACGCGAAAAATCCAAATACTTACGATCGAAATTTAAATAGCCCTCCTTTTTCGGCTCTTCGATGTTTGAAAATACGATTTTGCCGTCTATTTTAGCGCCCGCGAGATTAAATTCCTTTACGTTTTCCCAGTATGGCTCTACGATCGCGCTGTCGTCTAGCTCAAAAGCCTGATCCAGCGCGTAGCTAAACTCGCTTTCGTTCTTGGCTATCGAAATTCCGATGCTAGAGCCCAAATGAGCGGGCTTGACGATGATCGGAAAATTAAAATTAGGCAGGCTAGTACGATTTACGATCTCATACGGCAAGGTTTTTACATTTGCGATTGCGGCTAAGTGCTTGGTTAAAATTTTATTATAGCTTAGCACGCTAGCTTCGATGCGAGGCCCGATGTAAGGTATGCCGAAAAACTCGAACAAAGCCGCCATCTTGCCGTCTTCGCCGTCACAGCCGTGGATTAAATTTATATAAACATCCGCATCCAGCGCCTTTTTGCTAAACATTCCGCCCGCAAAAAACCCGCCCGTGCCGATACTAAGCTCCTTCGCCTTGGCGTATTCGCCGTTTTTAAAATACGCCGCGCGCATATTTTTATCCTCGATGCGGTAAAATTTACGATTTTTATCGCAAAATACAAACTCCAAGTCCCAGCCTTTTAGGGCGTTTTTAACGGCAATTGCCGAGATGATACTTACTTCGTGCTCGTAGCTTTGAGCTCCAAAAACTAAGCCAAATTTCATTGTTTTCCTTCAAATTTTATTTTCTACGCTAATTTTTTTAACGCCTCTTTGACAAGATCTGACGTATTCGTGCTGCTGCATCCCGCTAAGATTTGATTGATCTTATCGCGCTTAAATCCAAGGCTTTGTAGCGCGGATGCCGCTTCATTTTTATAAGTCTCGCTAGGACCGAATTCCATTAGCTTCGCATCGCCTAGTTCGGCAATGATCCGTCTAGCGGTCTTTGGGCCGATGCCCGGAACTGAAGTTAGCGTCGCAGCATCCCCCGTAGCTACGCAACGCGCGAAATCCTGCGGAGCGAGCGTCGAACAAACTGCCATCGCCGTGCTTGCACCTACGCCACTAAGTTTGATTAAGGTTTCAAACATCTTTTTTTCATTATCGTCCAAAAACCCGTACAGCAAATCGGCATCCTCGCGCAAAATTTGTACGCACGCAAGCTCGGTCAGCTTGCCCTGCGTGAGCTTCGCGGAGGTATTTAATGACAATGAAAGAGCGTAGCTCACGCCGCTAGCGCATTTAATGACGCAAGCAGTGGGCTCCTTGCGCGTGATAATTCCTTCGATCGCCGCTATCATCTAAGAGCCTTTAAAATTTCGTTTATACTCTCATTAAGCGCTAAATTTAGGGCATTATAAATGCTTTGCGAGCTAGGATCAGGCACGAAAACGCGCTTAGTGACGATGCCTGATTTTATGCTTTCTAAAGAATTTAAAATTTCATATCCCATCGTGACGGTTGCCTGATCGTTATCGATCTGAAGCGCTACGATACTGGTTTTTAGGCGCAAATCCCGCTCTTTTGGCACAAAGATCGGATTTAGCGAGCAGGTGGAAAATGCCGCATCAAGCAGTGCCTTATATACCATCTCGCTAGGCATCGTGATAAATTTGGCGTCGCTTGCGAACCGCGTTCGGTTTCTAAAATCCACTATTAAAATATCCCGCCTATCGACGAGATCGGTCGCCGTGATGGTGTCGATAAAGATATTTTTGCGCGCACCGCTAGGATTTACGCAGCGCTTTTGATCATAACGCAGCTCGTAGTAGGTGTATGGCTTAGCCTGCTTAGCTAAGCAGCCGCCTAAAAATATCGCCGCCAGCGTCGTAGCAAGCGTAAACTTTATAAAATTTTTCATCTTTATTCCTTTTTATCGTCGCGATCCACGCTTTTAGAAGTATCTTTAAAAAAGAAATCGTAAGGATTGTCCTCTAGCCTAAACATCGCGCCTTGGAATTCTCTAAGCGATTTTTTGAGCTCGCCAAGAGTGTTTTTTGCCTCCTCAAGCGTAGGATCCAAGATCGCTTTTAGATTGTACTCGCCGCGATCGATACGCTTAGTGATGATGCCTGCGGTTTTATCCAGTGAATTCGATAGATTGGCAGCGCTCACGGCAAAGGCGTTTAGATTATCTAGCAGCGCGTCTAGCTCCTTCTCGCGCTCGTTTAAATTTGCTATGAGAGTATTTACGTTAGCAAGCAGTGCGTCTAGGCTTTGGAATTTTTTCTCATCGCTTAACTCGGCGCTAAATTTATCCATCGAAGATAGAATTCTATCCACTTTATCGGTATTTTGCTTAGACAACAGCCCGTTAATCTTAAAGATCATCTCGCTCACGCTATCGGTGATGACTTCAGCTTTAGAGCCGATTTTATCAAGAAGCGTTTTATCCAGCGCAATTATAGGCTTTTTATCATTCGGCGGAAAAAGCTTGCCGCTTCCTTTCGTGATATTTATAAACGCGATTCCGCTGATGCCTTGAGATTCTACCTTAGCGACGCTATCTTGCGAGATCGGTAGTTTGCTTTTTACTGAAATTTCAATCTCAATAATCGCATTTTCGATATCGGCAAAGTCGATGCTTTTGATTATGCCCGCATTTACGCCGATAAATTTAACTTCGGAATTCTCCTTAATGCCTACGGGAAGCTCTTTTGTGTGGATATAGTAGGAGCGGTAGCTCTCGCCGCGGTCAGTCTTAGTAAGCATCCACCACATAAACGCCGTAAGAGCCGCGACGCAGATCATAACAAATGCGCCTACTATCGTGTATGAAGTTCTATTTTCCAATCTTTTCTCCTAATTTCAGAGCGTAAAATTTAAGCCCTGCGATATGCCTTAAAATAGCCGTTTAAGCTTAAATTTTAAAACTTAGCCTTTTCTCAAATAGCCGCAAAATTCGCAGAATCATCTGAGTTTAAATTTTAAAGCTTAGCGTGCATTTTGAAATTTCAAAATATTGCCGCGCCGTATTTTAGCGTAAAATTTTACCGCCCCGATTTAAATTTAACGCCGCTTGCTCGTTTAAATTTTAAAATTTAATGCGCTATCCAATAAATGCGCCCTTAAATACGACCCGCCTAAATTTTAAAATTTCGATTGAGCCGCTAAGGTCTAAATTTTAAAATTTAAGCCCTGCGGAGCCCGGAATTCCTCGCTAGGTTTAAAATTTAAAATCTTCCCGCCGCTATTTTAAAATTTCAACTTGCGCCTATATAAATTTTATCCGATTTTACCCGCCGCGATGCGTATTTTGGCTCGGTAAATTTCAAAGCTCAATCCCTTTGCCGCATCTTAAATAGCTCTTCGAGCGGGTTATTCTTTAGGCTTGAAATTTCTTTGATGCTTCCTTCAAAGGCTATTTTTTGATTATCCACGATCAAAAACCGATCCAAAATGTCAAAGATACTATCCACGTCGTGCGTCACCATCACGACCGTGACGCCGAGGCTATCTCTAAGCTCGCAAACAAGCCTATCAAGGGCTCTGGCGCTGAGCGGATCAAGCCCCGAGTTTGGCTCGTCCAAAAATAAAATTTCAGGACTAAGTGCTAGCGCGCGAGCCAGCGCCACGCGCTTTTTCATACCGCCGCTAAGCTCGTTTGGCCTAAGCGCGGCAGCCTCCTTCTTAAGCCCCACCTTTTGGATCCAAAACATCGATAGCTCATCTATCTCGCGCTCGCTAAATTTAGAGTATTCGCGCAGTAGCACACCTACGTTTTCGAGCACACTCATCGAGCTGTAAAGCGCACCGAACTGAAACATCACGCCGCATTTTAGGCGGATCTCGTTTTGCTCCGCCTCGCTCGCGCGCCAAATATCGCGTCCGAAAATTTTAATCTCGCCGCTTTGCGGACGTTTTAAAAATATGAGAGTTTTCATCAGCGTCGTTTTACCGCTTCCGCTGCCACCTAAAAAGCCGTAAATTTCGCCCCTTTTGACGCTAAAGCTCACGCAATCGTGCATAATGCGCGATCCGTACGCGGTAGTAACATCGTGCGCGACTATAATGTTAGCGCTTTCGCTGGATTGTACTTGCTCGCTCATAGCCCGATCTCCGAAAACAAAACCGCAAATACCGCGTCGATCGCGATAACCCAAAATATCGCGTTTACGACGCTAATGGTGGTGTATTCGCCGATGCTTTGGGTATTTCCTTTGACTTCAAAACCCCGCATGCAGCCGATGATAGCAATGAATGCCCCGAAAAACGGCGCTTTAATAACACCTACTAAAAAATGCCTAAGCTCTACAGAAGCCTTAAATCTATCCAAATAATCGCTAAAGGCTATGTCTAAATACGCGTCACACACGATCATCTGAGCAAAAATACTTACCGAATCTGCGATAAAAATGACTAGCGGCATGATTAGTACCATCGCGATAATGCGCGGCATCGCAAGAAAATAAAATGGATCAAAGCCCATCGTCCTCATCGCATCGATCTCTTCGGTGATCTTCATCACGCCGATCTGCGCCGTAAAGCTCGAAGCCGAGCGACCTGCGATAACGATAGCGGCGATAAGAGGCGCTACCTCACGAAGCGTCAAAGCGCCCATTATGTCGATAATATAGATGCTGGCGCCAAATTTAGAAAGCATATCCGAGCCGATGTAAGCAAGCACGATACCGATCAAAAACGCTGTCAATGAGACTATGAAAAGCGCGTCTATGCCGCTATCTTTGATGAAATTTACGGTTTCTTTGAAACGGAATTTCATCGGATGAATTACAAAAGCCGCGAGTTTGGAGAAAAACTCGCCCAAAAAGCCAGCAAGGCTTAGCAAGCCTAGAATTCCAAGATGACAATAAAGTCCGATCTGCGCTAAAAAATTTAGCCTGCGAGACTCGGGTACGTAGCTAAAATCGATCGTTTTATCATCCATAAAGCTTAGAATTTTGGCAGCTTTGCTGCTATCCTCCACAAGGCTTACCCGCTTGCCGGCAAGGACGTTTTTGATCATCAGCGCCATGAAATAGTCTAAATTTGAAATTTCGCTTAAGCTTAGCTCCAGCTCGTTTAAATTTTTTACCGCTTTTTTTAGTGCAATTAGCTGGGAGTGCGAGCTTTTGTAGTTCCACTGCCCACGTAGCGATAAGGTGTTTTTCCCGCCCGAGCTTTCGAGCGAAAAGGCTAAATTCCGCAAAAATTTCTCTCCAAAATCAAAAAATAGGAGAAATTATAATATAATCAACCTTGGCATTTTATAAAATTTAATGGAGATTTATGCTCAGAGGCTTTTTTACAAATAGCGCAGGTACGCTGGTTTCGCGAGTTTTGGGTTTCGTGCGCGACCTGCTTACCGCATCGGTTTTGGGCGCGGGGATTTATAGCGATCTATTTTTCGTAGCGTTTAAACTGCCCAATCTTTTCCGCAGACTATTCGGCGAGGGAGCCTTTACGCAGGCTTTTTTGCCTAGCTTTACAGCCGCGCGTAAAAAAGGAATTTTCGCAGCAGCGGTGCTTATTAAATTTAGCATTTTTATCGCGCTTTTGACGGCGCTCGTGCTGCTCGCCGCGCCCGTTTTTACTAAAGTTTTGGCATACGGATTTAGCGCCGAGCAGATCGGTCTTGCGATGCCATATGTGCGGATAAATTTTTTCTATCTCACGTTTATTTTCGTCGTTACGCTCTTTGCCTCGCTGCTTCAGTATCGCGACCACTTCGCTACGACGGCGTTTTCGACCGCACTTTTAAATTTAGCGATGATTGCGGCGCTTCTGCTAGCTCGCGGCAAGGACGGCGCTACGGCGGTGCTCTATCTTAGCTTCGGCGTCGTGGCGGGCGGGCTTTTGCAGCTTGCGGTGCATGTTTATGCGCTGAAGTTCACCGGCATGCTGCGCGTCTTAGCCGGCGGCTTTGCGAGGCTCGCGCGGGGCGATAAAGCGCAGACGCAGGGTTTTTATAAAAATTTTTTCGCAGGCGTGCTCGGTGCGTCGGCGCTTCAGCTAAGCTCGTTTATAGATACCTTCTTTGCGAGCTTCCTTGCTAGCGGCAGTATCAGCTATCTTTACTACGCCAACCGCATATTTCAGCTGCCGCTCGCGCTTTTTGCGATCGCGCTTAGCACGGCGATCTTTCCGCGTATGAGCAAATTCGTAAAAGCTCGCGACGACGCGCAGGCTCTGGCGCTCGTCGAGCGCGGATTTTACTTCCTTTTGGCGCTGCTCGGGCTCTCTGCGATAGGCGGCGTGATGCTGCGAAACGAGATCACGCAGCTGCTATTTGAGCGCGGAGAATTTACCCGCCAAAATTCCATCGAATGCGCCGCAGTTCTCGGCGCGTATATGGTGGGGCTCGTGCCGTTCGGGCTGTCTAGGATTTTTTCGCACTGGCTGTATGCAAATATGAAGCAGAAGCTAAGCGCGAAAATTTCGATCTGGTGCGTCTTTATAAACGTCGCTTTGTGCGCGCTGTTTTTTAAACCCTTCGGTGCGGTGGGACTTGCGTTTGCAAGCACAATAACGGGAGCGTTTCTGCTCGGCTTTAATCTCTATTTTTTTGGATTTAATAACTTTTTAGCTATAATCCGCGCAAAAAAAATTATTGCGATCGCGGCGCTTTGTGCGGGCGAGGCGGCGATTTTATACATTTTAAAAGGCTTGTATTATGGTAATTTATGATAGTTTAAGCAAAAAGAAGCTCCCGTTTAAGCCCATTAGCGAGGGGTTAGCGCGCATTTACGCCTGCGGCCCGACCGTTTATGACGACGCGCATCTTGGGCATGCAAAAAGCGCCGTGAGCTTCGATCTGCTGCGCCGCGTGCTGCAAGCGGAGGGCTATGAGGTAAAATTTGCGCGAAATTTCACAGACATCGACGATAAAATTTTAAAAAAGATGGCGGAAACCGGCAAGAGTCTGGGGGATATCACGGAGCTTTATACCTGCAGATATTTGCAGGATATGAGCGCGCTAAACGTCGCGGACGCGAGCATTTCGCCCAAAGCGACTGAAAATATCGCCGCGATCTGCGAGCTCATATCCTCGCTTCTTAAAAAAGGCTTTGCCTACGAGATCGCGGGTGACGGCATCTACTTCGACACGCGCAAGGACGGGGATTATCTAAGTCTTAGCGGCAAAAAAGAGGGCGCCGGCAAAAACATTGCCCGCGTCGCCTCAAACGATGCTAAGCACGACGAGAAGGACTTCGTGCTGTGGAAATTTGACGAGAATTGGTTTGATAGCCCGTTTGGCAAAGGGCGCCCGGGCTGGCACAGCGAGTGCGTCGCGATGATTTTAGCGCACCTTGATAGCGGCGATCCGCAATTTTGCATCGACATTCACGCAGGCGGCGCCGATCTGCTCTTCCCTCATCACGAAAACGAAGCCGCGCAATGCCGCTGCGCCCGCCATAGAGCGCTAAGCAAATACTGGCTTCACAACGGCTTCGTGCAGGTAAATAACGAAAAGATGAGCAAGAGCCTCGGCAACTCGTTTTTCGTAAAAGACGCCCTAAAAATCGCACCGGGCGAGGCGCTGAGATTTTATCTCTTAAGCTCGCATTACAGGACAAATTTTAATTATTCGGTAACCGATCTGCTTGCGAGCAAAAAGAGGCTAGATAAAATTTACCGCCTTAAAAAGCGCGTCCGTGACGTTTTAGCTCCCGCTACGGGGCAAAATTCCGTGACATGCGTATCTGAACATACCGCGCAAATTTCATCCGCGAGTTCTGCGCAGACCTGCGGGGATGCGGGGCGAAATTTAACTTCGAGCGGATCTCAAAGTTTAAGCTCAAGCGCGGCGCCGAATTCCAAGCCTAAAAATTCTGCGTCTGAGCTGCCCGCCGTGGAGGCTAAATTTAGATCGGAGATGATGGAGTTTTTAAGCGATGATCTTAACACCTCAGGCGCGCTTGCGGTGCTAGGTAACTTCGTAGCAAGCGCGAATGAAGCGCTAGATCGCGCGCCAAAAGACAAGGCGCTAAAGGCTCAGATCGCCGCAAATTTGGAGTTTGCGAAGCAGACCCTTGGAATTTTATATGAGGATGAGACCGAATACTTTCGCTTCGGCGTGAGCGAGCAGCAGAGGGTACAGATCGAGGAGCTGATAAAACAGCGCGCGCAGGCGAAGGCGGAAAAGGACTTTGCGAGCGCGGATGCCATCAGGGCGCGCCTTACGGATATGAAGATCGAAGTGATGGATACGGCTAGCGGCACCGTTTGGGAGGTCGCAGCAGAGTAAAACGTAAAATTTAGCATAAAATTTTACGCTAAATTTTGTGATTTTTACTATTCGAGACGTAAATCCGAACGCTAATATGCGCGTAAATTTTAGTGCGATTTCATTCGGCGGTGCGGCGGTAGCATTGCGGCGGCCGTGCATAATTTCGGTGCAATTTTTATTCGGCGATACGGTGCAGGAGCGATGCGATGTACAGCACGACGCGGCGACAGAAGCGCGAGGTGGATCGCTATTTTCATTCGTCGGCGCAGCTGATACGGTGGCGCGATATAGCGCGGTATAGCGGCAACGCTACGGCTCGTCTGAGCGTAAATTTCAGTGCTATTTTTATGACAATTGGCGTGCAGAGTTACGATGCAGCGCAGTGAAAGTAACACTGCGGCAGCCTGTGCGTAAATTTTAACGCGACTAGGTACAGTTGAATACGCTGCGGCGACGCACAAATTTCCGCGCGATTTTTATTCGGCGATATCGTACATAGTGCGTAGCGATGAAAGTCGCGATTTCATTTGTCGATACGGCTGATGTAGCGGCAAAGCCACAAGACAGGCTGCGATTTTCATTCGGCGGTGCGGCGGCGCAAAAGCGCAATGCAGCGCGGCGATGTGAAGTCGTGATACGCGATGTATATTACGATACGGCCTTTGAGCGCTTTATGGCGTCTCAAAGCGTTCAGCGTTTTAAAAATGGCGTGCGAAAGCGTTTGGAGATCGCGACAAATAAAAACTCGCTTGCTTTAAGCGCTTAATGCTTCGAACGCGGCAAACAAAAAAGCTAAATCTCGGCATCGTTCGCGCGGTCGCCGCATATGAATGAATTTGATTTGGTGAACTTGCGAAGCGCGAATTAGTCCCGCGCCGCCCCATAAATTTTGTGCTGCCTCGCGGTCGAAATTCTAAAATTTAAGGAATTTTGGAATTATAAATTTTAAAATTTCAAGAATTTTGGGATTTCATAAATTTCAGAATTTTTAGGATTTTAAATTTTAAAAATTTTATAAAAAAGGATTGTATTTGAACAGCTTTAAAACTTTATTATCGCGCTTTAAGCCCTATTTTAGGGATTACAAGCCGCAGTTTGCATTGGCGATTTTGGGTATGGTGATGACGAGCGTGGCGACTGCTGCGAGCGCGAAGCTGGTCGAGCCCGTTTTAAATAAAATTTTCGTTGAAAAAAACGAACCGTATCTCTACACGCTTCCGATCGCGATCATCGTGGTTTTTGCGATGAAAAGCGGCGGCGCGTTTATGCAAAACTACTTCACCGCCTTCATCGGTCAAGACACGGTGCGCCGCTTCCGTGATAGACTCGTTGCAAGCCTCGTGCGGCTGGACGTGGATTTTTTCAACCGCTTCCGCACGGGCGAGCTCATCAGCCGCACGATCAACGACATCGAGCGTATCCGCGTCGTGGTTTCGAATATGATCCCCGATTTTTTCACGCAGATCATTACGATTTTGGGGCTTTTGGGCGTCGTGATCTATCAGAGCCCAAAGCTTTCGTTTTTCGCGCTCGTGGTCTTTCCGTGCGCGATATATCCACTCTCGCGCCTTGCAAAGCGGATGAAGAAAATTTCGCGCGAGTCTCAAGAAAAAACCTCCGATATCTCCTCGGCGCTCAGTCAAATTTACTCCAACATCGAAATCGTCAAGGCAAGCAACGCCGAGAGCTTTGAAGTGGAGAAATTTAACGCCGAAAACAGGAAATTTTTCGGTCTAAATTTAAAAGCGGTCGTAACGACTTGCCTGGTAAGCCCGATCATGGAGATGCTAGGCGCAGTGGGCATCGCCGTGGTGATCATCGTCGGAGGACAGGAGGTCATTGCGGGTCAAATGAGTATCGGCAGCTTTTTCAGCTTCCTTACGGCGCTTTTTATGGTCTACACCCCGATAAAAAAGGTCTCCTCGCTCTATAACAACATGCAAGACGCCATCGCAGCGAGCGAGCGGACGTTTGAGCTGATAGACTTGGAGCCTACGATCGTCGGAGGCGGCAAGCAGATGGGCGAGATAGGCTCGGTGAGCTTTTGCGACGTGTCGCTAAACTACGGCGACAAGGCGGCGCTGAAAGATATAAGCTTCAGCGTCAAAAAGGGCGAAATTTTAGCGCTCGTCGGAAACAGCGGCGGCGGAAAAAGCTCGGTCGTGAACCTACTGATGCGCTTTTACGACGCAAGCAGCGGCAAAATTTTATTCAACGGCAACGACGAGATCGGCGAGTTTAGCATCCCTAGCCTACGCGAAAACATCGGCCTCGTAAGCCAGCGCGTCTATATTTTCAACGATACGATCGCGCAAAACGTAAGCTACGGCGCGGAATTTAACGAGCAGCGCGTCATAGAGGCGCTCAAACTAGCCAACGCCTATGAGTTCGTAAGCTCGATGAAGGATGGAATTTACACCGTGCTTAGCGAGTTCGGCGCAAATCTTAGCGGCGGGCAGCGCCAGCGTATCGCCATCGCGCGCGCGCTGTATAAGGATCCACAAATTTTAATATTCGACGAGGCGACTTCGGCGCTGGATAACGCAAGCGAAAAGGAGATCTCAAATGTCATCGAAAAGATCAAACAAAGCAAAATCGTCTTTGTAATCGCTCACCGCCTCTCCACGATCGAGCGCGCCGATAATATCGTCGTGATGAAAAACGGTCGCATACTCGCTATCGGCACCGACGCGAAGCTGACGGGCGAGTGCGAGGAGTATCGCAGCCTAAAAGGGATTATGCAAAACAGCTAGAGCTTTAAAATTCTGCCCCTTTTGCGCCCCGGTTTTGCTCTATGAAATTTTAAAATTTTATCTTTGAAGCAAGCCGCATAAGTTTATCCGCAAAGATTGAAATTTTACCTTTAAATTTAGCCGCGCGGATCGCTGTTTTAGCTGCAGTGCTTTTTAATAAAGCTCATCTCTTTGATGCGACGAGGCACGACTACTAGAGCTTTAATGCTTGGATTAAAATTTATCTTAAATTTTTAGCGCTTCGTTGCGGCGCGTCTCTAAATTTAAACGCTTGCGCCGTTTTAAAACCGCTGCGGTAAAATTTTATCGCACGCTGGGCTTTTCGGCGCTACCTGCACTTGATCTTAGGCATCTGCGGTAAAATTTTAGCTTTATTTTCCTTTATAAATTTTCGCATCTTTTTAAAATCTCTATCCGAATCAAAATTTTTCAAATATTTTTATATAAAAACCGAGCTTTAATCAATAAAAGGCTACAATACGCCAAATTTTAATTCCAAGGGAAAGTCATTGTTTGAATCTATGCGCGCGGCACGCTCGCTAAGCCCCCTATTTCTGGGGATTTTCTTTATGTTTATCGGCGATGCGCTAGTTATCGCAAGCGCGGGCATCATGCTAAAAGAATCCGGCCACAGCGAGCTTGAGATCGGAGCGATTTCGGCGTTTTTCTTTTTAGGTGCGATCTTTAGCGGCTTTTTCGTGCCTTCGATAATCGGCGCGCTCTCATACGTGCGGGCATACGCGGTCTTTACGGCGCTTTTCGGAATTGCTGCAATGCTGCACGATCTTGGCTCAAACCTCGTGTATTGGGCGATTTTGCGCTTCATTTTGGGCTTTTGCTACTACGCGCTTTTGATGATAATCGAAAGCTGGATAAACTCAAAGATCACAAACTCCATCCGCTCCCGCGTGCTCGCGATCTACGAAGCGGTTTTTTACGGCGCGTTTGCGATAGGAGTTATAATTTTGGCGCTAAATTTCGGAACGATGAAGGTTTTCGTGCTAAGCGCATTTTTCATCATCCTAGCGCTACTGCCGGTAAATTTAATCCGCTTCAATCCTCCCAGAGTTCCCGCTCGCATGCGAATTTCGATGCCGCAAATCTCGATCGTGCCGCCGCTTGCGTTTGCGACGGTGGTTTGCGCGGGCATTTTGATTAACGGCTTTTTTTCGATGGCGAGCGTTTTCGTGTTAAGCGCGGGGCTTGGAGTCGGCTCGGTGGGGGCATTTATGGGATCGGCGATGGTTGGGGGCTTCTTAGCGCAGCTTGTCTGCGGCACTATTTCAGATAAGTTTGGTCGCAAACGCGCCATAATGATAGTTTGCGCCGTAGGTCTTATTTCCTGCGTGGCGCTATTTTTTGCTAAAAGCTTCATCCTAACGTGCGCGCTTGCGCTGATGTTAGGATTCGGCGCCTTTCCTTTGTATTCGCTCGCCATTGCACGCGCGAACGACTCCATCACCGGCGAAGGCGCATCTCGCGTGCAAATTTCAGCGGCGATGCTTTTTATCTATTCGAGCGCGTCGCTCTGCTCGCCTTTGATCATCGGCGCGATGATGAAATTTTTGGGCGCAAACGGCTTTATATGGGTGTTTTTTGCGGCGATGAGCTTTTTATTCGTATTTGCTATCTTTCGCCCCGAGATCGCGCCAAAAAGATAGCTTTAAAATTTTAAATTTTTTCGTAGATCAAAAATTTATAATAAAACGCCGCGATTGCGAACATAAAGCCCATGCCGAAGGTGATTTGCGAAAGCGAAAATCCAAGCTCGAAGAAAAATCCGATCGCAGCCGACACGAGCGTTGCGACGATGAAATACGCCATATCGTTGTAAGCGATGACGCGCCCGAAAAACTCCCTATCGACGTGGTTTTGCAGCTGCGTAAAAGAATACGACCACACCGTCGTGATGAAAAATCCCGCCGCGATCATGCCCGCAAACGAAAGCCAGTAGTTAAACTCCAGCGCCGCCCACAGCGCGATGCCCGCAAACTGCCCCAGCAAAATCCAAAAAAAGGTGTGTTTGTTTACGATCTTGCTTAGCCATATCTGCCCGAAAAATGCAGCCGCCGAGCGCGACATATTCATAAGCCCGATGACTAGCGAGGCGCTTAAAATTTCTTTGTAGCGGTATTTCGCAAGAAGCGCGATGAGATTATCGTAGGTGGTGACGGCGACAAAGGCGTGAAGCACGATGAGATGTACGACCAAAGGATGCGAGCGCAGGTAAGAAAAGCCCTCCTTTAGCATCTTAAACACGGGCTCACGCGCGTTTCTTGCGAGGTCTTTAAAATTTAGCTGCAGCAGGATGAAAAACGAAAAAACGTATAAGCAAAAATCTAAAATAAATGCCGCTCGCACGCCGAAATAGTGGATAAAAATGCCCGCGCTCGCCATTCCGAAGGTATATGTGATCGTCCAGATAATGCCCGTCATCTCGTTAGCAAGCTTGAGATAAGGCCTACTTAGAAATTTCGGCAGCGTAGATGATTCGGTTTGGAAAAACAGCGTGCCTGCGACGCTGCGCACGACCACGATCAAAAGTAGCAGCCACAAATAATCCAAACTATCGATAAAAATCAGCATGAAAATACTGATCATCTCGGTTATGAACATCGCCGTCATCAGCGGCTTTGGTTGAAATTTATCCACGATGATGCCGTTGATGGGCGCCAAAAAGACGTTCGGCACGAACGAAACGACGCCCACCGCCGTAATCGCCCACACCGGCGCGCCAAGTTCAATCAGTAGCGTAGCGACCCCAACGACCGAAAACCATAAGCCGAACATACATATAAAACCCGCCGAAAAGAGCAGGCAGTAGTTGCGCGAATGTCGAAGCAGCACGATATATCTGATCATAAAATTTTATCCCGTAAATTTAATTAAAAAATCTAGCGAAATTGTATCACGGCGCGCCTTAAAAGCCAAAATAAGCTAAAAATGCTATAATTGCGAAATTTTAATTCAGGAGTGAAAATGGAAGGGTTCGTAACTACGGTAATAGTATTTTGCGTCCTCATCGCGGCAATTCTAAAGATGGGGGTCAAGATCGTCTCGCAATCGGAAATTTTGATTATCGAGCGGCTGGGTCGCTTTCACAAGGTGCTCGACGGCGGCTTTCACATCATCGTGCCATTTTTTGACGCGGTGCGCGCGAAGATGAGCGTGCGCGAGCAGCTGGTGGACATCAGCAAGCAGCAGGTCATCACTAAAGATAACGTCAACATAAGCGTCGACGGTATCGTGTTTTTAAAAGTCATCGACGGTAAGATGGCGCTTTACAACGTCGAGGATTATCGTCGCGCGATTTCAAATTTAGCGATGACGACGCTACGTAGCGCGATCGGCGAGATGAGCCTAGATAGCACGCTTAGCTCGCGCGATCAGCTAAATTCCAAGCTACAAATCGCTCTGGGCGACGCCGCGGACAACTGGGGCGTAAAGATCATGCGCGTGGAGATTTCCGAAATTTCGGTACCGCACGGCATCGAAGAGGCGATGAATATGCAGATGAAAGCTGAGCGCGAAAAGCGCGCGATCGAGCTTAAAGCCGAGGCTGAAAAAGCAGCCCTCATCCGAAACGCCGAAGCGCTAAAGCAGGAGAAGGTGCTCGAAGCCGAGGCGATCGAGCGTATGGCGGATGCGAAAAAATACGAGCAGATCGCGCTCGCGCAAGGTCAAAAAGACGCGATGGACAGTATAAATTTAGCGATGAGCGCTTCTAGCTTTGCGGCGGAATACCTGCTCGCGCAGGGTCGCGTAAACGCTTTTAGCGAGCTATCCAAAAACCCTAGCAAGGATAAAATTTTGATCCCTTACGAAACGAGCGAGCTTATCGGCTCTCTTAGCGTGCTTAAAGAATTCCTCGGCAAAAACGGCGCGAAGGAGCTCAAATGAACGCGCTGATTTTTATCATAATCGGCGTGATTTTGGCGATCGTCGAGCTTTTGGTGATGGATTTTACCTTTATATTTTTCAGCGCCGGATTTTTCATCACGGGGCTTTTGAGCTTCGGTTTTCATCTTGATTGGGACGTGCAAATTCTACTTTCGTTCGTGCTCTCTTTCGTGCTTCTGATCGCATTTAAAAAGCCGCTAAAATCACGCTTTTTCAAGCCCGAAGAGAAGCATAAGGATAATTTTTTAGACGAAAGCGGCACCGGCACCGTCAAAAACGGCATGGTCTATTTCAAAGGCACGTTTTGGAAAAGCGATGAAATTTCGGAGCTTAACGAAGGCGACCGAGTCGAAATTTTAGGCGTAAA
>CAUSCW010000039.1:0-18254 GCA_963530195.1 uncultured Campylobacter sp.
ACGTCCCGCCGATCATTACTTTTAAAATTTTATTTTCTATGCCTAAAATTTGCACGGCGCCAAAATACTGCGCGAGCTCCAAAGCCGCCGCAAACGCGAAAATTTTAAGCGGCAAATTTAAAGGCGGCTCGCTAAAAATAGCCCTAGTCAAAGCGTAAAGCAAGATGACGGCCAAAACGTCGCCCGCGTAGTGGCGCACGAAGCCGCCCTTTACGTAGATCGCGATGTAAATTTCAGTCGCCAAAATCAGAGTCGCCGCGGCCAAGAACGTTAATCTCGTCCGCGCGCTTTGTCTTTTTACTAAAGCCACTTTTTGCTCGTTTAAATTTTCCTCTTGCAACGCTTTCCTTTTAAATTTAGCCGTTAAATTTGACCCGCGCGGGCGTAAATTTAGAGATGATTTATCAGGCTCGCGTTATACGCGGCGCCGAAACCGTTGTCGATATTTACGACGCTAACGCCGTTTGCACAGCTGTTTAGCATTGCTAGCAGAGCCGCCAGCCCGCCAAAGCTCGCGCCGTATCCCACGCTGGTAGGCACCGCGATTACGGGCACGCCAACAAGGCCAGCCAGCACGCTAGCTAGCGCACCCTCCATGCCCGCCACCGCGATCACGACCTTTGCGCCGCGTATCTGCTCTAAATTTGCGATGAGCCTGTGCAGTCCTGCCACGCCCGCATCACTAAATTTACGCACGTCGTTGCCTAAAAATCTTGCCGTCTCGTACGCCTCCTCCACGACCGCGCCGTCGGCAGTGCCGGCCGAGACTATCGCGATGTAGTTTTGCGTGAGCGCGGGCTCTTTAAATTTGACGCTGATGACGCGGCCGCGAGCGTTAAACTCCGCCTGCGGCAGCGTCTCGCGCACCCGCTCGAAAACCCGCTCGTTCGTGCGCGTGATTAGGATATTTTGCCGCCTTGCGCCGATCGCCTCCGCGATGCGTAAAATTTCATCATCCGTCTTGCCTTCGCCGTAGATCACCTCGCCCGCGCCGTTTCGCAGGGCGCGCTGAGTGTCGATCTTTGCGCAGCCCACGTCCTCGTAAGGGTAGTTTTTCAGGTATTTTAGCGCCTCTTGCTCGCTCACGCGGCCGCTTTTTACCCCCGCGAAAAGCTCTAAAATTTCATCCTCTCTCATGCAAAACATCCTCTCTAAGCCCCTTTAGATCGAGCGTCACATCCGCAGCGCCCAGCGAGATGAGCTGCCTAACGACGCTTTTAAATTTAGCGTCGTTTAGGAAGTCTCGCATGCTAGAAAAGGGCATTTGCAGCTTTATATTTTTGCGGTCGCACCGCGCGCGGACGTTTGCGTAGCCGCTTGCGATGAGCAGATTTTCCGCCGCTTCGATCAAATTTAGCTCGCTCTCATCGATCTCGCGCCCGTGCGGCAGGCGCGTTAGCAAGCACGCGTAGCCCGGTTTTTCGGCGGTGGGCAAGCTTAGCTCGCGCGATAGCTCGCGGATCTCGGATTTGGTTAAATTTATCAGCGGCGAGAGCACGCCTAGCTCCTCTTTTGCTTTGAGCCCGGGGCGGTGTTCGCCCAGATCGTCTCGGTTCGTGCCGTCTGCGACGCGGCTAAAGCCAAGCTCACGGGCGCGCTCGATCAGCCTCGAAAAGACCGCCTTTTTGCACAGATAGCAGCGGTTTTCTGGGTTATTTTTGATCCCCTCTGCGACGCCGAGCTCTAAAATTTCGTGCCTGATGCCGTAATCGCGGGCAAATTCCACGGCTTCGGCAATCTCGCGCGAGGACATATAGGGCGATCGTATCGTTATGCCGATTGCTTGCGCACCCAGCGCGTCGTGCGCCGCGCGTAGCAGTAGCGAACTGTCCGCGCCGCCGCTAAATGCGACTGCCAGCTCGCCCAGCCCGCGCAGATCAGCCTTTAGTTTTTCTAGTTTCGTCATAGATTTTTAGCGCCTCTTTTCGCACTCGCTCTATCGTCGTGCCGTGCGCGAGCGCCGCGGCTTTGCAGTCGTCAAATTCGGGCTTTGCTTTTTGCACTTGGCCGTTGCCCGAAATTTTAAGCCCTATCTCGCCGAATTTCGTCTGTACCCGCACAAACTCGCGCTTTAGCTCGGTTTTGGCAACCTCTATCTCGCGGACGCCGATCGCCGTCGTGTGCGTAAATATCAGATCCTTTAAATTTTGCGCATCCTGCTCGCGGCACAGCGCGTTTAGCTCAAAGCCTATGCGTCCTTTTTTCATAAAAATAGAGCGGCTAAACACGTCCAGCGCGCCGTTTTCGCGCAAAATTTCGCACGCAAGCGCAAAGCTCTCGGCGTCCATATCGTCGATGTTCGTGGAGATTAAAATCTGCTTGCAAACCTCGCTGTAGTCCGAGCGCGCGGCTAAATTTCGCTCGTATAAATCCTCATCCGCCTCGCAGATCATCGCGCGAAGCACGTTTGCAAAGCCCGCTGCGTCCTTGCCGCCTGCGCCGTAGCCGATCTTTTCTATCCTAAAGCTCACGCCGTCCGTAAACTCGTCCGCACAGGCCTTTAAAATCGCCGCTCCCGTGGGGGTAGTCATCTCAAAATTTGCGCGTCCTAGGCTTACGGGCACGCCTTTTAAAATTTCGCAAACGGCGGGTGCAGGCACGCTAAGCGCGCCGTGATCGCAGATGGCTACGCCGCCGCCAAGCTCGATTTTGGAGCTTAGCACGCGCGAGACGTCTAAATTTTCAAAAAGATACTCGAGGCAGATTGCTGCGCCCGCGACGTCCGCGATGCTATCTATCGCGCCGAGCTCGTGGAAATGTACCCGATCTATCTGCGTGCCGTGGACTTTGGCCTCGGCCTCGGCAACGGTGCGAAATATCGCGTCCGCTCTTTGTTTGCAGCGCTGGCTTAAATTTGAACTCTCTAAAATTTGCTTGATACCCGCGTAGCTTCTGGCGTGAGGCTGCGATTTTAGCGGCACGACGTCGATTTTTGTCGCGGCGATGCCGTTTTTTAGCACGCTTTTGCGCTCCAGCCTAAATTCGCCGGCTAAATTTAGCTTAGCAAGCTCGGCGCAAAGATAGTCAAAATCCACGCCGAGCCCCACCAGCGCGCCTAAATTCATATCGCCGCTGATACCAGCGCTCGCGTCGTAATATAAAATTTTAGCCAAACTTACGCCTTAGGCACCGTCATCGAGCCAAACGGCAGGATGATGATTTTAGCGTCCGTGCCCTTTTGCGCGAGCGCGTCATCCACGGCCTTTTGGATGTCGTGGTATGGCTTTAGATGCACGGCGCGCATCTCATCGTCACTTAGATCACTCACCGCCCAGGTTTGCGCCCAGAGCGAGATTTCAGCCATCTTAGCGGCCTTGTGATAGCCTAGCTTAAAGCCCGCGCTGATCTTTTCTAGCACCTTTTTAGGCGTGTCGGCGGAGGCCATCAGGTCAAAAAACGGCTTTGGCCCGATGCCGGTGCGGCACTTTGCGACCATTATTAAAATTCCGTCCTGCGCGAGTGCTAGTTTGCCGTTGTCTAGGGCTTTTTGCGCTTGATAGAGATCGACGTCCATCGGATATGGCGCGACCGAAATCACGATATCTGCCTTGCGCGGGATATTTACGCAAAAAACCTCGTCGGCCTTTTTCACGCAGTCGTAAAAGCTGTCGTTGAGGTCGCCCGCGCTTGCGTAATACACGCCGTGCTCGCTATCAAGCACCGCCTGGATCGAAAAAACGTCGATGTGCGCTAGCACCTTCATCGCATCGATCATATCTTCATGCACGGGATTGCCCTCTAAGCGCAGCGCCTGGGCGTCGGAGCTAAGAGCTAGTTTATGGTTTTGCGTGATGCTCTCATACGACGCCGTGCCAGGCAAAAATGCCTTTCTGCCGCCGGTGTAGCCCGCGAAATAGTGCGGCTCGACCGAGCCTATGACGATTACCTTTTTCGCCTCGGCTACGATTTTGTTTAGATACATCTGCGTGCCGTTTTTGGACTCGCCTAAAAACATCATCTCGTCGTGCTTGGAGTCGTGATCGTGAACTTCGTTTTTGGCGTTAAGCTCGGCGTAAATTTCTTTGCCGAAGATCATCTCGTACTCATCAAGCGTGCCCTCTCTGTGGCAGCCCGTGGCGATGATGAAAATTTTATTTTTCTCGCGGATTTTCGGGTAAATTTGCTTTAAAACTTTTGCCGTAGGCGTGGGCCTGGTGCCGTCGTTTACGATGATGACGATCTTTTGCTCGCCCGCGATAAACTCGTCAAAGCTTTTTTGATTTATCGGATTTGCCAGAGCCTTTGCGATGAGCGCCGTTTCGTCAAATTTAGCCACGGGGTTTGGATCGAAAACGCCGAGCAAATTTTTCTCGTTTATCTCTAAGCTTAGATGATCATCTTTGCCGTATGCGATAGGGATTTGCATATCTGTCTCCTGTGTGGAATTTGGAGGGATTATAACGTAAATTTTATTTAAAACGAATTAGCCTCGTGCGGGTTATGAACGGAATTTAGAAAGCTTTAGAATTTAAAAATTTAGAGCATTTAAAATTTCAAAATTTTATAAAATTTTAAAAAGCCGCTGGGATTTGAAATCTAAAGCTCGCGAGTGTTGAACTCGCGAGCGTATGGCTATTATAAATAGCCGTAAATATGAGCAAAGATAAAACCCATCGCACATGAAGTAAGAACACCTATTAGCCCAGGGAAAATGAAGCTGTGGTTGATGACGAATCTGCCGATGTGCGTAGTGCCGGAGCGGTCGAACTGGATCGCCGCAAGATCGCTCGGATAGGTAGGTAGGATATAGTATCCGTAGCAAGCCGGTGCAAACGCAATAATAAGGCCCGGATCAATACCGATGCTAACCGCTAGCGGTACGAAAGTAGCAACCGCCGCCGCTTGAGAGTTAAGGAATTTACTAATTAGCAGCGAAACAATGACATATGTCCACGGATACGCCATAACAACCTTACCTAGCGATGCTTTAAGCATTTCGATATGAGCAGTAAACATAGTCTCTGCCATCCATGAAATTCCATAAATGGCTACGAGCGCGATCATACCGCTATGAAAAATTTCATTTTTAGCGATATTGCCCGCTTTGATACCCGAGACAATCATCATAATGGATGCTGCAAGAAGCATGAAAATTTGAATGGTTAAGACCATATTTAAATTTGTGGTCTTTTTCATAGTATCTTTTACGACAATGCTTGCATTTGCGATACTTTCGCTCTTATCGCCTGTCGTGATGACGACATTTCCGTCTTGAGAGACGATGCTTTGAGTAAGCTTTTTATCTTTGTCGTAAATTTCGACGCTATTAAATTTCGTCGCATCTTTGGCTTTAGACTCTTTGACGTTTGAGACGACCTTGCCGCCGTCTACCATGGAGATGACCTGACCATCTTTGATCGTGATATTTTTGACCGTTTTTTTATCGACGATGATCTCTACGGATTTGCCCGGAACATTTTTAGTCCACGCAGGGCGCAAGCTTTTTTCGTAACCTAAAACCGCTACTAGCGCAATAGTGGCTAAGAAAATCCACATGCAGATCCACTTAATCCTAGGAAGCTTTTGACCTAACAATGTCGTGCTTTCGCCGTAGATATATTTTTTCTGCTCTGGGTCTTTGATCTTTTCTTGAAATTCCGGATCTTTATCTAGATCTTTACCTCTAAAAATCGACCACGTTCCGATCGCAAGCATACCGATGAAAGTAGAAGGGATAGTGAGTTTTAGCAGATCCAAATACGTACTAAAGCCCTCGATATGCACGCCTTGACCTAGCAAGATCGCGACCATCGAAACGCCGGCAACCGAAACGGGGCTAGCGATGATAGCAAGCTGCGAGGAGATCGTAGAAGCAGCCATCGGGCGCTCAGGGCGAATTCCATTTTTAATAGCTACGTCATAGATGATCGGAAGCAGCGTATAGACGGTGTGTCCCGTTCCGCATAAGATTGTAAGCGTCCACGCAACAGTTGGAGCGATGATACAAACCATCTTCGGATGCTTACGAAGCAATTTCTCCGCTATTTGAAGCATTACATCAAGCCCTCCCGTAGCCTGTAGCGTTGCACTTGCTACGACAACTGCGAGGATAGTTAAAATAACGTCCACTGCCGGCTTACCCGGCTCTAATCTAAATCCAAACACTAAGATCACTAAGCCTATACCGCCTAGAATTCCCAGCGCCATACCGCCCTTTTTAGCACCATAAAACAAACAGCCCAAGACTATAATGAGCTGCAAAAAGAATTGAGTGCTTTCAGACAAACTTGTCAGAAACTCCATAGTTTCTCCTTCAGTAAAATTTAAAACAAACTTTGGCGATTATACTAACTTTTTATTTAAACAAAATTAAAGGAGCGTTGCGAATTTTAAAAATCTGTCAAAATAAAAATTTACTGAAATTATAATTTTAAAGCGGAATTTATATAGCAAAAATGCGAAAAATAAAATTTTACTTAGAGCTATTTTTATATCGTAGAATTTCGAAACTTTTAAGAAATCTTAGAATTTCATTATAGCTCAAGCTTTAAACCGATTTTTAAGCCTTGGAGGAGTATCATTTCGCAAAGAGCGGATTAAGATGAATTTTATAAAATTTTGTATTGCCTTTTTGATTTGTTTATCGCAGATGGCAGCAGCTGGTAGCTTTGATCTAAACTCCACGCTGCGTCTGGGTGCATTCGACGCAAGCTCGCACCGACTGCTTTTATGCGGCAGTGGCGGCGAGCTTAGGATGTTTGATACTGCTAAATGGAATGTGGAATTCACGCAAAAATACAGCGATAACGAAATCACGGCTTTAAATTTTAAAAACGGCAAAATTTATCTAGCTTGGGGTGGAGCCGAAATCGCGGTGCTAAATGACAGATTAAAGTTTTTACGCGCGCTTAAGACGGGGCGTAGCGGCACAGCCCAAATAGACGCGATTTACGCCGCAAAAGACATGATTTACGCGGTAGTAGATAAGAATCAACTAATAAGATTAGACGAAGACCCTGATAACAGCGCGGATGGCGGCTACGCCTCGGGCGAGAATTCCACCGCAAACGGGCAATCTTTAAATAAAAATTCCGCCCCCGACGGGCTGCGCGGAATTTCGCTTAATTACGGCAGGATCAATGCCGTTAGCCTAGGCGCTAACGGACTTTGCGTCGCAAGCTGGAACGGCGTAGCCTGTTTTAGCGCAGATCTTTTTGCGACTAAATTTAGCGGCATCGATACAGCCCCTAATCGTGCTGCGCAGGGGGAACTTGGTGGCGTGAAATTTAAAGATGCGGAATTTAATAATGCGAAAAGCGCGCAAGCCTCCGAGCCGAACGAAACAAAAGCTGGCGGCGTAAAGAGCGCGGAATTTCAAAGCTCAGAATTCAAAGGCGCAAAATTTCAAGACGAGGGGCTTAAAACTCAAAGCGAAATTTCAGCCGAAGCTGGCGATAAAAATTTAAACGGCTCTATCGCCACTGCGCTTGCAGACTGCGACGGGACGCTGTTTACAGGCGATATAGAGGGGAGCTTTATAAATTTAAAAAGCGGCGAGCGCAAAAGCGTGGGCTCTTGGATCAAATCCATCGTGTGCGCCCGCGGCACGCAGTTTATCGCTACTAAAGATAAAATTTACGAAAATCAAAAAGCAGGATTAAAGGAGGTTGTGGATTTAAAAAGCGAATTTTTAGCGATGTACGCAGACGGGGATGCGATCCTCGTAGTCAGCAAATCAGGTAAAATTTTAAAATTCTAAGAAAGGATTAGTATGTTAAAAAGTTTCAAACCCGTGCTTTTGGGCTCGGTTTTGTTCGCCGCAAGCGCCCTGTGTGCCGCGGATAGCGACCTAGAGCGCGTGATGAAAGAACGAAATTTAAGCGAAAAAGACGTTTTGGCGGCGGCTAAGACCTATCAGCCGACCGGTAGGAAGGACGATTATATGGTCTTCTCCTCCGGTGGTCAAAGCGGACAGGTGCTCGTTTACGGCGTGCCGTCGATGAGGATCTACAAATATATCGGCGTATTTACCCCGGAGCCTTGGCAGGGATACGGCTTTGACGAGGAGAGCAAGGCGGTCTTAAGATCGGGCTCCATTAACGGCAAAGAGATCAACTGGGGCGATACTCACCATCCAAATTTCAGCGAGAAAAACGGCGAGTATGTGGGCGATTATCTCTTTATCAACGATAAGGCGAACCCAAGAATCGCGGTTATAAATTTATCAGATTTCGAAACCACTCAAATAGTCGTAAATCCCGTAATCAAAAGCGATCACGGCGGCTCTTTCGTAACGCCTAATACCGAATACGTCATCGAAACCAGCCAATACGCAGCCCCTTTTGATAACGACTGGCACCCGATCGAGGAGTATCAAGCAGTCTATCGCGGTGCAGTAACGCTATGGAAATTTGACTACGACAAAGGCAAAATCGACGTAAATAAATCCTTTTCTCTAGAGCTTCCTCCATATATGCAAGATCTAAGTGACGCAGGTAAGGGCGAGAGCTTCGGCTGGGCGTTTACCAACAGCTTCAACTCCGAAATGTACACAGGCGGCATCGAAAAGGGTCTGCCTCCGATGGAAGCCGGTATGAGTCGCAACGATACCGACTACTTGCACGTTTATAACTGGCAAATTCTAGAAAAACTTGCTCAAGACAGCAAAAACTACAAGGTTGTAAACGGACACAGAATCGTTACGATAGACGCCGCTGTAAAAGCGGGAGCGCTATTTTTAATCCCTGAAGCCAAATCCCCTCACGGCGTTGACGTTAGCCCTGATGGCCGCTATATCATCATCGGCGGTAAACTAGATACTCACGCTAGCGTTTATGATTTCAAAAAGATTAAAGAGCTAATTGATAAAAAAGAATACGCAGGCAAGGATCCATACGGAATTCCGATCTTAGATATGCAAAAGACGCTTCACGGACAAGCAGAGCTTGGTCTTGGACCTTTGCATAATACCTTCGATTCGCAAGATGGCGTAATCTATACATCGCTTTACGTTGATAGCCAGATCGTAAAATGGAACTACAAAACGCTAAAGGTTTTGGATAGGATCAACGTCCACTACAATATCGGTCACCTTGATTCTATGGAGGGTAAATCCTCTAAGCCTGTCGGCAAATACGTAATCGCACTGGATAAGCTTTCGATCGATAGATTTAATCCTATCGGACCGCTTCATCCGCAAAATCACCAGCTGATCGACATTACAGGACCTAAAATGGAGATGCTTTACGATCTTCCTATCGGTCTAGGCGAGCCGCACGACGTAGTTTCTATCGCAGCCAGCAAGCTTCATACGAAACCTACCTATACTATGGGAACAAACTCTCGCACCGGTAAGCAGCACCCTGCTATGACGCTAGCAGGTCAGGAGCGCATCGAGCGCGACGGCAAAAACGTAAAAGTCTATGCTACAGCGATCCGCAGCCACATCAATCCTGAGCATATCGAGGTTAATAAAGACGATAACGTAACGATCTATATGACAAATTTAGAGCGTGCCGAGGACGAAACTCACGGCTTTACGGTTGATGATTACGATCTGCATATGTCGCTTGAGCCGGGTAAGACTGCGAGCGTAAATTTCATCGCAGATAAAGAGGGCGTATTTCCTTTCTACTGCACTGAATTCTGCTCTGCGCTGCACCTTGAGATGTTCGGATATCTATACGTAAAAGATCCGAATAAAAAATACACTTCAGCTAAAGCTTCTATGCTAAAAGCTCTTAGCCCAGAAGCTCTAAAAGCCGAATACGACAAGGTAGTAGCTACGAATAAAGCCACCGACGACGTTATCCAATCAGTCGTTAAATTCTTAAAAGAGAAAAACTACGAGAAATATCCTAAGGTCAAGGCTTTAGTCGATGACGCGCTGGATCAATACGGCAAAATTCCTGAAACCAAAGCCAAGGCAGACGCCGCGGTAAAAGCCGGCGATATGAACGGCGCGATACTTTGGGAAGGTCAAGTTTGGCAGTACCTAGTAAAAACCGCAGATGTCGGACTTCGCGCTAAAAATAACCTAATCCGCGAGCTCTCCACTCCTATGAGCGAGGCTGCATCTAACGGCGAGAAGGCTTACCTACGCGGAGGCTGCAACGGCTGCCACGTCATCGGTCAAGTAAGCTCCGGTCCTGACCTAACGGGCGTCCTACTTCGCCACGAAAACGGCGAGAAGTGGGTAGCCGATTTCATTAAAGACCCTGCTAAATTCTACGAAGACGACTACATTAAGGCAATGATAAATTACTTCAACCTTCGCATGCCAAATCAGCATATGAAAGACGAAGAGATCAAAGATATCATCGAATACCTAAAATGGGTCGATGAGAACGCGGGTCTTAACTAGCCCCACTCTCCCCCGCAAGGGGGAGAATTTAAAGGAGACGAAATGCCAAAATATAAAATTTACGCGATTTTAGCGCTGCTTATTATGACGGTCGCTTTTACCATCCCTACGCTAGGATTTTTCAAAGTCCAAGGCAAAATCGTATCGGGGCAGGTTAGCAGCGTCTCGCAGCTGCCCGCATACTCCGCACCGATATGGAATTTTTATACGAAAGCATCGTATAAAAATCACCTAATTCCTAGTGATGTTAAAAATGATCTAGGCGCGATGCTGGAGCATAAATTTGAAGTGGGGGTCCCTAGCATACCGGTGTGGAAAATTTCGCTCGAAGCGCCGAACTATCCAAAAGAGGCCTTCCCCGATGGAATTCCACTTTACGTCCACGTAGACGGCTTTAGCGGCGATGTCAGCGAGATGAATACCCTAAACCACTATATCGGAATGTATCCCGTCTGGCGCGGCGGCACGCTCGAGCACTCGCTATCGCCGTATTATCTCATAATCGCGACGATCGGCATGCTTGCGTTTTTATACTACGACGGCAAGGGGCAGACTCTGCTTATGATCCTGCCGATCATTGCACCGCTTATCTTCATCGGCTGCTACGTGGGTTGGCTGTATTGGTTCGGGCATAACCTGCAAGACTGGGGTGCGTTTAAAATAAAGCCTTTTATGCCTACAGCATTTGGCGACGGCAGCGTAGCGCATTTTACTACCCATTCATATCCTGCTCTTGGCTTTTGGCTGATGCTGGCCCTGTCGCTGCTATCGGCGTTAGCTCTACTATCTAAGAAAAAATTCCTACGAGAGCATAGATGAGGCTTTTGCTTCTAGCATTCTCGCTCGCGCTAAGCTTAGGCGCGGGCGAGCTTCAAGACGCGATCGATAGCGCAAAAGCGGGCGATATTATAGAACTAGCCGCGGGCGAGTACCACGGCAATATTTTAATCGATAAACCCCTTACTATCGACGGACTAGACCGCTCCGCCGTGATCATAGGCGATCGCAACGGAACGGTCATCCGCGTCCGCTCTCCGCATGTTACAATCAAGAATTTAACAATTCAAAACGGAGGCTTCGAACATCTTAGCGAGGATGCAGGGATCAACGTAAGCGACGTAAACAGCGTAATCATAAAAAATAATCTCATCAAAGACGTGCTCTACGGCGTCGTGCTAAGCAAGGCAAACGACGTAACGATCGAGGGCAACGAAATTTCAAGTAACGCCTACCGCACGAGTTTTAAAGGCGACGGTATCAAGCTTTGGTATTCCAATGCCAATAAAATTTTAAATAACGACGTCCACAACGTCCGTGACACCGTTTTTTACTTCTCAAACGGAAATCTTGTCGCAGGCAATAAAGGCCATAGCTGTCGCTATTCTCTGCACTTTATGAACTCCGGGCATAACGTCGTGGAGGATAACTACTACGACGGCAATAGCGTGGGGTTATTTTTTATGTTTTCAAGCGATAATATCGCCAGACGTAACGTCGTGCGCAACGCAGACGGCGCTTACGGCGTAGGCATAGGTATGAAGGATAGCTCAAATTTCAGAGTTACGGATAATAAAGTCGTTTACAACGCCCGCGGATTTTATCTGGATCAATCCCCCTACCAGCCGGGCTCACTTAACGTTTTTGAAAATAACGATATCGAATACAACAGCATCGGCGTGCAATTCCACGCCACGCAGCTAAAAAGCGTATTTAAAAACAATAAATTTAAAGGCAATATGGAGATCGTGCTAAACGATACGCCCCAATCCAAGCTCTTGCAAAACGAATGGAGTGGCAATTACTTCGACGATTACGACGGATTTGATCGCGATGGCGACGGCTACGGCGACGTTAGTTACAGCTCATACGCCTACGCAGACAGGCTTTGGGCGCATAAGCCAAGCGTGCGGTTTTTTTACGGCTCCAGCGGGATTGCGCTTTTAAATTTCATCTCCAAGCTCGCTCCGTTTTCAGAGCCTGAGCTACTGCTAAAAGATCCAAAACCCAGGATGAGGCAATGACAAAGAATAGACGCGAAGCTATAAAACTACTCGGCGGAGCACTTGGAACACTCGGGGCAGCGAGCTTGTTTGCGGATGAAAATTCTGCAAATTCCGCGGGCGGCGAAGCGCAAAATTTAAACGAGCAAAATTCCATAAATTTCACAGGACAAAATTCCGCGCCGAATTCCATAAAACAAAATTCTAGCGGGGATTCCGCCTCTTTGTATCTGCGCCCGCCGGGAGCGCTGGCGGAGCGCGGCTTCCGCTCTAGCTGCATCAAGTGCGGCCAATGCGTGCAGGTCTGCCCCTATCACAGCATCTATTTGCTCGATATTACGCATCTTTTTGACATCGGTACCCCGGTCATCGATGCCAAAGAGCGGGGCTGCTATCTTTGCGGCGCGCTTCCTTGCGTGCTCGCCTGTCCAAGCGGCGCGCTCAGCCACGAGACGAACGAGCCTAAAAAGGTCAAAATGGGTATCGCCGTGATTGAAAATTTAGATGCCTGTTTGGCGTATCTCGGGCAGGTCTTAAAATCTAGCGATCTGCGCCTAAAGCCCGCCAAGACCGAGCAGGAGCGCGAGCTAAACTCAGCGCTGGCGGCGAAAGAGGGCAAGCCCTGCGATCTATGCGCGTCGCTATGTCCTTACCCGCAGCCGCTCGATGCCATAGCTATGATAGAAGCAGGCAAGCATTTCGCTCCGCAGATCCGCAGCGCTTGCGTCGGCTGCGGCGCGTGCGCAGAGCTCTGCCCGGCGCGTATCATCGAGATAATCCCGCGGGCGGATTACAAATCAATCTATGAAGGAAAACAATGAAAAACTCCATTAAATTCTACCTCTGCTCGCTAGCTGCGGCGCTTTTGCTATGCGGCTGCGGAGATGACGGCGATTCAAGCTCCGCCGCTGCAAATTCCGCAGGGCAGAATTCCGTTTCACAAGGCTCCGCAGGGCAAAATTCTGCGGATCAGAATTCCGCGAGTTCAAATTCCGCATCGCAGAGCGCGGAACAAAATCATACTGCAAAGCCTCGCATCAGCGTTAAAAGCGGCGAAGCGCCCAAGAAGGACGATAAGTTCGTAAGCTACGATTTTTACGGCGAGCGAAAGGTAAATTTTAATCTAAACGGCGACGTGAATGAAACGACCAAAAATATCGTGGCGTATTCGAGCATCAGAAATCAATATGAAAAGCTAAATTTCGACCTGATGAAAAAACGGCTTGGGCATGATTTTATCCTGCGCTGTTCGGCGTGCCACGACGACTACGCCAACGGCATCATAGGCCCGTCGCTTCTGGATAGAACCGACGCGCAGATCGTGGATATGATTAAAAAGTATAAATTTAAAGAAAAACCCAATCCTCTTATGGTGCAGCTCGTAAACGGCATGAGCGAGCAGCAGATAGAGACGATGGCGAAAGAAATTTACGAGTTCAACCGACAATTTAAGGAGCAGAAATGAAACCGGGCAAAATTTTAGCTTTGATTCTAGGCATTGCGCTGATCGCGCTGATGATCTTTATGGCTAGTTCGGACGATTCTAACGCGCCACAGCAGGAGCAAGCTAAGCCACAGGTGCAAGCAAAGCCCGCGCCGCAGAGCAAAAGCGTCGATCTCATCGACGATAAGGACGTAAAAAATATTAAAATTTTGCAGCAGAGCGTCAAAGAGCGCGATTTCAAGGTTAGCAGCTCCTATCTGGTAAGCTGCGCGCCCTGCCACGGCGATGACGGACGCGGCAAGATCGCTCCGCCGATCGGTGGCAAGAGCAAGGATCAAATTTTAGCAAGCCTCAAAGATTATAAGGCGGGCAAGATCAAAAACAGCCTGATGAGCGGACTACTGACCAACGTAAGCGACGAGAGCCTAGATAAGCTCGCGGATGAAATTTCAAAATTTAAAGAGTAGCTCTTGGATAAATATAATTCGCGATGCACGATCAAAAATACGAGCTTTTTCTCGACCTTTGCGCTTAAAAATAAAAGCGGCAAATGGCGTCCCAGCATTCGGGCTCTGCGCTACGCTACGGTATTTTTGGTGCATCTGCTTTTCGTGCTTTCCTTTCGCGCGGATATTCAAATTTTAGAGGGCGACATCAGCGGCTCGCGGATACTTGGCTTTCACCTAGCAGATCCCTTTGCCACCCTTGAGGTGATCGCCGCGCACAAGGATCTGCCGATAAATCTACTCATCGGCTCGGGCACCATCTTGCTGTTTTACTTCATCGCGGGCGGTAAGGCGTTTTGCTCGTGGATCTGTCCTTACGGAGCGCTTAGCGAGATCGGCGAGAAGCTGCATAATACGCTAATTGCTAAGCGCGTCATCAAGGAGCGCTCATTGCCTCGCGGTATGCGCTATGCGATCTGGGCGGTGTTTTTGCTGCTAAGCGCGATTACGGATCTACTCGTTTTTGAAATTTTTAACGTCGTGGGAATTTTATCGCGCCTCATCATCTACGGCTTCTCGCTGGCGGGGCTTTGGATAGTTTTTGTGTTTTTGCTCGAAGTATTTTTTAGCAGGCGGGTGTGGTGCACGCACCTATGCCCACTAGGCAGCACCTATTCGCTTGCGGCGAAAGCAAGCCTTAGCAAGATTACTTGGGATAAGAGCAGGTGCGATCACTGCGGCGTTTGCCAAGACGTCTGCTTCGTCTCGCACGTACTGGACATCACTAAAAAAAAGGCATCCGAAAACCTAGGCGATAAGAGCAAATTTATGCTAAAAGGGATCGACTGCACGCTATGCGGACGCTGTATCGACGTGTGTCATCACGACGCACTGAGTATCGGCAATAAGCTAAAAGATATGATCTAAGGAAGCCTATGATAGAGATTAAAAACGTAAGCAAGAAATTCGCAAATCAATTCGTTTTAAAAGATATCGATCTAAATATCGCAGGCGGCGAGCAAGTGCTTTTCGTCGGGCAAAACGGCGCCGGCAAAAGCTCGCTGATGCGGACGATTTTAGGCGAATACATACCCACAAGCGGCAGCGTAGCTATCGACGGATTTGATTCGTTTAAGCAGCGCAGCCGCGCACTACGCGGTATCAGCTTCGTGCCGCAAACCCCGCCGCCGCTTAAGCTAAGCCTAAATGAGCTCATCTATTTCGCCGAGCGTACGGCGGACGCAAGCAGAGCGGATATAGTAAAATTTTGCGGTGAAATGGAGCTTGATCTGAGTTCAAATTTAAATAAACCCTTTCATAAGCTATCCGGCGGTATGAAGCAGAAATTTTTAATTGCGCTAGCATTCGGCAGAGCTAGCAAGGCGATGATTTTCGACGAGCCGACCGCCAATCTCGATCCGAGCGCGCGCGAGCATTTTAAGACGCTTTTACGTAAGTATGCAAAAGACAAAAGCTTGATCTTTATCTCGCATAGGCTCGACGAGGTTGAAGGGCTGGTAAAAAGAATGATTTGTATGGATCTAGGGAGGATCGTAGATGATAAAAATGTTTAAATTTTTACTTTGCGCACTTGCGGCGCTTACGTTTTTAGGCTGCGGCGACGAGAAAGACTACGGTAACGTCCATTACGACAGAGACGTATGCGAGCACTGCCAGATGGCGATTAGCGACAACCGCTTCAGCGTCGATGTGCGCGTGGACGGCAAAAACCACTACTTTGACGACATCGGCTGCTTGGTGGATTTCATGGTTACCAACGACAAGTTAAATTGGCTGAAGGACGCCAAAATTTACATCAATGACGCTAGCGGCAACGGCGAGTTTATCGACGCACGCACGGCGCACTTTTATCGCGGTTTTAAAACCCCTATGTCGTTCGGCTGGGGCGCGTTTAAAAACAAGCAAGAGGGCAAGCAAGACTTCAGCTTCGATCAAGTAGTCGCGGCGCTTAAAGCAGGCGGCGGCTCGCACGGCATGGGAATGGGCGATATGGGTCGCGATGCGCACGGCGATCTGGGAAGTATGCACGATCATGGCGATATGGGCGGCATGAAGGATCCTCACTCCGCAGAGCACGGTATGAGCGAGCCGCAACACGATATGAGCGGTATGGGGCATACTCACGGCTCAGATCATGGCATGGGCGGCGATGTGGGCAGCACGACGCACTCTCAAGGCTCGCCGCACGATATGGGGCAGATGCACGAAAGTAACGACACTGCGCACGATATGCATTCGGGGCACGCGCATTAAGGACGTTTTGGCTAAAGCGAAATTTTGAGCAGCCCTATGTTTTGCGCTAAATTTAAAGCGTGAAATTTCAGCGTACCGCCCGTGCCGCCATAGCTGAGATAAAATTTTACTTCGCGACTTAGGCGCGAGGCAAAGCCAGGCTTAAAAGACGGCTGCAAAATTTCATCTCGCAACGCGGCTAAATTTAACGCGTGGCGCAAAATTCGCTTTGCCGAATTAAAATTTAGGCGGGCACGCTAATTTAAAAGTTCGTCGTAAATTTAAAATATCCGGTACAAAATCTCTCTGCCTTGAGATTTTTAGAATTTTAAAATTTTATGCTGCGAGATACGCCTGGTTTTGAAATTTTACGAAGCTGAAACTTAAGCGGCCCGTCAAACGGCTAAATTTAAAACTGCGGCGGATTACGGATAGCGGGCTGCGAACGACGCGCTGTTTGAGTACGCTGCAAGTCTGGACCGTAAATTTAAAATTTATGCGCGAGTCGCAGTCGCAGGCGGCGGATAAAATTTCGCCGCCTGTTTAAACGCCAGACGAGCGAAATTTAAAGTCGCGAAATCCGCGCTGCAAAACGAGGCTAAAATTTAAAGACGGGCGGCGCATTTAAGCCGCGCGAGAAATCTAAATTTAAAAGCGCACCGAGGCGCAATAAAGGAAAAGAATGAAAAATTTACTCACCATCGCCGCTTTGGACATCAAAGAGTCCTTCCGTTCGCGCTGGTTTTTGCTCTATCTGCTGATCTTTAGCGGGCTCGTGGCGGCGTTTTTCATCACGGGGGTGACCGATTCGCGCGTGCTCGGTTTCAGCGGGCTTTCGCGACTGCTGCTGCTGTTTATTCAGATCTGCATCATCATCCTGCCCGTCTTCGTGCTCGTAACCACCAGCAAGGCGATCCTAGCAGATCGCGACCTAAATATCTTAGAATACCTGCTAAGCTTTCCGATCTCGCAAGCGCAGTATTACTACGGTAAGGCGCTAGGAAGGCTGTTTGGAGTCTTCGTACCGATATTTTTATCGCTGCTTTTGGCGATCGTTTGGGGTGCGATCAAAGGCACGGGCATTCCGTGGGCGATCTGCCTGCTTTATACGGGGCTGCTTTTTAGCTTGTGCGCGGCGTTTTTAGGGATTGCATTTTTGATCTGCGCCGTCTCAAAAAGCCAAGAGATGGGGCTTGGACTCGCGTTTTTCGTCTGGCTTTTCTGCCTTGCGTTTTTGGATCTCGTGCTGATCGGACTGCTCGCAAAAACGGGCGTGAACGAAAATCTGATCTTTGCGATCGCCCTAGCAAACCCGATGGAGGACTTCCGCATTGCCGCCATCAGCCTATTTGATCCCGATCTTGCGGTCATCGGCACGACGGCGTATTTTATCCTAGATCACTTCGGGCGCGGACTTTTCATCGCCTTTTCGCTGCTCTATCCGATCGCTCTGGGCGCGGCGAGCCTCGTTTTGGGCTATTTTATCTTTAGATCGAAGGATTTAGCGTGAAATTTCCACTCATTTTGGCGACATTTATAGCGCTTTGCGGTGCAGCTGAGATGCAAAATTCCGCGGCTCAGAGCTCCGGCTCGGCGCAGAATTTAAGCGCGTCAGATAATACAGGTTCCGATTTGGCGCAGAATTTTAAAAGTGTGCGCGATCTTACGTGGCTCAAAGACGTAAATCTTACCTGCGCCAAATACGGCATCGATACTAGCGCGCACCCTGAATTTCGCGCCTATGCAAGGCTCAAAGACGGCAGCGCGCTAGCGTTTGCTTCGCCCAAGGCGATGTTTGCATATTTTTT
>CAUSCW010000040.1:0-17600 GCA_963530195.1 uncultured Campylobacter sp.
CCGCTCTTTAGGCTAGCTAAGCTTGCAGCACGAGTTTCGGCGAAGGATTTGGTATTAGAATTTACGCGCGCGCTAGGAGCCAAGGAAGCATCAAAGCCTAAATTTAGATAATTGCCGCTTTGATAAATTTTAGGGTTATAGCTTAGACTTACCCCTACATTTAGCGTTGCATGCATATTGGCTGCGTTAGGAGCTATAAGACTTCCGCTTCCTTGCTTATTGATTAGATGAATCTCGCTGCTTGGATTAATCGGACCGCTTACTCCGCTTATATAAGCCGTAATATTGCTTACGTTGCTTAGATCGGTATTGGCAGTAGGGTCGCTTAGAGTAAGTACGCTATCGCCTGCTCTAATAGAGCTAGGAAGGAAGAAATTTAACCTGTCAAAACCGCTAATATTTTTAGCGCTTAAGGAATTTACTGCCGCAGGAGAGCTATTGCTAGCTCCTATGTTAAGGGTGTTGCTGCTGCCGCTTGCGCTTATTATGCCTACATTATGACCGCTGATAAAATTTAACGTATTATTTGCGCCTGCTGCGTGGATATTTCTAGCGTTAAAATTCTTATCCTCTCCAGCCTTGCCTATATCTATGTTGTTTCCGTTAAGACCGCCGGCACCAAGATACTTCTGTAGCTCATCCGCATCAAAGTCTCCATTTATGCTCTCGTTAGTCTTAATAAGCTTTTGGATATAAAGTTCCTTCTCATCCTCGCTTATATGCATACCGCCTATGTTTCTGCTAAAGGCATTGGCATCTTTTATGACATAGTTTTTATTTAGCTGAGTTACGTAGCCCTTGTCTTTAAAGCGCGGATCATATCCGGTAAATTTACCGCCTCCGCTTTTATAGGCAAGGATATATTTCTTATTGTCGCCATCTGGATAGCTTGCATTGTTTAAAGCGTTAAATTCTCTTGCCGAGTTTACGAATATATCTGTACCGCTTAGGTCGGTATTGCCGGAGCCGGTTAAGCTTAAAGCTCTTTTAGCATTTGATGAAACGTCGTTTTCAATCTCACTAAGGGAGGCTAGGTTAAATTCCAATTTATTGAAATTTGCAAAATTCCCTGCATTTAGGCCATTGCCGGAGTTTGAAGATAGGATATTTAGGCTATTGCCCGAATTGCTAGCGTTTGCACTAGATACGCCGTATATCGTGCCTGCTACGCTGCCGCTTCTGAAATTTACTACGTTGTTGCTGCCGCTAGTAGCTTCCGCTGCGTAGACGTTGCCAGCAACTTGCGTGTTGCCGTTTAAATTTACAGTGTTGGAGGAGGCGGTGCCGCTAGCCTTTCCACCATATACGCTTCCGCCTACGTTTACCGAGTTAAGAGTTATGGTGTTGGAAATCGCGCTGTTTCCCTTGCCGCCTACCGCCATTGCTCCTACGCTGCCGTTGTTTATAGTTACGATATTGGATTTGGCTTCCCCGTTGCTAGTATTGCCGCCGTAAATGCTATTGCGGATTATGGTAGCATTCGTAGTTACGCTATTATCGTGGACGTTTCCGCCACCGCTACTGCTGTGTGCGATGCCAGCATTTACATACCCCACGTCTATTCCGCTTGCTTCGAAAGTTACATGGTTATTATAAATTTCTTGCGAGGTAGCGGAATTTGAATATCCTCCGTCGATCTCACCTATATTGCTTCCGCCCTTGATCTTGGCGTAGTTATCGTGGATGCTATTGCTTCCGTCGGTAGCGTCGTCTCTGCCCGAGCTTATGTTTTTACCGCCTAGATTGCCTGCATTTTCCTTTACTATTACGGTGTTGCCTTTATTGCCGAATAGCTCAGTGGTGCCTGCGACCTTGTTGGAATTTTGATTTTGCATTAGCTCGCTTTGATCGAAGTTGGGGTCTATCCAAGAGCGAGTTAGAGTGCCCTTTTGCATGATTAAATTCTTACTGTTTTCGACTTCGATCGTGGTGCCGGTGATTTGATAGTGATCTTTGTCTGCAATCGTATAAATTTGATTATCTTGCACGGTTTGTGCGGCTCTGGTGATCGTGCCACCGCCTGAATTATGGATCAGATAGTACTTTCCTTCGCCAAGATCTGATTTTATACCCTCTATCTTTGTGCCGTTTAAATTTGTATTGCCGCTAGTGGTTAGAGTGAGAGGCGCATCGGCTTGGGTAGTGGAATATAGATCGTGAAAATTTATAGAGCCGAAATTTTTAATGTCTTTGGCTTTTTTCACGCCGCCGCCGACCCAATTTTCGATATGCAAGGTATTGGTTTTGTCTGCGGAGCTATTGCTGCCGTAGATCGTGCCGTTTATCGTGCCGCCTCTAAAATTTACGTTGCTATTCTCGACGCTGCCGCTTGTAGCGTAGCCCGCAAAGACGTCTCCTGCTATCGTCGTTCTTTCTTTATTGATATAAACGACCGCATTTTTGACGCTTCCCGCGCGTGCGCCATAGACATTGCCGCCTACGTGCACGCCTTTATTAGAATCGAATGCCCCTAGAGTAACTCTATCGCCATCCGATTCACCTGCGATGCCGTTTGCTGCTGCAACATCGCCCTTTACTGTACCTTTTATAAGATCAACTACGCTTCGCGAGCTTGAGGCGCCGCCCAAAGAGCCTGTGACGCTGCCTACGATTGCATCGTCGTTGTTGATTTCTACGCGATTTGCGCTCATTACGCTAGCGCTATTTGCTTGGCTGCCGATTACTTGGTAATTTTGCGCTTTTAGTCTTGCGTTTATGGTTACGGAGTTTGCACTAGAGTTTCCGCTTCCGCCCGCTGCGCCCCAAATTCTACCACTACCGCTTAAAGTAATAGTGCTTGTGCCGCCGTAATAAGGCGCCGTTATATTGACGCTATTATAGCTGCTTTTTCCCGTGGAGGATTGAGCGCCGAATATATCGAAGCTCCCTCTAAATGTGCCGCCTTTGATAGTTATTCTATTCGATACGGCATCACCGCTACCGCTTACTATGCCGCCTACGATTACGTTTGTAACGGAGCCGTTACCGATAGTGCCTCCGTCGATTGTTACGGCGTTAGAGGAGGCTTTTTTGTCCGCTCCGCTTCTGCCGCCGATGATATTATAATGTCTATTTGAGCTGCCGCCGAAGTTATCGGCATTTCCCGTAATTTCAGCGCCGTATTTTACAAAAACCTGATTTCGCGTCGCTTCGCCTTCGTTGCCCGTTTTAGACGCCGCTATGCCTTGCCCGCCCACGACTAAATTTACCTTAGAGCCATTTTCTAAGCTCACGTAATTATCTGATACGCCCTTGGCTTCGGCGCCTATTGCGATACCCACGTAAGCGTTTGTGCCTCTAATCGTAAGTCTATTGTTGGAGGCAGAGTTTAACTCGGTAAAGCCCGCAATTCCGTCGCCGCTTCCTCCGCCGTAAATCACGCTGCCGGAATAATCCGTCCCGCCGCTTGTAACGCCCGTAATCGTCGTAATATTGCCATTTGGGCTGGTGCTACCGCTGCCGCTAGTATTGCCGCTAAATCCAGCCGAATAGAGGTTATTATGGGTATGGATAAGCGGCGGATTATAATCTGCATTGCAAAGCGCTTGTGCGGGCGCTAGTGCGAGCACCGCTGCGAGGCTAAGCATAGAGGAGCAGATGGATTTTTTCATATATTGATCCTTTGAAATTCGTAAAGTTTGCGATTATACATAAAAATAGATCAGTTTGCAATATGAAAATCACTGATCGGTTTTTAAAAGAGGGGGGCTGCGTTTGTAATTTTAAGTAGTAAAAATTTACTCTTTGCGCAGAATAAATTCTTGACTGCAAAATTTAACCCTTTTTTAGGGGGCATTTTGAGTGGATTGCAAGTGGTAAAAAAACCTAACAAAGAGATTTTGAGTAAAATTTGAAATAATGAAAATCTGAGCTAAATTAATTCTGGCAATTTCAAGCTGCCATGGAATTTATGCAAGATAAATTTTAAACGAGCGGAATTTTATATAAATGCCGTTTCGCTCGCGAAAAAGCTTTTTTGAAAAATTTAAACGAGTAAGATTGCGCGATAAATTTTATGTGATCCCCGCTGCAAGAGCTAAAGTATAGCAAGCAGGAGATAAAATTTACGTGATAAATCTTGCGTGATAAATTTTAAAATAAGCCGCAAATCCTACAAGAAGCTGTAAATTCCATCTAGCAAGAAATATCTTTTATCCGCAGCGCCGTGATAAAATGGATTAAAAGTCCCTTCGTATGCCTTTTCAAAAAAGCCCTCTTTGCTTAGCTTTATAAGCTCTGCATTGACGAAGTCTAGTAGCTCTTTATTACCTTTCTGCACGCCAATACCCATGAAATCAGGCTTACCTAGCGTTTTAAGCGGTACTTCTACCTCGCTATCGACTACCGGATATGCCATTGCGATTAGATTATCGGTCGCGTAGGCGTCCACGTCGCCGTCTTTTAGCATGCGGTAGCACTCCCTGGCGATCTTACAAAATGTAAAATTTCCAAAGCCTTCTTGTTTAAAAAATGCCTCGCCCGTACCGCCGCTTTCGAGTAAAATTCTTTTCTCTTTCAGATCGGCTAAGGATTTTATTCTATCGGCTTTGCGGGTTAAAACTCCAAGATTTACCGAAAAATACGGTGTTGAAAAATCGATCTGCTGCGCGCGTTCAGGCGTAATGGTAATCGTAGCGATGACGATATCTACGCGGTTGTTTACTAATGCTGGAATTCTATCCTCGACCTTCATCGGCACAAGTTCGATTCTGCCGCCTTTTTCGCCGAAAAGATCATTTGCTATGGCCTGCGCCATCGTAACTTCAAAACCCTCAAAAGTTCCATCGTTTAGCTCGCTAAAAGGAGGCTGTCCGTCGTAAACACCAATGCGAACGACGCCTTTTGATCTGATCTGTTCCAAACTATCGGCAAAAGCAACGATAAATGGTAGTAACATTGCAAGAAGCAATTTCATGGCAAATCCTTAAATTTAATCTCTTTTCCGCCTTCAAACGAAGCAGGAAATTTTATTTATTAAAATTCTAAAAGCCGGACTTAAAAATTTAAAGCAAGCTCTTAGAGCATATTATAAATTCCGTCTAGCAGAAAATACTTCTTATCCGCCGTACCGCGATAGAATGGATCAAAGCTCTGCTCGTAGGCCTTTTTGAAAAAGCCCTCTTTGCTTAGCTTGATGAGCTCTGCATTGACGAAATCAAGTAGTTCTTTATTGTCTTTCTGCACGCCGATGCCGATGAAATCGCTAGGGCCTAGGTTTTTAAACGGCACTTCCAAAGTATCATCGATGACGGAATATGCAAGCACTATGAGATTGTCGTTTATATAGCCGTCCGCATCGCCATTTCGAATCATTTCGTAGCATTCCTTAGCCGAAGCGCAATGGCCTAAATTTTTAAATCCTTTGTTTTTGAAAAATTTCTCGGCTACCGTCGCGTCGCCTTCGAATACGATCTTTTTATCATGAAGCTGTGCGATATCGATAAAAGCGTCGGCTTTGCGCGTTAATACGCCTAAATTTACGGAGAGGTAGGGGAGGGAGAAATCGATCTTTCTTTTTCGTTCGTTGGTGATGCTAAATAGACCGATCACCAAATCAAGCTTATTTGCCTCTAAAAATGGAATTCTATCATTTACGCTTAGTGGGATGAACTCGATTTTGCCCTCTTTTTTGCCGAAAATTTCTTTAGCGATAGCGTTTGCAAGATCGATTTCAAATCCTTCAAATTTGCCGCCATTAGACTCGCAAAGCGGTGGATGGGCGTCGCGCACTCCGATGCGAATGACGCCGTTTTGTCTGATTTGATCTAGGCTATCGGCAAAAAGCGCCGCACAAAATAGAGCCGCTATAAAAAGTAGTTTCATTTTATGTCCTTAAAATTGGATTTCGCATATTATCCGCTTATCATAAATGACGTTTTAGCAGAAGTCGTTAGATAAAACACTGCTAAATTTCGTCCTAAAATATGGCATAAAGTCCATCTAGTAAGAAATATTTTTTATCTGCAGCGCCTTGATAAAATGGCTTGAAAGTTTCATCATAAGAACGTTCGAAAAAGCCCTGCTTGCTAAGTGTAACAAGCTCTTTATTTATCAGATCAAGCAATTCGGTATTGCCTTTGCGCACTCCGATGCCTAAGAATTCCGGATTACCTAGATTTTGGATTGCTACTTCTAAATTGTCGTCGATAATGGAATAAGCTAGCACGATGAGATTATCGTTAACGTAAGCATCGGCTTTGCCTTGCTTAAGCATATCGTAGCATTCGGTAGTAATGGAGCAATGGATTAGATTGTGGATTTTATTTTTATACAAAAAATTTTCTGCCGTAGTCCCGCTACCCTCTACTAGGACCTTTTTGTTTGAAAGATCGTCTATGCTTTTGATGCCATCGCTTTTACGCGTCAAAACTCCCAAGCTCATCGAGAAATATGGATAAGAAAAGTCGATTTGCCTTTTTCTATCTTGCGTTATCGTGATGGTCGCGACTGCAAGATCTACCTTATCATTTTGTAATGCAGAGATCCTATCGGTGGCATTTAAAGGGACGAACTCGACTCTACCGCGCTTATCACCGAATATGCTCTTAGCTATAGCATCTGCAAGGTTGATTTCAAAGCCTTCGAAATTACCACTTTTTTCATCACTAAAAGGCGGCCTACCATCACGAACACCGATTTTAACGACTCCGGCAGATCTAATCTGCTCCAAACTGCCCGCAAAAACACTGCTGCAAAGTGCAAAAATAATGCAAAAAAGTAGCTTCATAAACTATCCTTTTCTTAAATTTAATATTATCCCTTAGATATTGCGTGATTTTACCCTAAAATAGTTAAACATAACTTCAATTACATAATACGGATTGCTAAATCGGCAGTAAGTAAACGAGATTAGAATTTAAGAAGCGATAGATAAAATTCTATGAAGTGAAATTTAGCCGTAGCAAAATGTCGCGCAGGAAAGTATAGACTTTAATTAAAATTTATATATCGTAATCTATGCCGTAGTTTTTGCAGTACCGGCATATAATTTGATTTGGAATTTATCCATCGTGCCGCTTGCTTTTCGAGCCGGAATTTTACGTCTTGTCCACGCGCCGCATATTTCGCAATAAAATTTTAAAATTTGCTTGGGTTGAAATGCTTTTTGCGTTATAGAATTTTGCGGTATTTTAAAACTATTTTTCGCCGACTTCTACGATTTTGCTTAGCACGTATTGCTCCAGATCGCGCCTTGGTATGTCGCTTTTGATCGCTTCGTTGTAGATATTTTCGACTATGCGGCTGTATTTTTCGTAAGGAAAGTAGAGGAAATGGTTCGCCCAAGCACGTTTGATGAGCTCGTGAGTAAGCTTTTTTCTAGCCCATGCCTTAAAGCAATCAAAGCCGATAAAAACCGCAGATGTTGCTATGATCGTAAATAAAATGGAGAAGTGAAAGTCGATCTTTTCAAACATCGCGTGCGTCAGCGTTATCAAAAACATTACGCAGACGAATGCGAAGCAGGCGAAGATCACGTAGGATTTGCCGTAGTTAAATTTAAAATTTAGCTTCGAAGGATCGACGAGCATTCCGTCGTTAAACTCGGCGTTGGCTTCGAGTAGATCACGGAAGAGTACCGGCTTGTGCGAGACATGAAACATAATTTCTAAAAGCCTATCTTTAAAATTTGATTTATCCATCGGGTTTCCTTCGATTTTTGCGGCATTATATCTTAAATTAAATTGTTATAAGATAAAATGGTGCGAAATTTCAAGGAGCGATTATGTTTGAAATCAGCGGAATGAGCGGCGATGAGATAGTTTATATTAACGGCAAATTTTGTAAGGCCAAAGAGGCCGCGATAAGCCCTTTTGATCGCGGTTTTGTGCTTGGAGACGGCATCTATGAGGTAGCCCCCGTGGTAAATTCTAAAATTTGCGACAGAGCGGATTTTTGGGAGCGCTTTGAGCGCAGCGCCGCGCAGATCGAGCTGAAAATTCCATATTCTCGCGAAAAATATGAGGAAATTTTATATGAGCTCATCGCGCAGGGCGGCGTGAGCGAGGGCGCTTTCTACACTCAGATCACAAGAGGCGCGGCGATGCGGGATTTTGATTACGTCCGCGGCATAGAGCCTAGCGTCTTTGCTTTCGTCTATCATACGCAAATTTTTGATAATCCGCTCGCAAAAGAGGGGATCGAGATCGTAAGCCTGCCCGAGATCCGCTGGCATAGGCGCGATATAAAATCGATCTCGCTTTTAGCTCAGTGCATCCTAAAGCACGAGGCTCACAAGGCGGGCGCTTATGAGTGCTTTTTGATCGAGGACGGGCTGGTTACTGAGTGTTCGAGCTCCAGCGCGTTTATCATCAAAGATGACGTTCTGATCACGCGACCGCTTTCAAACGACATACTGCCCGGTATCCGCCGCAAGGTGATCCTAGGCCTTGCCGAGCAGGCGGGTCTTAGCGTGCAGCAGCGGGCGTTTGGAATGAGCGAGGTTTATGAAGCCGATGAGGCCTTTATCAGCGCGGCGACGCTGATGGTGCTGCCGATCGTAAAGGCTGACGGCAGAGCGATCGGTGGCGGTGCGGTCGGCAAATACGTACCGCGCCTACGCGAGATGTATGCTGCGCGGTTAAAAGCCGAAGCGGGACTGTAATAGGGCGGTCAAATTTAGCCCGTTAAATTTAAATTATGCGGGCTGATTAAATTTTGCTTTCTAGCTCCCCGGTTATGTGACCCAGCTCGCTTACTAATTCTAAAATCTCAGCCAGTTCGTATTGATGAGCATACGCCGTTCCGGTTGTCGGAGGTATGCTAAATAGCTCTGTTTCGAAGCGGTTCGGCGCGCCGTTTAGAAATAGGTAAAATTTATTATCCATAAACGCCGCGCTTATGCTAAATTTATGGTAGTATCGCTTTAGCTCGTTTAGTCGCTCCATCAGCGCGGGCGTCAATAGATAGCGAGCTTCGACCTTGTCGTCAGCAAACACGCGAAATTCGCTATTAAAAATGACGTTGTCCATTAGCTCCTTCTCGCCTAAAATTTTTGTATTTAGCTCGCGGCTCGCTAAGATGGTTTTGGCGTAAAATCTCTTGCCGAATTCGCATATCAGCACGCTGCCGCTAAAATCCATATACGCATCATATAAGCTCATTGCAAGCGAAGCTAGCTTCACATAAGTATTGTCTATGCCCAGATCGTAGTTCTTTTTGATTCTAATCGCCTCGCTAAGGCTAAATTTTACCCCATCCCATTCGCCTTTTATCTCATCTTCGCTGATAAAATCGGAGTTTGCAAAGATCCCCGCTCGCCTAAATTCCTTCGCGCTTATGCCACGTCCTGGCGAATAAGTAAGCTGCGGATACGCCTGTGAGATCGCCGTGCGCACCAAAACTTTTTTGTAAAATAGTTTATATTCATAAGCGGCGTCTGCAATGCCGTCGTAAATGCAAGCAACATAAATAATCAAAAGCACCGCGTAGATAAGATAGACTTCGATCATCTTGTAATCCGTATCATCGTCTGTTTTAAATACCGCATCGATCGAAAACATCACTATAAATGGAAACAGATATAAAAATGCTATCTTGGCATAGATCATCACTACCTTGCAAATGCACTTTTTTTGTTTGGCTCTACTTAGCGCTATCGCTTTGTCTAGTTGCATACGTTTCCTTAAATTTTTTGATCCGAAATTTTATAAAATTCGTTCTCTTGATAAAATTTCACCACGGCTTCATCCGCGCTTGCGCTGCGCTGCAAATACTGTAGCAAGGGCTCTGCGCGCGTATATATCACCCCGAGCCCCGCAAGGCTCGTCGCACGCGAAAGCGCCACGTAGAGCTGCCCTTTGGCAAAGATCCTATCGATGTCGCAGATGAGCTGCGGGATGCTCATGCCTTGGGATTTGTGGATCGTGATGGCGTATGCGAGCTTGAGTGGGAACTGATAATACCGCGCCAGCACGATCTGCTCGGCATCCGTGCCGCTTGCGGCGATCTCGCTTAGTTCGTATGTTTGCAGCCCCACGCGGCTTAGTATGCCCGAGGGCTTTTTTACGACTACACTTTCGATCTCGCCGCCGGAGCTTTTTTCGATCTTTTCGACGACGCCTTGCTCGCCGTTAAAAAACTCGCCGCTTTTATTTGCGGTAAACAGCACCTTCGCGCCCTCTTTTAGCGTCAGACTTTGCGGCGTATTTAGCGAGGCGATCCATTTTTGAATTTTTTGCTCGCTCACGCCGCTTTGCAGCGCTTCATAAACGCCCTCAAAGCTGCTCTGCGGCGCATTAAGCTTGGCTAGTCTGGCGTTATTTATCGCATCTACTTCGGCGTTTCGGCCCGAGATTATCGTGGCATCTGGTTCTGCTCGCGCGGCATCGATGATCAAAGATCGCATCAGCTCCGCCGTTTGCTCGCTCGTGATGCCGAGCCGCAGCTCGCAAAGCAGGCGGTATAGCGCCGCATCTGCGGTGCGCTTGGAGCCTATCATCTCGACGTAAAAAAACTCGCACTGCCTCCACGCATACGAGCCGAAGGCGTAATCCGAGTCGCTAAATAGGCTCGCGCGCGGCGCGCTCTCGCCCTCTTTGCGTACCGGCGGAAGCTGATAAAAATCGCCCGTAACTAGCAGCCTCCCATTAAATTTAGAATTTGAAATTCTAAGATAGATCATCTCGAAAAGCTCGGCGCCGATCATCGAAATTTCATCGATCACGATGAGATCTGCGAGGGCTAAAATTTTTCGCAGCTCGCTTAGTTTGCCGCTTTGTTTGCGATCGAAGCTTTTTAGCTCCTCGTGGTTTTTGCAAATGCCGAAGCGGAAGAAGCTATGCACGGTCACGCCGCCGATCTCTACGGCGCTGATGCCGGTGCTGCCGAGCACGATGACGAGCTTGCCGCGAGCGCGGTAGTTTTCGATGAGCTCTTTTATTACGTAGCTTTTGCCCACGCCTGCGCCGCCCGTGATAAAAATATTGCGATCTTTTAGCTTTTGGATGATGAAATTTATCAAGTTTTTTCCTATTTTTTGGCAAAATTATAGCCAAAATTTTTTAAAAGGCATTTTGTTTGAAACGACTAGTATCTCTTATCTTCGCAGCTTTGGTTCTCACAGGTTGCGCCACCCATAAGTTTATCCCGGAAAATCCCGCGGTTTTAGATCTCGAATACGCTCAAAACAGCGAGCGGCTGCCGGCTCCCGCTTCGGTGCAAAACATAAGCGGAAGCGCGTTTAAGAGCCGCTATTTTAAAATTTGGTTTGACGATGCGCCGATTAAAGCCGAAATCGACACGTTTTGGGGGCTTAATTACGCCAAGGGACGCCACTTTGACGCCGCAGGCAGGATATACGACGATGCGATCTATCAAAGCATTCGTATAAACGCGAACGAAGAGGCATTCGGACTAATTTCAGCGCCCGCTATAACGGTAAAAAATGCACTGCTGCGAAATATCCCGAGCGATCTGCCGATTTTCGGCGATCCGAGCGAGCCGGGGGAGGGCGAGCCGTTTGATTACGCCGCAAATTCCGCCATGAGCGTGGGCTATCCGCTGCTGCTGTCGCATTACAGTAGAGACGGCGCGTGGGCGTTCGTGCGCAACGACGGCGTGTGGGGCTGGATCAGAAGCGACGCGATAAAGCGCATCAGCCCGCAACAGGCGGATATCTACGCAAATTCTAAATTTATAACGATCCTGCGCGACGGCGCCGCCGTTTATGACGTAAACGGCGCGGAGCTTTTTAGGGCGCGCACCGGCACGATTTTGCCGTATGATTTTAGCGGCGAGCGCGATCTTGGCGGCACGCTCGGCGTACGAAGTGTATTCGGCGGCGAAATTTTAACTCAGTTTGGCGGCAGGAGATATTTCGTCAGCGCGGAGGATGCGAGGCTTTGGCCCGCGCCGCTTGATGAGCAAAACTCAAAGATCGTAGCCGCTAGCCTGCTCGGGCAGAAATACGGCTGGGGCGGGTATAAATTTCTTCGCGACTGTTCGCTTTTGACGAAGGACTTTTTGGCGAATTTCGGGCTGTGGCTGCCGCGAAATTCTAAGGCGCAATCGGGCCGCGGCGAGCGTTTTTCGCTGGCGGGGATGAGCGCGGATGAAAAGCTTAGCTTCATCGGTAAAAACGGCGTCGCGTATAAAACCCTGCTGTATATGCCCGGCCACGTGATGCTCTACGTAGGGCGGGTGGACGGCGAGCCGGCGGTGCTGCACGATATCTGGGGGCTTCGCACGATGGATGGCGGGCGCGCGGTCATCGGGCGCACGGCGATTACGTCGCTTACTATCGGCTCGGATCGCGCCGACATCGCCGAGGATCGCCTGCTAATCTCGCGTATCAGCGCGATGAGCGTGCTTTCGGGCGAGGATGACTTTATTTCGGACAATCGGTTCGCTCCTGAGGATCCGAGCGCCTTATCTGCGTATGCAGGCGAAAATTAGCGGCACATGCGGGTATGAGAGCGAATTAGGCTTTGTTTTATAGCTGCCGTCGTAATTGATTTTGCTGTTTATGGAGTCTCACGGACTTCACGGACACCTCAATGCCTGCAAGCGTAAATTTAAAATGGCGTTTTTAAATACCGACTATTTTAAATTTAGCCTAGATAGCGAATGAATTTAAAATTTCGGGTTTAAATTTAGTTTAAATTTAAACCTATATCTCGCAGTTCTTAAAATTTCGGGCGAAATTTTAAAATTAGCCCGCAAGTCTAGTTAAAATTTTAAAATCGCTATCTAAATTTACGCTTCTGTTTTAAAGCTCAATCGCGCGTTGTTCTTAAAAGAACAAAAAAATATCTCGGCGTCTTGCGCTTATACTCCAAATACTCCCGCCCGTAGGCTCGCTCGCAGTAGCGCTTCTCGCCCAGGACTACGAGATGATTGTATATGTATGGCAAAGGGCACTATCACTATGAGTAGCCACAGCGACGCCGAGGCGACGCAAACGCCCGCCATGCCGAGGAAATAAAAGAAATACATCGGATTGCGCGATAGGCGGTAGATGCCGCCTTGTGCGGCTCTGTCCGCAGGGGTCGCCGCATAGTCGTAAAACGCCTTGATGAAGCCCGCAAAAGCTGCTACGTAGATCACCGCTCCGATCCAAAACCACGCGCTACCCGTCTTAAGCGGCACGAACACCGACAAAATAAGCAGCGCTACTTGCAGCAGCGAGCTTATGATTGCATTTCGCTTGTCCGCGAGCGTGTACCACGAGGTATCGGTGGCGCGCTTGCCGACCTCTTTGTAGATAAACATATACGCGAACTGTATCAGCACCATCGCAAATGAGGGTATCCAAGCACCCGCTAAAGCAGGCTCAAGCGTCGTAAAAAATGAAATTTCCATGACCGCTCCTTTTGCTTTCAATTTTATCTTACAGCTTTATTTTGCCCTTGTTTGCTTGTCGTTGCTTTATCCTTTTTTACCCACCGCGAGTTTAAATTTTACTCCGCCTCGCACCGCTTATTCGGCGCGCTCTTTGCTCGGTACGCCGCCCGCCGCCGATGCCGCTTTGATGATGATAATGTGACAGTGACGCCACTCATTCGGGTATCGACGCGCCGAGCAACGATGATATCTGCGCTTTATGCGGGCGGCATCCGCACTTCAACGCGCCAAAAATGCGATAGTGCCGCTTATTTTGACGATACGACGCCGCTCGCCCGTATGACTAGACGATTTGTATATCTGGTGTCGAGATAGGACAGGCAGTCTGCTCGGCACCGATGTGCCGCCGCACAATGAAACATTCTGTGCCGATGTATCCGCCGCCTACTACACGATGAGCATTCGGCACAGATGCAGCCTGCTAGGTGCGGCGCTGATGCCGTTGCTTCGGTGCCGCGTCTTATTTACCCTCCGGGTTAAGTCCTTTTAAAATATAGCCAAATTCCGCGTCGCTTAGCTCGTAATTCATAAATTTTTTATAAAACGCCTTCGTTTCGGCCTTTACGTCGATGTCGGCAAAAAGCTCGGGCTGGATGGTTTTCGCTGCCCATAAAATTTGAAGCACCGTATCCGCGCCGTATCGATCCCAGTTAAAAACCCCGCGCGGATTGCCGTAGACGCGCCCGTTTTTGACCGCATCCGTGCCGCTGTAAACCGGGCTAGCCTTGATCTTCTCTACCGCATCTTCGTTGTGATCGCCGCCCACGATTATGATCTGCGGGTTGCTAGCGATGATCTCCTCGGCGGTGATAGTCTTCATCGGACCTTTTGTAGCGGTGATCGCATTCGTTCCGCCGGCCAGCTCTATCCACGAGTCGATGAGCGTGCCCTTGCCGTCGATCTTTAAAAGATCGCTTCCGCCTACGATGTGAAGGACGCGCGGGCGCTTATCGGGACTTAAATTTGCGGTGCGGCCGCTAACCAAAGCGATATTTTTATCGAGATTTGCGATCAGATCCTTCGCTCTTTGCGGCGCGTCGCCGCCTAGCATATCGCCGCACATCCTGATGCTGCGCCTCATCTGCTCGTAATCGCTAAAGCTCGCCTTTAAAACGGTAAAGCCCTGCTTAGCTAAATTTTCGCCCGCTAGTGCGGTTGAGATGATGACTACGTCGGGGTTACGGCTCATCAGCTCCTCTAAATTTACATCGTTATTTTTTAGTAGCACGGGGATCTGCGCCAGGCGCGGATAAATTTTAAGAAACCATGCGTTTTTGCTGATGTTATCGGTGGTGGCGACGATCTTATCCGCTCCGCCCAGAGCCAGTAAAATTTGATTGTTCGAGTGCCAGAGTGCCGCGATACGCTCAACTTTTGCGGGGATTTTGACCTCAGCTCCGTCCATATCCTTGATAGTTCTAAGCTCTGCCGCGCTCGCAAAAAGCGCACCCGCTAAAAGCAGCAGTAAAAATTTTTTCATTTTTTCTCCTAAAAGGTATTGAAATATACGCTGCGATATTACAAAAAACCTCATTAAAATTGCGTAAATTTTAACTGCCGCCGCTGCGATTATTTATTATTTTTCAAAGTAAATTTTTATATAATCCATTTTAAATTTAGCATTTTTAAAGGAGAGAAAATGGGTGAAATTTTATATTTAATCGGCGCCGCCGTCGGGGTTTTAATCGCGCTTTTTATCATCGTGCCGCTGTTTTTCAGGCGTATAGTGGAGACGAACGAAGTGCATATCGTCCAAAGCGCGCGCAAGACGACGAGTTACGGCAAAGATACCGGCAACGGCAACAGCTACTACGAATTCCCGAGTTGGGTTCCGGCGCTGGGCGTTACGAAGATCGTTTTGCCGGTCTCTGTTTTTAGCATCAAGATCGAGGATTACGAGGCGTATGATCTTGGCAGGCTTCCTTTCGTAGTCGATATCACGGCGTTTTTTAGGATCGTGGATTCAAATTTAGCCGCGCAACGCGTCAATAATTTTCAAGATTTGAACAATCAGCTCACAAATATCATTCAAGGCTCGATTCGTTCGATCCTTTCGAGCCGCGTGCTTGAGGACATCTTGCAGATACGCTCCGAACTCGGAGATGATTTTACCAAGGCGGTAAAGACGCAGCTGCAAAACTGGGGTATCGAGCCCGTCAAAAACATCGAGCTGATGGATATCCGCGATAGCAGCGGCAGCAAGGTTATCTTTAACATCATGGAGAAGAAAAAATCCCAGATCGAAAAGGAAAGCCGCGTCGAGGTTGCAAACAACACCAAGCTTGCTCAGATCGCCGAGATCGAAGCCGCGCAGGCAACCGAAGTGCGCCAGCAGGAAGCCAATAAGATGGTAGGCCTTAAAACCGTCGAAAACGAGCGCGAAGTCGCGATCTCAAAGGAGCAGGCCGAGCAGCTCATCAAGGATCAGCAAAAGATCACGCAGGAAAAGGCGATGGAGGTCGTGCGGGTAAACGACGTCAAGCAGGCCGAGATCAAAAAGCAAGTGGAGATCGTAAAGGCCGAGCAGGAGCAGCGCAAGATCGAGATCGACGCCGAAGCGCGCAAAAACGCCAAAATCCGCGACGCCGAAGCGATCAAGGAAAATCAAATTTTAGTAGCGCAGGGCGATAAAGAGAAGCAGTTTCTCGCCGCCGCGGCGCTTTTGGAGATGAAGGACAAAGAGGCGCAGGGTACGCTAAAGATAGGCTCTGCCGAGGCCGAGGCGCTTAGGTTAAAAGAGCTCGCGCCGGTAAACGCACAGATCGAGCTCGCGCGCGAGATCGGCGAAAATCAGGGCTATCAGACCTATCTCATTTCGATCAAACAGATCGAAGCGAACCGCGACATCGGCCTAGAGCAGGCCAAGGCGCTAAGCGCGGCGGATCTTAAGATCATCGCAAACGAAGGCAGCGTAGGCGAGGGGATGAGTAAATTCGGCGAAATTTTAAGCGCCAAGGGCGGCACGCAGCTAGCCGCGATGCTCGAAGCGCTAAATCAAAGCGAGGTCGCCAAAAAGGTGCTGGATAAAATTTCGGGCGCCAAAGAAGAGGGCAAATCCGAGTAATAGTCGCAGCGTCTCGGGCGAGTAAAATTTTAAATTTATACGATAGCGGCACTGTAACGAAAGTAAATTTGAGTAATAGCTGGTGGCGAGATTATTGCGCTCTTGATAGGAGCAAAATTCTGGGGAGTAAATTTTGAATGATAGCCAGCGGCACAGCGCAGGGCGAGTAAATTTTAGTGGTCTGCCCGTCCGGGCGGTTTGGCTGCCTGCGCTTGGATAAAATTTAAGGCGCTAGTGGAATTTTAAAGGTTGCGAAATTTCAAATACTCGCGGAATTTCGGATTTTCGTGGGATTTTAAAACGTCGCGGAATTTTAAATATCGTGAAATTTAAACGCCGCGGAATTTTATACGCCAGTAAAATTTCAAACTTTCGCGAGCGTTTAAAGGCGGCACTGTATCGCAAGTATTCGCAGAGCGCCGAAACTGCGGGTAAATTTTAAAAATTCGCAAAGCAAGATTTAAAATTTAGGCGCGGGTGCATAGCGCTCACGGATTGCACTTAATAGTTGTAGGTTTGCCGCCAAATGATTGAGCTTGCCGTTTATCGGTCAAATTTTGCCGCCATGCGAGGCTAAATTTATTCGGTTCGGATGAAATTTAAGAAGCGAGAGCCGTTGGCGGCAGCGTAAAATTTAACCCGCTTGCATGAAATTTTAAGGAGCGCACGATGGCAAACGCCGTAAATTCCGCGCAGTACCAAGCGCGCATCAGGCAGGCGGAAACTCTTTTCGAGGGGCAAAATTTTACCCGGTGCCAAACGATAAATTTAAGCGGCGGATATGAGATCGTAAAGGACGCATATAGGCTCGGCGCGGCAAGCTTTAGCGGTGGCGAATACACGCTGTTTGATGCTCGCAAAACGCAGATAAAAAGCTGGCGCTGTATAGACGATCGGGCGGAATTTTTTAGCCTGATCCGCCACGCAGACGGCAAATTTTACCTCGTTTTTCGCCAGGATCTATACGGCTACAGCGTGCTTGATCTAGCCTCAGCGCAGATCATGCGCTTCGTGCCGGACGCCTGGCTAGACGGCAAGGAGAGCTTCATTTGGGACGGCGTGCACTATCTGCGGGGTTGGGACGCGCTGGCCGCGAGCGGCTGCTACTGGGCGGCTCCAAACGGCGTGCATTTGGTGAGCTTTGCCGAGCCGATGAGCGAAGAGCAGAGATATGTCGATGTCTTAGACTGCATAC
>CAUSCW010000041.1:0-17409 GCA_963530195.1 uncultured Campylobacter sp.
CGGAGTATTTGTTGAGGAAAAAGTGCCCCGGGATGATCTCGATGAAGCTGTTTGCTATGCCGATAAAGGGCTTTTCAAAGTCCTCGTCTTTTAGCCCCGTCGCTCTTAGCAAGCTTCTGTGCGGTGCGCGCGTATAACCTTTTTTGATGATGTCGCTTCTCATTTTGTGTCCTTGAATTTAAATTTTCTCCATTTTAGCATAAAATTTTACCGCTGCGGACGTTTAAAATTTTAGCGCATTAAAATTTAAAGAGGGACTATTGAGCTTAATCAAACCGAATCACTCTTGTTTTTGATATAATTGCACATCGATTATCAAAATCTTGCCGTTTGGCAGGAATGAAAAGAGGAGAAAATGCAAAGAAGAAATTTCTTAAAACTAACGTCTGCGTTGGCGGCTAGCGGGCTTGCTAGCCCTCTTTTTGCGAAGGAGGCCTTCACTATCTACGGCGCGCCCGCGATGCCTAGCCTTATCATCGGCGTTGCGTGCATGCAGGGGCAGATCGGCAAAAAATACGACGCCAAACTCGAGCTTTGGCGCGATCCCGATCAGCTGCGCGCAGGCGTGGCAAACGGCGAGTACAAGGTCATGATGAGCCCTAGCAACGTGGGGGTGAACCTCGCAAATCAGGGGCGCAAGATCGGTATGGTAAATATCCTCACCGAGGGGCTAAATTTCGTGATGAGCAAGGGCGAGAAGATAACGGAATTTGCGCAGCTGAAGGGCAAAAAGATCGTAATGCCTTTTAAAAACGATATGCTAGACATCATCGTGCGAGCCATAGCGAAAAAGCAGGGCATTAGCGGGCTGAATATCGACTATACCGCCAGCCCCGCAGAGAGCGCGCAGCTGTTTTTGGCTAAGGACTACGACGTCGCGATCACGGTGGAGCCGTTAGCAAGCGCCATGATCTTAAAGGGCAAAGTATCGGGCATCGCCGTGCAACGAGGAGCAAATTTAAGCGATATGTGGGCGCAGGCGTTTTCGGTAAAGCCCATAATCCCGCAAGCGGGCATCATCGCAGATACCGATTTTTACGCCGCGAAAAAGGCGGATTTTGAAATTTTAAACGCCGATTTGACAGACGCGCTTGCGTGGATCAAAGCGAACAAACAAAGCGCCGCAGCGATCGGGACAAATTTCTTTCCCGCGCCGCCGCCTGCGATATTTATGAGTATCGATACGTCGAATTTATGCGTCAAAAAGCCTAGCGAGATCAAGGACGAGCTTTTGAAATTTTATGAAATTCTGATGGAATTTAACCCTAAGCTCCTCGGCGGCGCGATGCCTAAGGACGAATTTTTTCTATGCTAAAAATCGATAAAATTCGCAAAGCTCAAAACCCCGCGTTTTACGTCATAGACTATCTGTGGGGCGGCTTTGCGAGCCTAGGGGCGGTGTGTTTTTTTATAGCCGTTTGGCAGGTGGTGAGCGAGGCTTACGGGCCGCTTATTCTTCCGGAACCCGCGACTGTTTTTTCTAAGGCGTGCGAAATTTTAAAAAATTTCGCCGCAAACGATCTGGCCTTGTCGCTTAAGCGCGCGCTTGTGGGCACCTTCCTCGCGCTTTTTGCTGGGATTTGCAGCGGGCTTGCGGCGGGGTATTTCAAAAGCCTGCGAGCCTTTTTAAACCCGCTAATTACCGTGCTTCTTTCGACGCCGCCCATCGTTTGGATCGTGCTTGCGATATTTTGGTTTCATTTCGGCGATACAAGCGTGCTTTTTACCGTCGTTATCGTAGTCGCGCCGATGACTTTTGCGTCCGCGGCGCAGGCGATGGCTAGCGTGAGCACCGAATACACCGAGCTTTTTGACAGCTACAAAAGCTCAATTTTAAAAAAACTGCGCTACCTCTACGCGCCGCACCTAATCGAGCGGCTGCTTCCCGCGATCTACGTCGCAGTCAGCAACGGCGCGAAAGTGCTTGTGATGGCGGAGCTTTTGGGCGCGAACGACGGCATCGGCGCAAAGATAGCCGAAGCGCGCGTCAATATCGATACGGTCGAGGTTATGGCATATGTGTGCCTAGTCATAGCCTTTACGGCGCTTTTTGATTATCTCGTGACCAAGCCGCTTCAAATTTTACTGATGCCGTGGAGCAGATGATGCTAAAAATTTCAAATCTGCGCTACGAAATTCTGCGCGACGTTATAATTTCAGATTTTTCACTGCAGCTGCGCGCAGGCGAAGTAAAGACGCTCTTTGGCCCGAGCGGCTGCGGCAAGACCTCGCTTTTGCGGCTGGTTTGCGGGCTGGAGGATAAAAAAAGCGGGCAGATCGAAAACGGCTTTAAAAAAATCAGCTTTTTGTTTCAAGAAAACCGCCTGCTACCGAACCTCACGGCGCTTAAAAATATCGAAATTTTTAGCCCTGCGGGCGTGAGCGAAATTTACGCCCTCGCCGCAAAGATCGGGCTAAGTCCGAGCGATCTGAATAAATTCCCGCGCGAGCTAAGCGGCGGCATGCAAAAGCGCACGGCATTTTTACGCACGATTCTTAGCGGCTGTGATCTGGCGCTGCTTGATGAGCCGTTTGTAGGTCTAGATCGCGATCTGCGCGGCGTGCTGATCGAAATTTTAGTCTCAAAGATCGAACGCGAGGGGCTCGCCTGCCTTTTGGTGACCCACGACCGCTTCGAAGCCGCACGTCTAAGTCACGAGATCATTGAGCTCGAGCCCAAAGGAATGGGGCTTAGGCGCGTCGTGAGCCTAGATGAGCCGCTAAGCGCGCGCGACGAGCGGTACGAAGAGCGCGTGGTAAGCGAGCAATTTAGGGGAGTGAGCTATTATGAATAGAAATTTTATCTTTAATGCGCGCAAGCAGGAAGGTTCCGCACGAAATTTAAGCTTACGTTACGGCCCAGACGCGAGCAAGCAGGGCTTTGGTGCGCATCGCGATCCGGACGCGTATGGACACGGACATTTGCCGGGCGTTAGATGCGACGACCTCAGCGCATGCAAGCATGGGCTCTTGCGAAGTATTAGATGTCGCGATGTCGGAGCGAGCGGGCACAGGCTCTTGCGGGATACTAAATGTTATGATTTCGTTGCTTGCATAGACAGGCTCTTTCGGGACATCGGATGCTGCGATCTTAGCGCAAGCGGATATAGCCTTTCGCAGGACATCGGGCGCCGTGGTTTTATCGCACCAAAATACGAACTGCGCAGCCGCGTGAACTGCGATTATAGCGTGAGTATGCTCTTGAACGGCGCAGTGCGCTACGGTTTTTCTGCGCGAAATTCGACGAAATTTAGCAGCGATACATACTGCGGCTCTAGAGCGAGTACCTACTTGCGATGTAGCTCTAGCGCGGGCGCTGGTTTACGGCGCGTTGACGCGAACCGAGATGTCCACTCGGGCCGCGATCCCAGCGCGAGCGCTCGTTTGCAGCGCGTATCCGTCTACCCTGCTCGTGCCGCCTGCCTGCATTGTGGATTGAGCGCGCAGCACAGCGCTCTAAAAGCCCTTTTGAGCGCCTACCGCTCGCTGTTTTGTGATACAAGTAGGCTAGGTAGCGAGCAAAATCCCACTCTAGACACGTTTTGTGCGGTGCGGAATTTTTTGAATTTACATGTCGCGCGCGATTTTAAGAATTTTAGCCCCGTAAATTTGAAGAAATTTAACCTCGCCGCGCTGCAATTTGCAAATTTAAAAAAGCAAATCCGCGCCGGCGAAGGTGCCGATAAGAGCGCTAAATCTCGCAATTGGACGAGTTTTGGGCGCGAAACCCGCACGCCGCGCAGACTAGGCTTTGAAAGTAAAATTCTCGCGCCGCGTAGATCCTTTCTTGAAGACACGGTCAGCGCGCCGCACGGATTGAGCCTCGGACGCAGAAATTGCAAAGTTGCGCAAAATTCTAAAGTTTGCGCCTCGGATTTTACACAAAATTTTAAAAATTTTGACTGGGGCTTGGAAGCCGCGCCCGCGCAAAATTTCAAAATTTCCGCTCTAAATTTTACGCGAAATTTTAAAAATTCCGCTCGCGATAGAGAAGCCGAGCCTACGCAAAGCTTCAAAGATCAAAACCTCGCGCAGGACTTCTCACAAAACGGTAAAAGCTACGATCAAAATTCCACTCAGGGTTTTTCGCAAAGCGGCAGAAGCGCCGATCCAAATTCCGCGCAAAACCTCTCGCAAAGCTCTAAAAATTCCGATCGGAATTTTAAGACCAATTCCACGCAAGACCGAACCGAGCCCGTTTCGCCGCAGGAGCTCAAAAATTCCGAGCCGTGCCCGGCGCAGCGGCTAGGCTTTTACGCGCCTAAATTTAAAGATGAGCGCGCGAGGAATTTTTTCTCCCACCCAATGCGCACTTTCGTTCTTTGCGCCTGCTTTTTTGCGGCGCTGGGCGCGCTTAGTTTTTTAGCACCCGATGCGCTTGAAATCGATTATGTCGCCGCTCATAAATTTTATTTTCTGTTTTTGGCGCCCTCGTGCATCTACGCGGCGTTTTTGCTCACCGCGCTGCCCGATTGGGCGAACTTCGAGGGCTCGCTAAAGCCCGTCTCGCTTGCTTTTGCTGCCTGCCTGATCGCAGCTTTTATCGCGAGCTTTTTAAATTTACGCGCGGCGGCGGCGATCACGGCGCTGTTTTGGGCGGTATTTTTCATCTTTGCGGCATGGCTTTTGTGGCTGGATAAAAACTCGAATAATTTTAGCATCCTGGCGGTCCTTGCGGCGTTTTGCGCCTGCTCTGCGGCCTACGGCGCGAGCGGAGATGAGAAGTTTTTGCTTAGCTTCGTGCATATCAACGTCGCGGCGATCGCCGTCGTAAGCTACCGCATAAGCGTCGTCATCGGCAACGAAGCGCTAAGAGAGGCGGGGCTAAGCGACGCCGTTTTTATTCCAAATTTTATCTACAAAAATTTAGCCGCTTTCCTTGCCTTCGCTTTGGCGCTCGCGACGCCCTTTTTAAGCGAGGCGGCATGCGGATTTATCGCGCTTGGCATCGGGTTTTTGTTTTTGGCGAAGCTTCGCGAGCTACACTACGCCGAAATTCTAAGCCGCCACTATATGGCGTTTTACTACGCGTTGCAGGCTGCGTGCGCGGCGGGGTACCTGTGGCTGGGCTGGGAGCTGATACGCGGGGGATACGCTGTCGCGCCGCTGCACGTCATCGCGATCTGCTATATGTATGGAGCGATACTTTTCGTAGGGATGATCGCAGGCCAGCGCCACAGCGGAATTTCGCCGCTAAACTTCCCGCGCCTAAGCCGCGCGGCACTCGTTTTGGCTCTGCTCGCGGGGGCTTTAAGAGCCGTTTTTGCGGGCGAGAGCTTTGTTTTATACGTGATGATCCCCTCGGCGCTTTTCATCGCCGCGGTCGCGCTATATCTGATAAATTTCATCCCGATCTTTCTGAAAAATCCTTTCAGCGCGGATCCGGATTGATGCTCATCAAAGCGGGCTTGCTAAATTTTAGCTACAATCGATCAAATTTCATTTCAAGGAGAGCTTATGCAACACATCAAAAATATCGACGCCGCTAAGGCCGTAGAGCTTGCTTCGCTAGTCGAAGTATTCCCTCATAAGGTGATTTCGCGCACCCTCGCGCAAAATCCTGCGCTGAATATGACGCTTTTCGCCTTCGACGGCGGCGAGGAGATCAGCTCGCACAAATCCGACGGCGACGCGTTCGTTTACGTGCTTGAGGGCGAGGGCGATTTCACGATCGACGGGCAGAAACACCGCGTAAAAGCGGGGCAAAGTATCGTCATGCCTGCGGGCTTGCCACACGCGATCTCGGCACCCGTGCCGTTTAAGTGGTTTTTAGTAGTGGTTTTTTAGCCTCTGAGTTTAGGGCGGGTCAAATTTTAAAATTTAGCCCGCCCGCCGCTTCATAAAATTTTATCCGAAATTTCATTTGCAGGGCCCTTATGTCTGTTTCAGGCCGCCCCCGCTTGCCCTCGCAAAATTTTAAAATTTAGAAACGTTTAAATTTTACTTTTACCGCGCCAAAAATTTCGTCGAGTTTGCAAACCGTGCGGGAGCTGAAAATAACGCATCGCGTTTGCGCGCCGTGTCTAGCCCCGAAATCGCACGCTTGAGCTCGCATCGCAAGTCAAATCCATAGCTCGCTTAAATTTCAAAGTCGCGCCGAGCGTGCAAATGCGCGCCAAGCTAGTCGAGCAGATAGGCGCTGTAATAGGGCAATGCGCCGGGCGCGCAATACATATCGGGCGAGTAGAGCAGACGGGCGCTGTAGCAGGGCAAATCCGCCGAGTGCGCAATGCGCGGCCTAGCTCATAGATCGAGCGTTAAATTTAAAGGCCGTGTCCGGCGCGAAATGCACGCCAAACAGGCCTAAATTTTAAAATTTAGCTCCCGCTCGGGACTAGCTCCTTGATGATGAGCTCGGGCGTGATCGTGCCACGGAAGTTGTTTTTGCTAATCGTAAAGATTGCGTCCACTCGCTCGCCCGCGCGCGGCAAAAAGTCGTAGTTGAAAAACAGCGCCTCGACGCTGCCGCCGTTTTTGTCAAGCGCCATTTTGATATGCTTGCCCTCCTTGCCGATCTCCCTGATATTGCGGGCGCGCGCGCCTTTGATACAAAAGAGCGGGCGCGGATTTTTCTGCCCGTAGGGCTCGTAAAATTCCAAAATTTCAAGTAGCTCGAAGTCTATCTGCGACGCGTCCAGCTCGCCCAGCAGATCGTCCTGCGCGCTAAAATCGCTCAGGTCTTTGGGCGTAATGCGCTCATTTACGCGCCGCTTAAACTCCTGCAGCAGCGCAGGATTGATCCCCACGCCCGCAGCGCCCTTGTGTCCGCCGAAGGTCGTTAAAATTTCGCTTTGCGAGGAGATTAGCTCTAAAATATCGAATTTACCGATGCTGCGCGCGCTTCCTTTGGCGCGCGAGTCGCTCACGCTAAAGACGATCGCGGGCTTTTTGTAGGTCTTGCTTAGTCGGCTTGCGACGATGCCGATGATCCCTTCGTGCCACTGCGGACCCCACACGACGATGACGTTGTCGCTCGGATCGACGCTTTTTACGATCTCGTCGTAGAGGTTTTTCTCCTCCTCTTTGCGCGAGTTGTTGATCGAATTTATCGTCTCTAGGTAGTGGTTTGCCTCTCTGATATTTTTGGCGCATAGGAAGTTATACGACATCGTCGCATCGTCCATCCGCCCCGTGCAGTTGATTAGCGGCGCGATCGTGTAGCTGATGTCGTCGAATTCGAAGTGCTTTTTGAAATAGTGCTCCTTAATCGCCTTGAAGCAGGCGCGGTTTGAGCTATTTAGCCGCTTGATGCCGAAGCGTAAAAGCGCGCGATTCATATCGCGTAGCTCCATCATATCGGCGATTATGGCGATGATGAGGATATCCATAGAGCTTGCCATATCGTAGTTCACGCCGAGGGTTTCTTTTAGCGCGCCTACGAGATACCACGCTACCTGCGCGCCGCAAATTTCGATATTCGGGAAGGTGCAATCGGGCTGCTTCGGATTGATTATCGCATAAGCTCGCGGTAGCACGGGCGGGGGCATGTGGTGATCGGTGATGATGAGATCGATCCCCTTTTGAGCGCAAATTTCGGCAGCTTCCGTCGCGGAGGTGCCGTTATCTACGGTGATGATGAGATCCACATCCTCAAGCTCGCCTATGATCTCGCTGTTTAGCCCATATCCGTCGGTAAAGCGGTTCGGGATCTTAATGACGTACTCCGCGCCTATTTGATTGAAAAAATCGCTCATTATGACGGTGCTTACGATACCGTCGACGTCGTAATCGCCGACTACGGCTATGCGCTGGTTTTCTTCGATGGCAGTTTTTATGCGCAAAGCCGCCTTATAGGTATCCTTCAGCTCGCAGGGTAAGGGAATTTCAGAAATTTTAGTATGCCGATCGTTCGCAAATCTCGATTTTAGAATTTCCCTTATCTCATTTTTACCTAGCATTTTTTATAGATGCTTCGATAAAGCCCAAAATAGCGGGATTTGGGCGCACTAAACGGCTGGTAAATTCCGGGTGAAACTGCACGCCCAGAAAAAACGGATGGTTTTTTAGCTCGACCGCTTCGATAAGCCCATCGCTCTCGCCGCAGACGATAAGACCGTGCTTCTCAAAATCGGCGCGGTACTTCGGATTGGCTTCGTAGCGGTGGCGGTGGCGCTCGCGGATAGTTTTTTGCTCGCCGTAAATTTTACTCAAAAGTGAGCCTTTTTTGACGTCGCAGTCATAGCCGCCCAGCCGCATAGTGCCGCCCATAGGGGATTTATGCGTGCGGATCTGCTTTTTGCCGCTCGCGTCGATAAAGCTGTCGATGAGGTAGATCACCGGATCTTCGGTCTGAGGATCAAATTCCGAGGAGTTGGCGTTCTTTAATTTTAAAACATTGCGCGCAAACTCCACCATCGCAAGCTGCATCCCCAGGCAGATACCCAAAAATGGCACCTTATGCACTCGCGCGTAGTTTATGGCTAAAATTTTACCCTCCACCCCGCGCGAGCCGAAGCCCCCCGCGACCAAAATTCCATTTACGTCGCGGAAAATTTCATCCACATTGCTTGCTTCAATTTTTTCGCTATCTACCCACTTTAAGCTTATCCGCGTATCAAGCGTAGCGCCAGCGTGGATGATCCCTTCGGTGAGGGATTTGTAGCTTTCTTTCAGATCGATATATTTGCCGACGAAGGCGATCGTGGTTTCGTTCGTAGGCACGATGACGCGCTTAACTAGGCTGTCCCAGTTACTCATATCGACTTCGAGCTTGTTTAGGCTTAAAGTCTCCGCGATCGGCGTTAAAATATCCTGTTTCAAAAACGCAAGTGGGATCTGATAGATACTCGCGCTATCGGGGCTTTCGATGACGCAGTTTTTATCTACGCCGCAGCTTAGCGCGATCTTATCTTTAAGCGCGCGATTTAGCGGCATTTCGGAGCGGCAGATTATCATATCGGGGCTGATACCGATGCGGCGCAGTTCGCCTACGCTGTGCTGCGTGGGCTTAGTTTTAAGCTCGCCCGCGACTTTTATAAAAGGCACTAGCGTGAGGTGGATATTCATCGTATTTACCCTACCAAGCTCCACTCTCATCGCGCGGATCGCCTCTAAAAACGGTAGCCCCTCGATGTCGCCTACGGTGCCGCCGATCTCGACGATCAGCACGTCGTTGCCCTCGCCTGCCTTTTTTATGCGGCGCACGATCTCGCCTACGATATGAGGGATCACCTGGATCGTCTTGCCCAGATAATCGCCCCTGCGCTCCTTTTCGATGACGGAGCTGTAGACTTTGCCTGTGGTGAAGTTGTTATCTTGGCTTAAATTTTCATCCAAGAACCGCTCATAATGCCCAAGATCCAGATCGGTTTCCGCGCCATCGTCGGTGACGAAAACCTCTCCGTGCTCCAGCGGGCTCATGGTGCCGGGATCGACGTTGATATAAGGATCCGCTTTTAGTATTCGCACCTTTTGTCCCGCATGCTTTAAAAGCGTCGCGATCGACGCCGCCGCAATGCCCTTACCCAGCGAGCTCAGCACTCCGCCGGTGACGAAAATATATTTCGTTTGTTTTGCCATAAGTTTTCCTAAATTTTGATATTAATGTCGCGATTATAACTTCTTTTAGGTTAAAGCACACTAAGCTAGAATTTGAAAATTTTAGAAATTTACGGCAAAATACGCACCCAAATAAATTTTAAATTTAAAGGAGAGATGATGAAAAAGATCATCGCGGCTTTAGTGCTCATCGTAGCGCTTATAGTGGGCGTTTTTGTAGCGACAAAGGACGCTAAAACGGGCGTAGCTAAAAGTGTAAACGATAGCATAACCAAAACGGTTGACGGTGCGGTCGGCAAGAGTGCCAGCGCGGCGATTGAGCAGCAGATTGCGGAATTTATCGCTAGAAACGAAATTTTCGAGACTAAAAGCGCTAAATTTTATCCTGGAGATAGCAACTCAAGCGGCTTTATCGAGGGCGTAGTAAAAAAAGAGAAACTACAAAAAAGCCTTGCCGAGGGCTTTAGCAAGCTAAAGGAAAAAGCAGGCGCGCAAGATAGCAACGATACGGACGAGCCGGATCCTGCTAAAATTTTCCCGGAAGATTTTGCTTTTCGCTATGACTACACTATTAAGCATAGCGTAAAAAACGCTGCGGATGGATTTGAGAGCGACGGAATTTTAACGATTAAGACGCCATATTACGCAGAGCCTTGCAAGAAGCTGTTTAAGACTGACGCGCCGCTTAGCACGCATCTAAACTACGGACCTACAGAGGTTAAATTTAGCGCAAAGCTAGCCGATATAAATGTGCTCGAAGATGGCGGAATAGGACGTCTTGCAGGCCTTAGTCTAAACGGCACGAGCGATATGAGCGGTAAAACGATAAAAGCCTTGGGCTTTAAAATCGGTGAAATTTTTATAGACGACGGCAAGGATTCGGGTCTTGATGTGAAGGATCTTATCTATGAGGCAAACTTTAAAAACGGTATCCAAGATCTAGACGATAATATAACTAAGCTCTTTTTGAATGACATAGATTTTGCAGGCAGCACAAAAGAGCTCGTCGTAACTGTAGATAAGCAGCGCTTCGTCGTAGTTACGGATATGAGCACAGAAGGTAGCTACCGCGTAAAAGATGGAATTTTAAATTTCAACGAAAGCGATAAAGCCCAAAGCCTAAAAATCGCCGATGTGCTAGTGCGAAACATCCATTTAGGTGTCGATACCAGCTTTAGCGCCGCACTTTTCGAAAAATATCTGTCTGTTATCTCAAATCCACAAGAAGGCGAAAAATTAGCGGAAAATAAAGAGCTTTTTATGAAGCTGCTAAAAGATGATATGAAAATCAACGTGAATGATTTTTCGTTTGAAAATAGCCTCGGCAAGAAATTTGCTTTTAACGCAAGCGCGCTAGTAGGCGGCTACATCGACGAGACGCAGCTTTTTAAGCGCATGAGCTTGGACGGCAAAGCTACGATAAATACGACCATCACGGACTTCCTATCGCCTTATGACAGCCTGCGCGATTTTGCGCCGATGGCGGAAGTTTACGGCTCGCAGTTTCTTAAGCCTGATGGAGATGGGGTTAAGATGGAGTTTAGCTTCGATAAGGCAAGCAACTCTATGATCTTAAACGGCAAACCTATCCCGCTACCGCACAATTAAATTTTTAAGCTTTGCGGGCAAATTTTAAACCTGCCTGCAAAGCTCTTTTTATTTCTTACTTTTTCGGCGCAGAATTTCGCAAGGCTCTGCGCAAATTTTTATCTGCAAAATTTCGCGGTGGCGCCATAAAATTTCGCTCGAATTTTACCGCATTGTTTCCGCCCACTTCGCTAAATTTTAAAATCTATAAGCCAAAATAATGACAGATAGACTTAAGCAATTTTGGCTATAATGCGCGATTTTGCAGCGCATCTAGCGTAAATTTAAAAGACGGCGGATTTGAGGCATTTATTATGCCGTCTCTTTTGACGACGTATTTTATATTGGGAAACTAACGCTAAATTTGCATTTTTAAATTTCAAGGAACGATATGAAAGTAATCAAACGTAACGGCAGAACCGAGGAACTTGACGTAAGTAAGATCAAAAAATACACGAGCGAGGCAGTGGAGGGGCTGGAAAACGTAAGCCTTAGCGAGCTTGAGGTGGACGCAAAGATCCAGTTTCGCGATATGATCACCACCGAAGAGATCCAGCAAACCCTCATCAAAACCGCAGTCGAGAAGATCGACGTGGATCGCCCGAACTGGACCTTCGTCGCCGCGCGGCTATTTTTATACGATCTGTATCACAAAGTAACGGGCTTTAGCGGCTACAACAGCCTGGGGGATTACTTCGCTCGCGGCGAGGCGGCGGGTCGCATAATGCTCGGGCTTAAGGAAAAATACGATCTAGAGGATCTAAATTCTTATCTGCAGCCGCAGCGAGATTTGCAGTTTAACTATTTAGGCATCAAGACGCTTTACGATCGCTACCTCATCAAGGATAAAAGCGGCGCGCCGATCGAGCTTCCGCAGCAGATGTTTATGGCGATCGCGATGTTCCTTGCGCAAAACGAGCTTGACTGCCAGAGCTGGGCGAAGAAATTTTACGATCTCATATCTAAATTTGAAGTCATGCTGGCTACTCCGACGCTCTCAAACGCCCGCACGACGCGCCATCAGCTAAGCAGCTGCTATGTAGGCTCCACTCCCGATAATATCGAGGGGATTTTCGATAGTTACAAGGAGATGGCGCTACTGAGCAAATTCGGCGGCGGTATCGGCTGGGACTGGTGCAAGGTGCGCGCGATGGGCGGCAGCATCGACGGGCATAAAAACGCCGCGGGCGGTATCATCCCGTTTTTAAAGATCACAAACGACATCGCCGTCGCCGTCGATCAGCTGGGCACGCGCAAGGGCGCTATCGCCGTGTATATCGAGCCGTGGCATATGGATGTGAGCGATTTCCTCGATCTGCGCAAAAACTCGGGCGAGGAGAGGCGCCGCGCGCATGAAATTTTCCCCGCGCTGTGGATAAACGATCTGTTTATGAAAAGGCTTCAAAGCGGCGGCAAGTGGACGCTCTTCGATCCTGCAGAAGTAAGCGATCTAAGCGATCTATATGGCGCGGAATTTGAAGCGCGTTACGAGCAGTACGAGGCCGACGATAAAATTTCAAAATCTACCATCCTGGCAAAGGAGCTTTGGAAGAAAATTTTAACGAGCTATTTTGAGACCGGAATGCCCTTTTTATGCTTCAAAGATAACGCCAACCGAATCAATCCAAACGCGCATCAAGGCTTAATCAGGAGCTCAAATTTATGCACGGAGATCTTTCAAAACACGGCGCCGAACCACTACAAAATCAAAGTCGTATTTGCCGACGGCAGCGAGAGTCTGTTTGAGGAAAACGAAGAAGTAAGAACCGACGCGGGCATCGTAAAAAAGGCGAAAAAGATCACCGCGCTAGACACGCTGGGCGGCAAAGAAATTTTTATCGTAGAAAAGGGCTGCAGCGAAGGCGCGACGGCGGTTTGCAACCTCGCAAGCGTAAATTTAAGCAAAATCAACAGCCGCGAGGAGATAGCTCGCGTGATGCCGATCGCCGTGCGAATGCTCGACAACGTCATCGATCTAAATTTTTACCCGCACGCCAAGGTCAAACACACCAATCTAAAAACTCGCGCAATAGGGCTCGGCGTGATGGGCGAGGCGCAGATGCTAGTAGGGCGCGGCGTGAAGTGGGGCAGCTACGAGCACTTCGAGCTGATCGATAGGATAATGGAAAACGTGAGCTTTAACGCGATCAAAGCAAGTTCAAATTTAGCCGTAGAAAAGGGTAGGTACCCTGATTTTGCGGGCTCGAAGTGGAGCGAAGGAATTTTCCCGATCGATTTAGCGAACGAAAACGCCAAAGCGCTCGTTAAGCGCGGCGGGCTTTTTGAGCAGAGCAGCTGCGACTGGGACGGATTGCGCGAGAAAGTAAAGCGCGACGGCATGCGAAACGGCTACCTGATGGCGATCGCGCCGACATCAAGCATCAGCATACTCGTAGGCACCACGCAGACGATCGAGCCGGTGTATAAGCGCAAATGGTTTGAGCACAACCTAAGCGGCATGATCCCGGTCGTCGTGCCGAATTTAAGCCCGAAAACGTGGCAGGCGTACGTACCTGCGTACGAGCTCGATCAGCGCCTACTCGTAAAAGCGGGCGCCATCCGCCAAAAATGGATCGATCAAGGCCAGAGCCTAAATATTTTCATGAGCCTAGATAAGGCAAGCGGCGGCTATCTGAGCGAAATTTACACGCTTGCGTGGCAGATGGGGCTAAAATCGACCTACTATCTACGCTCCGAAAGCCCCGATAGCGAGAAGCTAAACAACGTCGCGGACCGCTCGATCGAGTGCGAAGGGTGTCAGTAAAAATTTATGAATCCTACTTTTACTAATTATAGTGAGCCGGAGTTTGAAGTAATTACTGATGAGTGTTTGTCTTGTAATGGAGATATTATAGATAAACACTATTTTTTAATAATAGCAAACGATTATGAAAGCTATAAGTGGAGATACGATAAATTCATTGATTTTTTACTTGATTATATTTCGGATAATGCTCTTAGTGCAAGGGAAAGAGAAGCTTGCATTAATAAACCTCGTAGCATGCTTAGACAATCAGTTAGAAATCTAAGAACTGTTCAAAAAAATCAACAAGACGAAATAGATGAAAAAGGTGGTGAAATTGGTGAAATTTTATTATACGGCATAATGAAAAAATACTATAACGCTCTTCCGGTTGTTCCAAAGATTTTTTATAAACAGAATAAAAATGATTATGCAAAAGGTGCCGATAGCGTGCATATTGTAATTGAAGATAAGGACAAATTTAGTCTATGGCTCGGAGAATCTAAATTTTACAAGAATATAGATGACGCGATAAGCAATGCTGTTAAATCAGTAAATAATGGATTACAAGATGATAAACTAAAGAAAGAAAAAAGTATAATTACAAATATAAGCGATTTGGACGAGTTATTAAAAGATAATACAAATTTACTAAAACAAATTAAGACCAAGCTTAATGACAATAGATCGCTGGATGAATTAAAGCCATTTTTGCATATTCCAATATTTTTGTTATATGAGTGTAGCTTAACTAAACAAAATAAGGAATTTAATAAGGAATATCAGGACAAGATAATTGAAAATACCAAAAAAGATACTAAAAAAATATATAAGCTTCTAAAAGATGAACTAAAAAACATATCATATATTGATAGAATATATTTCCATATAATATTTTTTCCAATTCCGGATAAAAATAAGATAATAGAAGATGTAAATAAATCTATGGAAGGTTTTCAATGACTGAAGAAAATATTTTTGATAAGTGTGCTAGAATATTTCAAATAAATAATGAAACAGAACAAAGAAACGAGACTATTAAATTACTCAATGAAATAGATCAAAGCCAATATGTGCCAATTGTAAATCACTTAATAAGACAAGTGGGGCTTTATCCATATATGAAATATGATAGTTGCAAATGGTTTGATAAAATCCTAATAAATAGTTTTACAATAAATATAGGAGAAAAAGAACCTGTTACTCTACACTTAAAACAATCTGAAATTTTAAAACAACTTATAGAAGGTAGCGATTTGATACTAAGCGCACCAACTAGTTTTGGTAAAAGCTTTATAATCGATGCACTGATAAATTTAAAAAAACCAGATAATGTTTTAATTATAGTTCCGACTATTTCACTTATGGATGAGACAAGGAGAAGGCTTAATAAATTTAGTAAACAATACAATATTATCACAACGTCAAACGCAGATATTAAAGATAAAAATATTTTTGTATTTCCGCAAGAAAGAGCTATCGGATATATCGATAGAATTAAGGAAATCGGATTAGATTTATTTATAGTCGATGAGTTTTATAAGATTTTATCTAATGACAATAGAGCATCAACCCTAAAAATAGCTATATCAAAGTTATCAAAAATTTCTAAACAAAAATACTATTTATGTCCAAATATAAGTAAAATAGATCTTTCACTATTTGGAATTAACAGAATGAAACATGTAAAATTGGATTTCAATACTGTGTTTTTAAATATAAAAAAGGAAATATGCAAAAGTAAAAAAGATAAGGATAATCTAGTATTAAATATTATCAACAATAATAAAAATAAACAAAATTTGATTTATGTAAATCAGCCGAGCACGGCAGATAAACTAGCAACATTTTTATCAAGTGGTTTTGAAGAGAGCGATTCTAAAATTCTACAAAACTATGAGAAATGGTTGACCAAAAATTATTTTAAGGATTGGCCTTTGGCTGATAGTGTATTAAAGGGCATTTGTATACACTACGGAAAAATACATAGAACAATTACTCAAATGAATGTTAAATTATTTAATGAAAATCAAATATTCACTACAATATGTACCTCATCCTTAATAGAAGGCGTAAACACAAGTGCTGAAAATTTAATAATTTATAGCAACAAGATTGATCGAAAAGATCCATTTGATAACTTTACTTATAAAAATATTATTGGCAGAAGTGGTAGAATGTTTAAATACTTTATCGGCAATGTATATATTTTAGAAGATACACCAAAAGAAGAAGAAAAAAATTTAGAATTATCTCCAATTGTCGATGATATCTTTAAAATGGATGAAGAGTTACAAATTACGGAAGAGTTAAGTACCAAAGCAAATAAAATTAAAGATGAAATTTATAATTGTGTAAAGGATAAAAATAAAGTAGACTTAATATTAAAACTTATTAAATCTGGAAAAATAAACTCAAACATGGATGATATTATTGATATTTTAAATAAGTTAATTCATTTGGATCCCAATGCTTTTAAGTATTTACGAACTAATGATATATCACGATGGAGCGCTTTTAAACATTTTATGGGTAAGAAACACCATGTCAATTTTGAACATATCAAAATTATAATACAAAGCTGGGAAAAGACAATACCCGAGCTTATAAAGGAGCTTAAAATTGACAATATTTCAAAATATTTTGAACTAGAAAATAAAGTAACATATGAATTATCAGCATATTTCTCTGATATTAATGAACTACAAAAAATTATATTTAGTGAGCAAAATATTGATATTTCAGATTTTGTAAATAGACTTTCCAGTCTTTTTATGCCGGCAAAAGTTTTGCAGCTAGAAGAATATGGATTACCAAGAATGATTTCCAAAAAAATCAGTAACCTCAAATTGCTACCTATTGATAATAATGAAATCACAATAACTGAACTTTTAGACCATTTTAGATGTACTGGTAAGGAAAAATTAACAAACAAACTAATAGAAGCTAAATTATTAGAACCTTTCGATCAAAATTTCATAGATTATTTTTATGATGGTATAAAGTAATTGTGTAGTATCGATATAACTTAAATTTATTATAATATCCGCGAAATTTTACACGCTTGCATGGCAACTCGGGCTAAAATCGACCTACTACCTGCGCTCTGAAAGCCCAGATAGCGAGAAGCTAAACAATGTCGCCGATCGCTCGATCGAGTGCGAAGGGTGTCAGTAAAATTTATTCGCCGCGCTAGAAAATTTACGCTCGCAACTAGATGGCGAAAACGGCGTGAAAGAGTATTTTAGAAAGTAAATTTGACGGCAAATTTAAGCTCTCCGTTTTGCCGTCAAATTTGAGCAAAACGGCTTGAGTGTTAAATTTAACGCCAAATTTAACCCTGCGCCGCATCAAATTTGACCGCACGCATCAAAGCAAAATTTATCAAAAAGGCAAAATATGAAAATAGCCGTAAACGGCACGAGCGGATTTATCGGCGGCGAACTCTGCCGCTTTTTTGGAGCCCAGGGGCACGAGGTCGTAGCTATCCCGCGAGCCGCTTATGCCGACAAAGACGCGCTTAAAGGCCTCATCAGCGGCTGCGATGCGGTTATAAATTTAGCCGGCGCTTCTATCGCGGC
>CAUSCW010000042.1:0-17377 GCA_963530195.1 uncultured Campylobacter sp.
TTAAACGCCTGCTGGAAATAAAACTGACTAACCGGCGTCACGCTCGTGCCGAAACCGCCCTTTTCGACGACCTCGCGCATAGCCTTGATGACGGCTGGGAATTTGTCTAAAATTTTATTATCGCGCATCATCTGAGTGTTTGCTGTAAGCGCGCCTCCCGGCATCGGCGAAAACGGAATGAGCGGGCTTACCTGCGTAGCCTCGGGCGGCATGAAGTAATCCTTCAAGCACTCGCCCAAAATCTCTTCGTATTTTAAAATTTTCTCTGCATCTAGCCCCAGGTCGAAATTCTGCCCCTTCGTCGCGTGCAGCAGCGTAAGGATATCCGGCTGGCTCGTGCCGCCGCTTACGGGATGCGCGGCAAGGTCGATGCCGTCTACGCCCGCAACGAGCGCAGCCTGATAGCATGCGACGCTAACGCCCGCCGTCTCGTGAGTGTGCAAGCGGATATGCACGCCGTCGCCTAAAATTTTACGCGCGCGCTTGATCGTCTCATAGACCTTCTGCGGGCTGCTAGTGCCGCTTGCGTCTTTGAAGCAGACGCTGTCAAACGGGATCTGCGCGTCTAAAATTTGACGCAGAATTCTCTCGTAAAACGCCGCATCGTGCGCGCCGCTGCATCCGGGCGGCAGATCCATCATCGTAACCACGACCTCGTGCTTGAGCCCGTGGCGCGAGATGCGCTCGCCGCTAAATTTTAAATTTTCCACGTCGTTTAGCGCGTCGAAATTCCTAATCGTCGTCGTGCCGTGCTTGGCAAAAAGCTTGGCGTGCAGATCGATGATCTCGCGGCTGCCGGTATCGAGCGTGACGGTATTTACGCCGCGGCTAAGGGTCTGTAGGTTCGCCTCAGGCCCCACGATGCTTCTAAATTTATCCATCATCTCAAACGCGTCTTCGTTTAGGTAAAAATACAGGCTCTGAAACCGCGCGCCGCCACCGAATTCGAAGTGCGTGATGCCCGCATCTTTGGCCGCGCTAACGGCAGGCAAAAAGTCCGCCATCGCCACGCGCGCGCCGAAAACTGACTGAAATCCGTCGCGGAAGGTCGTATCCATAACGTCGATAAGCTTTTTAGCCATTTTTAGCTCCTAGGTTAAATTTAGCGTGAATTTTAATATTTCTAGCCTAAAAAAGCTTTTAAACCAAAAACCCCCGGAAAGATTGCGAGCGTTAATAGCACTAGAATTTGCAATAAAATAAAAGGTAGCACGCCCTTGTAAATATCCGTGGTGTGGATTTGCGGCGGCGTCACGCCCTTTAAGAAAAATATCGAAAATCCAAATGGCGGCGTCATAAACGACGTTTGTAAATTTACAGCGATTAAGATCGCAAACCACACGGGATTGATATGCAAAGACTCTACTATCGGCAAAAGTATCGGTAAAATGATATATGAAATTTCGACATAATCGAGAAAAAATCCAAGCACTATGATAACTACCATCGTAAGCGCGATAAATCCCCATGCTTGACCGGGCAGATTCTCCATAAAATTTTTTACGACCTCATCTCCACCCGTGTAAGAAAAAATCATCGAAAATGCCGTGGCGCCCATCAAAATCATAAAAACCATGCCCGAAATTTTAGCGGTATTTTTTAGCGCGTCATAGATCAGCCTAAACGAAAACGTGCGGTATAAAACAGCTAGCGCTATCGCGCCCAAGCAGCCTACCGACGAGCTCTCCGTAGGCGTAGCGATGCCCGCAAAAATAGATCCCAAGACTAGCAAAATCAGCACAAGCACCGGCACGACGTTTTTAAGCGCGATAAAAATTTGCTTTGATTTGCTAAGTCCCTCTAGCGGCGGAACAGGCGGCGCATAATCTTTGCAAATATATGAAATAATCGCAATATAAATCACGTAAAAACCCACTAGCACGAGCCCAGGAATAACTGCTGCAGAGAAAAGATCACCCACCGAAACAGAAAGTATATCGCCTAAAATAATCAGCACGATCGAAGGCGGAATAATCTGCCCAAGCGTACCCGCAGCAGCGATAGTGCCGGTAGCCAGTGGCTTATCATAGCCGTATTTCATCATCACGGGCAGGCTGATGACGCCCATAGCGATGACAGTCGCGCCCACTATGCCCGTCGTAGCCGCAAGTAGCGCGCCCACCAAAACGGTGCTGATCGCCACGCCGCCTCGTACGCCGCCGAATAAAAATGCCATCGACTCTAATAAGCGCTCCGCAAGGCGAGTCTTTTGTAAAATCATACCCATCAAAATAAAAAGCGGCACCGAAATTAGCAGCTGATTTTCCATAATCGAGTAAATTCTATTAGGCATCAGTGAGAAAAACTGCCTGCTCATATCCTCGAAAGCTTCGGTTAAAATTTCAAAGCCCTGCGCGTAATCCCACGCCTCACTAAGTCCGTAGATAAAGCCGAAAATCACAGCCACGGCGCCGAACGTAAACGCAACGGGAAAACCGAGTAACAGCATAAAAAGCGCTGCCGCAAACATCACTATGCCTATCATAGCTCGCCACCTTTTATCTTGCCATGGCAAAATTCCGCCCAAGCGCGAAAAGTGTGAAATTTATAGAATTTTAAATTTAAGCTCATTCTGCCCTCACACACTCTGTGCGCCCGAAGAATTCCCACTAAGAAATTCCGAGCCTTTGTTTTCCCTAACATCAAGCAGGGCGTTAATATTTTTAATCAAAAATCCAAACGCGTAGATAAATAAAAACGCGTAGCTAAGCGTGATTGCGGACTTGATGATCCAAAGATGCTGCATACCGCCGGGATTGGCGCTTGCCTCATGGCTCGTATAAGCCTCGCTTACATAATCGATCGAAAAGAATGCCACTAGCGCCACGAATGGCAAAATGAAAAATATCGTGCCTAAGATATTTATGAGCGCTTTTGCAGTGGGACTAAATTTTTCGTAAAAAATATCCACGCGAACGTGGGCATTTTCTTTAAGCGCGTAGGTCACACCGAATAAAAACATCGCCGAATATAGCCACCACGTAAGTTCTTGCATAGCGACGGAATTTGCGGCTGGAAAAAGATAACGTGCCACAACATTGTAAAAAACGACTATAACTAAAAGTGCCAAAAATACGATACTCAATAAGCCTAAGATATTTGCGAACGCATCAAAAGCTCTTTCTAATCTGCGTAAAAAACCCTTCAAAATTTTACCCTTTGCTTGAAATTTTTGCTATAAAAGCTAAGATTTTAGCAAAAATATCTGCAATTTATTATAAAATTATGCGCGGAAAGGATTTTTATGATTTTAAAATTTCAAAATAAATACTCTAAAAGATTTCTCGCCTTTTGCGCTATTTGGGCGCTTTTTTGGCTAGCGTTTTCATATTTTTTCTTGCAAAAATTCCTTTTTATCTATCCGGAAAGCTTTAGCATTCACGTGAGATTCGCACTTTGCGCCATAGCGCTAGGAGCGGCGATTTTAGCGGTTTACGGTAAGGACGTTTACGGTGCGATCTGCGGATATGCGGTGTGGTTTTACGGCGCGGCGCTGGGATTTGTCTCGTCGCTAAATTTAGCTAAAATTCACACGGTACTGCGAGGGAGCGGAGATATGAGCGGGATGAGCGGCTGTGGTGGAGCGGTGAGATTTTTAAATTTTGATCTAAGCATAGTGCCAATTTTTAAGCCATTTAATAGCTGCGCATTCGACGTACCAGTGGTGCCGACCGATACAACGCTAGACGGACTGCAAGCCAAACTAACGGCGCTTTATAGCGGAGGCTGGTATCTATTCCCGGCAAGTAAAAGCGTGGATCTGGCGCAATTTTGGAGTTTTATCTTTATATTTTTCGCAATGATTTGGATGATTGGAATTTTACTTGGATTTTTGAATAAAAAGGCGCAGAGATAGTCCCTGCGCCAAAGAAGCTCTATTGAATAATCAATAAAGCGTCGGATGAGTAGACAGCATTTATATTCTTTAACCCCGGCATCTCCCACACGTGAGCACATAGACCATCTGTACTCTTTTTAAGAGTAACCTTATTTTTGCTATCAACAGTGTATGTAGCACAAACCTTATTTTTTGCGGTTATAGGATTTTTAACATTTGTCATGTTGTTAAAACCTGTCGTGCTATTATCATACTCGCCTTGCGAAGTATAATAAGCCATTAGATCAGTCAGTGATGTAGATACATTCTGTGCTGCTCTAACGACCTCTGCATCGTCGCGCGTAGCTGCTAGTTTTGGGATGGCAATTGCCGCCAAAACACCTAAAATCACGATCACGAAAATTAATTCGATCATAGTAAAGCCCTTCATGTTTTTATCCTTTGATAAAAAATTTTTGGACTTATATTATAAGACGTTTACTATAAATTTAGCTTAAAAATTCTTCGCAAACTCCAACATTTTAGGCAATAATTTTACCGCACTCGCGCCGACCGCCAAATAGTGGTTATTTATCAGGCTTTTTCCGTTATAAAGCGGCGCCTTCATCGTCTTTAGATCCACTACCGCTCCGCCGCTTTGATGCAGCAAAAAATCTCCCGCGGCGATGTCCCAAAGCGAGCAGTCGCTAAATCTCGCATACGCGCTCGCGCCCCCCTCGGCTAAGATGCAAAATTTTATCGCAGAGCCTTTGCATATTAGTTGCATTCCAAATTTCTGCGCAAATTGCACGTATTTTGCGGATCTGCTATAGTGCCCTTGCATGAAGATTTGCGGCGCACTAGTGGGGCGAGCGAGCAGTACGCCGTTTTTATAAACTCCGCCGCCGTTTGAGCTATATATATCGCCGCTTATTGGTATGCTGATCGTCGCTAAAATCGGACGCCCATGCTCGATCAGCGCGATGCAGACGCAAAACTCGCCGTTGCGCGCGATAAGCTCCTTCGTGCCGTCCAGCGGATCTATCAGCCAAAATCTCTCCTCGCTCATGCGCCGCTTGCTATCCAGCACGCACTCTTCCGAGCAGATCGCGATACCGCTAGGCTCCAGGGTGCTCATTATTACATCATTTGCCGCGAGATCCGCATTCGTAAGCGGCGATCTGTCCGCTTTGACAAAGATATCAAATTTATCGTAGTTTTGCATTATTGCGGCGTTTGCCTTTTTTGCGGCATCCTCGGCAAGCGCCAAAAGCTCATCCAAACCCACTTTCGCTCCTTAAATTTAACGGTGATTCTATCAAATTTAAAATTCCAAACGTCTAAATTTATGCAAGCAAAAACAGCCGAAATTCCAAAACCCTTTAGAATTTTAATATTCTTTTTTATATAATTGCTAAAATTTTTTAAAGGACCAACATGACCCCAGTCGTATTAGATAGCGTTAAACACGCGGATTTACAGTATCACGCGGATGCATTCCCTACCGCGCCTTTCGTGCCGGTGATCGCACCGGAGATCCCGTTTTGCGCGGACAACCTCGTTATCGTATTTACCATCGAAAAAGAGCCCAAAATGGTGGCGCTGCTAGGGCGCACCAAAAACGTTCTAATCGATAAGGATTATAAAGGAACTGTGCCCTCCTCGGTGCAGAATTATCCGTTTTTCCTAGCCCAGATCGGCGAGCAGACCGCGATCTGCTTCGATAAGGACGCGCAGCAGATCAAAGGCGACGGCGAGGCACTTTTTAAAGACGGTAAGCCGACGCCGTTTTTACAAAATCTAAAAGAGGTGATGAAAAATTACGCCGATTTGGATATGCGCACGCGCGTTGCCGCGGCGGAATTTCAAAAGGCGGGGATTTTAGAAGCCAAGGAGCTCGGCATCAACTCTAGCGGCAAGGAATCGTCTCTGCTGAACGGCTTTTCGGTCGTAAATCGCGAGAAGCTTTTGAAGTTAAGCGATAAAAAGCTTGCGGATTTCGCGCGCCGCGGATATCTAGAGCTAGCGTATTTCCACCTAAAAAGCCTTGCAAATTTTCAGCGCCTAGGCGATAAGATCATGCAGCTCGACCCGCCGAGCACGCCGAAAGAAGTGAAAAAATAGACATTTTGCTTCTTGAATAGCTCGAAATTCTTAAAAATTTTATGATTTGACGTCGCGGAATTTAATTCCTAAAAGCGCCATTGCGCGAAATTGTCGCAAGTATTTTACGGCGTGAGTTATTTTTATAAATACCAATTAAGCTTATCTAGTAGCATAAGCTTTAGAGCTTAAATGACTTTATTCGCAGCTAAGACTAAACATACTGCGAGCTTGATCGTATAATTTTGCCATAAAATTTTATGGCAAAATTTATCACCCTGCCCACGCAGGATTTTATACATAAAATTTCAAGCCCAAATTTTTGCATAAAATTCTATTAAATTCTTAATTTCTTTAAAGTAGATAAATTTATAAAATTTAAAATATGCATCACAAAAAATATTTTATACATCAAAAAAATGAAATTTTGCAAGTTTACCTAAAAATTTTATGAATAGTAGAATTTAAATAAACCCCTATAAAAATTACATGCCTCAAAACACAGGCAAGCAAAATCAAAGCCGAACTCTAAAAGCAAATTAAGCCCGCAACGTATTTTTTAACTCCGTCGTTACAATGAATCGAATTTTACGCGGAAACCAGGCGCACGAATTAAATTCTGCACGAAATTTTATTCAACCAAGAATTCCTTCTTATCGATCGTGCCATGATAAAAAATCCCGAGCGTATCGTCAAAGGTCTTATCCAAAAATCCGTCTTTTTTTAATCCTGCTAAAGATGTATTGATTAGCTCTAGCAGCGCATTATTGCCTTTCTGCACGGCAATTGCGTTGTAAGTTTGCTTACCTAGACCATCCAAAGCAACCTGCGTTTTATTATCGATGATCGCGTATGCGTGCAGGATTAGATTATCATCGACATGTACGGCGTTTTTCGCCCTCTTGAAAGCGCGGTAGCATTTAGCCGAGCTGGCGCAAAAGTTTAAATTCTTCTTAAAGCCCGCTTTGCGTAAGAAATTGTGAATAGGAGAGTGTTTGATGACGAAAATCCTCTTTTTGCGGAGTTGATCGAAGCTCGTGATATTTTCGTCTTTTTTGGCTAGCACACCTACCTGCACCTTAAAATAAGGCTCCGAAAAATCTACTTTTTTCGCTCGCGTGGGCGTAGGAGTAAAGGTCGCAATCACCATATCCGCTTCATTGCGCTGTAAAGCGCTAATGCGTCTTGAAGCCGTGATCGGGATAAATTTTACCTTGCCGGGATTATCGCCGAAAATCTCCTTACCGAGCTTTTCGCCAAGAGCAATCTCAAATCCTCTATATTTGCCGTCTACGAGCGCACTAAACGGCGGCTGATCGTTATATACACCTATGCGAACGAGCCTATCCTTTTTGATCTGATCCAAAGAATTTGCAGATAGAAAACCAAGTAGTAGAGCCGCCAAAACAAATACTTTCATTTGCTCCCCTTTTAGTTGAAATAAGGCGCAATTATAATAAAAAGAAATTATAGCCAGCTAAAATTCTGCGATTTATGGCGCATTTTCATCTAAATTTATGAAAAGATGAAATTTGCGGAGAAATTCTATGTCCAATTTACAAACGAAATCTCATAAAAAACTTACACGAGCGAAAAAAGCTTTTAATTAAATTTATAAACAAAATTTTACGGATGGATTTCACGTTAGAAAACCTTAGCGAAATTTGCGATATTCTTAAAAGTAAACGGCGAAATTCTACGCAGATTTAGCGTCTAATTGCGAATTTAGCTAAGGGACGAAATTTAGCTCCGCTGTTGCGCAAAAGCTCAAGCTCTTAAAATTTCGTAAAGACTAAGCTAAGATGCAAACGTAGCGACCGATAAGCCTAGATCGGCATTACGCGGATGTTTGGGCTAAGGTTTTCTTGCAAGACGTTTTCTATCGCATACAGCGTACCACTCGCACCGCTGGCGCAGCCGCTACAAGCGCCTAAGTAGCGGATGTAGATATCGGTTTTGCCGTCGTCTGCAGGCCTGATGTCGATGACGTCGAGATTACCGCCATCCATCTGGAGCATCGGGCGGATATCCTCGTCAAGCACTCCTTCGACCGCTTTAAATTTACCGATTAAATTTAACTGCTCGAAGCTTATCTCAGCTCCCGCTTTCGCGCTAGTGGCGGCGCTCGCGTTGGCTTGAGCTTGAAGTCTCTCTCGCTCCATCTCCTCTCTGGTTTGCTTTAAAATATCGACCAGATAGTAATCCTTCTCCTCGTGTCCGCCCGGGCGCACGCAGGATTTACAAAACGCGCCCGCTTTGGTGTATTGCGTGATCTCTTCAACCGTATGAAGATCGTTTAATCGGATCACCTCTTTGATCGTGCCGAGGCTCACGCGCGCGCAGTCGCACACGATGATCTCGTCCTCGAAATGCGCGGGATCGATGCCCTTATAATTCGCCGCAGCCTGCTTAATGACATCGTATGCCATGACCGAGCAGTGCATCTTTTGCGGTGGCACGGCGGGCTCATCTGGAGTATCGCGCATCGCGTGCTCTACGTCTAAATTTGTAATCTTTACCGCTTGATCGACGGTCTTGCCGATACAAAGCTCAGCCATCGTGTCCGAACTCGCAATCGCCGTGCCGCAGCCGAAGCTTTTAAATTTAGCGTCTAAAATTCTATCGGTTTTAGGATCAATCAGCCAATATAGCCGCACCGCATCGCCGCAACTCTCGGCGCCGAAGTCCGCGACTACTAGCTTACCACCTCTAGCCTTCGCCTCCTCCTCGGTGATCTCGCCCATATAGCGAGGATTATTCATACGCTCCTGTACTTTTTGCGAGTACTGCTCCCAGATCGAGCCGTTTATCAAACTATTTTTTGCCATTTTTTATCCTTTATTTTTCTCATAACCTTGCGGTGCGTAAGCAAATGTGCTTGAAATCCCGCGCAGACGGGCGATAGCTTTACTTATATGCTCGATCGCATAATCGATCTCCGCTTCCGTAGTAAAGCGCGACAGCGAAAGTCTTAGCGCCGTATGCGCTAGCTCCTTATCTGCGCCGATCGCTTCCATTATTGGGTTATTCTCAAGCGCCTCGCTCGCACACGCAGAGCCAGTAGAAGCGGCTATGCCCGCTTTATTTAGATCCCACAGCATCGCCTCTCCTTCGACGCCTTGGATCGAGGCGAGGATGGTGTTTGGCACGCGAATGCTGCGATCACCCACGACGCTGACGTTTGAAATTTGCAAAAGCGCATCCTCCAGCTTATCGCGAAGTCTGCTTACCTGAGTACGCTCAAAATCCATAAATTTATTCGCTAGCTCTAAAGCCTTACCGAGCCCCACGATGCCCGCGACGTTTAGCGTGCCGCTGCGGCGCCCGCCCATCTGCTCGCCGCCGTGAAGTAGGCTCGTAAGCGGCTTACTATCTTTTATGTAGAGTGCGCCGACGCCCTTTGGAGCGTGAAATTTATGCCCGGAAAGGCTCAAAAAATCCACATCCGCATCGCGCACGTTCACCTTTATCTTACCTATCGATTGCACCGCGTCGGCATGATATAGCGCGCCATGCTCGTGTGCGATTTGTGCGATTTTTTTTACGGGGAAGATCGTGCCGGTTTCGTTATTTGCCCACATCACGCTAACGAGCGCGGTTTTATCGTTGATCTTTTCGCTAAGCTCGTCAAGATCGATTAGCCCGTCTTTATCGACGCCCAGGCGAGTAATCTTTACGCCGCAAATTTTTTCTAAAAAAGCACAGGTCGCGCTGATTGCAGGGTGCTCGACGGAGCTTATGACGATATTATCCTTCTCGCCGGTTAGAATTTTATCGTAGTAAATTCCTTTTAAAACCCAGTTATTGCTCTCGGTCGCGCAGCTCGTGATGACGATATCGTCCGCGTCCGCAGCGCCGAGTCCCGCATAGAGCCTATCCATCGCAGTTCTTAGCGCGGGGTGGGTCTCGCTGCCGAAGCTGTGAAGGGAGTTTGGATTGCCGTATTTATCGCAAAAAAACGGCTTCATCTCCTCAAAAACTTCGGGATCGACCATCGTAGTGGCGTTATTATCCAAATAAACGCGCTGCATAAAATTCCTTTCTAAAATTTGCCTGAAATTTAATCAGACAATTTCGCTCTTTTATCAATTTCGCACGATAATATAACATAATTGCTAAATTTTTCTTTAACGCTTACCGTTTTAAAAACCAAAAGTTTTCGGAGAATTTATTAGATCGAAAAATTCCTTGCGCGTGTCGTTTCGGCTGATAAAAAGCCCCCGCAGTGCCGACGTAGTCGTGGTCGAGTTGATCTTTTGCACGCCGCGCATCTCCATGCACATGTGCCGCGCCTGCAGCACCACGCCCACGCCGAGCGGATGGATCACCTCCTCGATGGCGCCTGCGATCTGCTCGGTAAGCTGCTCTTGGATCTGCAGCCTGCGCGCGAAAATATTTACCATGCGCGGAATTTTGCTAAGCCCTACGACCTTTTTATTCGGGATATACGCGACGTGCGCGCGCCCTATAATCGGCAGCAGATGGTGCTCGCAGAGACTATAAAATTCTATATCTTTTATCAAAACCATCTCGTTGTTGCTGCTCTCAAACAGCGCGTCGTTTAAAATTTCTTTTGGATCCAGCTCATAGCCACTAGTTAGAAATTCATAGGCTTTAGCCACGCGCCCCGGCGTCTTTGCAAGCCCATCGCGCTTCGGATCCTCGCCTAAAATTTCAAGCATCTGCGACACGCAGCTTTCAAATTTAGCTCGGCTCTTGTCGTCCATTTTAGCAATTCCTTAAAAATCGATGCGCGATATTACTCAAAAACGCCTTTTATAACGCTGATAAATTTTAAAATTCCGCGCGAAATTTTATCAATCTCATTATGTTAATGATAATATATTTAAATTTAAGAAATTTTTGTTTAAAATCCGCCGTTTCGATAAGCTTTATCTACAAGGAGTTCGGTAATGAAATTTAAGATGAGTTTTGGCGCGGCTTTGGCGCTTTTTTCCTTTGCTTGTGCAGAACAAAACGCCGCGGCAAGCTCCGCCTCGGGCGAAAACCTAGGCGATATCGAGGTCGTAGAATGGGCGAATAACGACGACGGTTACCGCGCCGTACGCAGCGAGATCGGCAAGACGACTAAGAGAATTTTAGAAATTCCGCAGACCGTAAACGTCGTAACGCAGCAGCATCTAAAGGACAAAAAGCCAGAGACCCTAGCCGAATCGCTACAAAACGTAAGCGGCATAAGCTATGCAAATACGACGGGAAATATTTTCGATGCGATCATCAAGCGCGGCTTCGGCGAGGGTCGCGACGGCTCGATTATGCGCAACGGCGTGCCGGGTGCCGTGATGCACAACTACAATAAAACTATTCAATCCGTCGAGGTTCTAAAAGGGCCCGCGAGCATGCTCTACGGTGCGCAGCAACCGGGCGGCGTCATAAACATGGTAACCAAAAAGCCGCAGTATGAGTTTATAAATGAAATTTGGGGCGGGCTGGGCAATCGCAACTATTGGGACGCGGGATTTGATACTACAGGGCCGATTGCAGATAGCGGCTTTGCGTATAGATTTATATTCGATTACTACGCGAAGGATTATTGGCGAAATTTCGGCGGTATAAAAAACACGCTCTTTGCGCCGTCGCTTGCGTATCAAGGAGACGATTATTCGATAAGCTTAGGCTACACCCATAGCCGCTCTACCGATCCGGTGGATCGCGGCGCATTTTTGGTGCCGAGTACGGGTAAAATTTACGGCAGCGGCAAAGTCCGCTTCGACGAGCCGGTAAATAAACTACAAAGCAAGCTCGATACGGTTGATTTCGGCTTTGAGAAAGAATTTAACGAGGATTGGATATTAAAAGGCGCTTACGCTTTCTCGCGCAGCAAGCACGAATACGGCTACGTCCGTCCGAACAATCCATTCACGCCCCAAGGCCTTACCGGTACGACGCGATCGTATAACTACTACGATAATTTCATACACCGCACGCACGCAGCAAGCGTCACGCTAAACGGCAAATTTGAAACGGGTCCGCTTAAGCACGACGTTCTTTTCGGCACAGATTACAAAAACTACTACAGATACCGTCCGGGCGCGCTAAAAGGCACCGCAGGACGCATCAATATGTTTACCGGGCAGACCGCTTCGGGCGCCGTCTTAACGAACGATAGAGAGCCAAAAATACAATATCAAAAGCTAAGAACCATCGGGCTTTACACGCAAGATAATATAAATTTAACCGACGAGTTAATACTTTCTTTGGGCGTGCGTAGGGAATTTTACGATCAAGTAGCCAAACAAAGCTGGCAAGGACCGAACAACACCGATCAGAAAAAGGCCGCTACGACCTATCAGGGCGGGCTTTTGTACCTGTTAAGCCCGCAGTGGTCGATATATACTAACTACGCGCAAAGCTTCACGCCGCAGATGTCCATAGGCGAGGCGATAGGCGGCGATTTAAAGCCCGAGGAAGGCAAATCCGTGGAGCTCGGCACTAAATTTCAAAACGATCGCGTCACTGCAGGCGCGGCGGTGTTTAATATCGATAAAAGAAACATCCTGCGGACGGTAAATAATATAAGCGAGACGATCGGCAAGGCCCGCTCGCGAGGATTTGAGCTTGATATAAATGGGCGCGTGACGCAGGGGCTTAGCATGTCGGCGAGCTACGCATACACCAAAACGAGGGTGCGCGAGGACGACGGCGCTTTTGCGGTGCTAATCGGCAAACCGCTGGAAGCGACGCCGAAGCACCAAGCAAGCCTATTTGCCAACTACGATTTTGCGCATCTAGGCGCAAAGGGGCTTAGGCTCGGCGGCGGCGCGCGATACTTCGGCTCGTGGTACACCTACTATATGCGCACGAACCTACCGAGCGTGCCCGCAGGAACGGCGTTTAAGCTGCCTCACGCCGTAGTTTATGACGCCTTCGTGAGCTACGATACTAAAATTTCGGGCTATGATACGGATTTTTCGTTCAACGTCAAAAATTTGACCGACAAAAAATACTACACCTCATCCTCGACCGGCACGACCACGAGCGTGATACCTATTCAAATGGGCTACGCGCGGCAGTTTATGTTTAACGTATCGGTAAAATTTTAGCCTCAAGCCCGCTTTAAATTTCAAGGCGAGCTCTTAAAATTTTAAAATTTAAAAGCCGCGAGCCGCTTAGGCTCGGCAAATTTTAGGAATTTATACTTTAAATAAGAAATTTTTTGATATATTATAAGCTATTTTTTAAATTTTCTAAAGGAATTTTATGGAAGTAAAAGCAAAAATGAAAGACGCCGCAAATGCGGTCGCTGCGAGCAAGATCGAAGCAAAGCAGATCGCAGCCAAAGTAGAAGAGCTAGCCAAAAAGGCCTCCAAGCAGCTAAGAATCGACGGATTTAGACAGGGTAAAGTGCCTACCGCAGTGGTTTTGAAGCGATACGGCAAGCAGCTTGAGGGTGACGCAAAACAGGAGCTTCTTAAAGATATGATCGATCAGTCTCTTAAAATTTTAAAGAAAAAACAAGATGAAATTTTATCCGAGCCGGTCTTTTCTAAATTTGACGAAAAAGAAGGCGACATCGACGTTGAGATCGAAATTTCTTTCAGGCCCGAGGTTAGCGTCGAGGGATACGAGGAGCTGATCCCTAAATTTAGCAGCCCGCGCGTTACTCAAAAAGAGATCGACGAGAAAGTAGCGGAATTTTTGCAGATGATCGCTCCGCTTTCTAAAACCAACAAAAAAATTCTAGCCAAAGACGATTTTGCGAAATTCGACTTCGAAGGCTTCGTGGACGGCAAGCCATTCGACGGCGGCAAGGCGCAGGATTACGTCCTTCAGATCGGCTCAAATCAATTTATCCCTGGCTTTGAAGACGGAATGATCGGACTTAGAGTGGGCGAAGAGCGCGACGTGGCGGTTAAATTTCCGCAAGATTACGGCGCGAAAAGCTTAGCCGGCAAGGACGCGATTTTTAAAGTCAAGCTTCACGAAATTCAGGCTAAAAAACCTGCCAAAGAGCTCGGCGAGGAGGAGTTAAAGCAAGCGCTTCCGGGCGAGAAAGAGCCGAGCAAGGAGAAATTTGAAGCGCGCATTAAAGAGCGCATCAAAAACGATAAGCTTCAAAAGCTGATAAACGAGGATCTAAAGCCTAAATTTGCAGACGCGCTCGCCGAGAAATTTAACTTCGCGCTTCCAAAAGCGATCGTTGAGCAAGAGATTAATTTGCAGTTTAACAACGCCTGGAGCGGCTTTTCAAAAGAGCAGATCGAGGAATTTAAAAACAACAAAGACGCCCTGGATAAAAAGCGCGAAGAGTTTAGAAAGGCTGCCGAAAACAGCGTCAAACTTACATTTTTAATCGACGAGCTAGCCAAAAAGCGCAAAATCGACGTGAGCGATCAGGAGCTCGTCCAAGCGGTCTATATGGAGGCCTACACCTACGGCGCCGATCCGAAGGAGCATCTAAATAGATACCGCAACAACGGCATGCTGCCGGCCGTCAAAATGGCGCTGATCGAGGAGAAGCTATTCAACGATATTTTCTCCAAGCAGGGCAAAAAAGAAGAGAAGGGCGAATAGATGGTGATTCCTTACGTTATCGAACAAACTAGTCGCGGAGAGCGCAGCTACGACATCTACTCAAGGCTGCTAAAAGACCGTATCGTAATGCTTAGCGGCGAGATCGACGATGCGGTAGCAAGCTCGATCGTCGCGCAGCTTCTGTTTTTGGAGGCGGAGGATCCCGATAAGGATATCTATCTATACATCAACTCCCCGGGCGGCGTGGTTACGAGCGGATTTAGCATTTATGACACGATGAATTACATCAAACCCGACGTAAGCACGATCTGTATCGGTCAAGCGGCGTCTATGGGAGCGTTTTTGCTAAGCTGCGGCGCCAAAGGCAAACGCTACGCACTTCCAAACTCTCGCATAATGATCCACCAGCCACTCGGCGGCGCGCAAGGCCAGGCTACCGACATCGAGATCCAAGCCAAAGAAATTTTACGAATGAAAGAAATTCTAAACAACATCCTTTCGCAAAATTCCGGCAAAGATCTCGCTCAGGTCGAAAAGGACACCGATCGCGACTTCTTCATGAGCGCCGAGGATGCCGTGCAATACGGACTGATCGATCAAGTACTTCAAAAGAGCTTTAAATAGATGATCCTGGACGTCCTTACCTATCCGAATAAAAAGCTTTATCAAAGATCGACCGAGGTCGTGAAATTCGACGCGGCGCTGGGCGAGCTTTTGGACGATATGTATGAGACGATGATCGCAAAAAACGGCATAGGCCTTGCCGCCATCCAGGTAGGCAAGCCCGTGCGCGCTTTGATTATAAATTTAGCCAATGAGGAAAAAATCCAAGACAAAAAGGACCTTATCGAGATCATCAATCCGCAAATTTTAAAAAAGGAAGGCGAGGTCGTTTACCAGGAGGGCTGCCTGTCGGTACCAGGCTTTTACGAGGACGTCACGCGCGCCGAGTTTATCACGGTGCAGTTTCAAGACCGCGCCGGCAATACCCAGCAAATGGACGCTAGCGAGCTGCTAGCCGTCTGTATCCAGCACGAGATGGACCACCTCGACGGACATCTTTTCATCGAGCGCATCGGATACAATAAACGCAAAAAATTTGATAAAGAATTCAAAAAAAGCCTAAAAGAAAAATCGAAATGAAATCCCTAAAATGCGCTGCCTTCACGGATGCACTGATCCCCGTAGAGGTCGAGTCGACATTCGTGCGGGGGCTACCGGGATTTAATATCGTCGGTCTTGCGGGCGCTACGATAAAAGAGAGCGAAAGTCGCGTAAAAGCCGCGCTTATGAGCTTAAATTTTAAATTTCCCGCATCCAAAATCATCATAAATCTCTCCCCCTCCGACACGCCCAAAAACGGCTCACACTTCGATCTTGCGATTGCGCTTCTCATCGCGCTGCAAAAAGAGCGCATCGACGGCGATTTTTTCGTCTTCGGCGAGCTCGGTCTAGACGGCAGCCTAAAGAGCACGGCGAGCCTCTTTTCGATCCTGCTTTTTTTAAGCACGAAGGTGAAGCGCGCTAAAATTTTAGTGCCGCAAAGCATTGCGCTAAAGGCCTGCACGATCCCAAACTACGACGTTTATGCGGTGGATAGCCTAAGCGACGCGGTCAGATTTTTTTTAGACGAGGAGTTTGCCGCAAGCAGACTAATGCGAGAAACCCATCCGCTTTTTAAAAACGTCGTGGAGATTGACGGGCAAATTTACGTCCCCAACCGCGATTTTTCGCTAAATTTCAAAGACGTAAAAGGACAAAAGCGCGCCAAGCGCGCGAGCCTGATCGCTGCGTGCGGCATGCACAACATCCTCTTCGAGGGCAGCCCCGGCTGCGGCAAAAGTATGTGCGCCAAGCGGATAGCCAGAATTCTGCCGCCACAGAGCCTGGGCGAAGTGCTACTCTCGTGCGCCTACGAGTCGTTAAATAACAAAGACGTCGATTTTAGCGCGCTGCGCCCCTTCCGCTCGCCGCATCACACCAGCACGCGCAGCTCGATTTTCGGCGGCGGCAGTAGCGGCGCAAAGATCGGCGAGGTCGCGCTTGCAAACGGCGGCGAGCTGTTTTTCGATGAGCTGCCGCACTTCGGCAAGCAAATTTTAGAAAGCCTACGCGAGCCTCTGGAAGACAATAGAATTTTGATTTCGCGCGTAAATTCCAAGGTCGAATACCAAACGAAATTTATCTTCGTCGCGGCGCAAAACCCCTGCCCGTGCGGAAATCTATTCTCCAAAAACCTCACCTGCACCTGCTCGCTAAACGACATCAGGCACTACAAAAACACGATCTCCGCGCCGCTGCTCGATCGCATCGACATATATGTCGCGATGGACGAGACCGGCGCGGACGACAAGAGCGACATTTGCAGCGAGGAGATGGCAGATGCCGTGTTGCAGGCGTTTCGCGCACAAAAGGCTCGCGGACAGAGCGAGCTAAACGCAAAGCTGCGCGACGAGGAGACCGAAAAATTTTGCGTCTGCGAAAGCGCGGCGCGGGATGTTTTGCAAACCGCGATCACCCGCTACGATCTTTCGCAGCGCGGCGTGAATAAGACGCTAAAGCTCGCGCGCACGATCGCCGATCTAGCAGGCGCCGAGATCATCGCCAAGGCGCATATTTTGGAGGCTCTTAGCTTTCGCATAAGGAGCGAAATTTGAAAAAAATTTTCTTTAGCACCGAGGAGCTCGACGCGCGGGCTAGCGCAAAATTTGGACTTAGCGAGCAAATTTTAATGGAAAACGCCGCAGGCAGGATCGAGCGCGAGATCAGAAAGCGGCTCAAAAAGGGTTCGCGCATTTTGGCGCTTTGCGGCGGCGGAAATAACGGAGCGGACGCGATGGCGGCGCTACGAAGGCTAAGCGGCGATTTTAACTGCACGGCGCTTTGCGTGCTTCAAAATAGAAGCGCGACGGGTAAATTTCAAACGGAATCGGCGCGGACTGCGGGCGTTAAGCTTATCGA
>CAUSCW010000043.1:0-16569 GCA_963530195.1 uncultured Campylobacter sp.
GTGGATCGAAGCAAACGGCTTTTATGACGACGTTGGCGGGCGCAGACGCGGCTATCTCTACCCGCAAGATCGGCTGCAGCAGAGCTGGAGCGACGATGAGCGCGAGGGCGGCACAGACATCGTATTTTTCACGGATGAGCCGAAAAATCGCGACGAGGAGCTAAGGTATTGGTTTTACGGCGAGGATCGCGAGCTTGCTGCGGAGATCAAGCGGCGGCTTTGCGTATTCGCAGGCAGCGGCTCAGAGGGCTCGATGTGCGCGCTGTGGCTGGACGATGCGGGCGAGGCTAGACCCCGCACATGGGCTCCGGCTCGGGTTCGACCATGACCTGCGTTTTGGCTCGCAACGGGCTTGATTTTTTGCGACTGCTCGCGATCGGTTACGATGAGATCTGCTGGGATGAGGATTTTAGCGCGCCGCCAAACAGCGAGGAGGACGATTTTTTCGTGCATCCAAACGTGAAATTTCAGCAGTGGGTAACACAGACGTTTAAAACGACGATCCCGCAAACCGCGCTTGAGCTCGTCACGCCCGCGCATCTAGACGACGAGAACCCGAGCGATGAGTTTTTGATCTGGGTAAATCGCGTCGCGGGATAAAATTTAAAGCGGCTTTTGCGCCGCTTAATGAAGTATTGCGGGGTTGCTTTCGTAGGAAACCTTGAAATTTAAGCTTTTGCTGACTAATTTAAAGAGTACAAATTTAAGGGTGTCTTTTGGTTAAAATTTAATGGCAGCGGTATCCATTTGGAAAAGCATTAACCATCTATTACTGCTTTTGCTGCTCTTAAAATTTTTAATAAATTTGCTCGATAGAATTTAACTCTTTGCAGTGTAGCGGCGAAATTTCGCAGTTATCTGAAATGCGGGTGCGATGTAAGTTGCCGCGTCTTTAGGAATTTAAATGGAATTTAGCTAAGTTCCTTGTGGATAAGCTGATGATATACCAAACACATGGAGGTTCTGTCAGTTTATTAGCAAAGAACTGATTGAGACTAAATTCTAAAGCAAAAAAACAAGGCTAAAAGCTTTTCGGTAGTTTTGGTGATAGGTTGTCTTTAAGTGTCGTATCAGAGAAAATTGTGACTGCAGCGACGCAGGCAGCGCACGCAGAGCGAGAAAAACAGCGCGAGTATCTGTATCGGCGTAGCGGCTTTAGGCTTCGTATGAAAGATAGCATCCAAACGATCCTTCTGTCAAATATCCGCATAAATTACGGCGGATTTTTATCTAGGGTATGAGGGGGCGAGCTACAAGGCATATCCAGCGAATACGTCTTTGCAGCTAGCTGTGCGCAGGCATTTAAAAGACGGAAAGTAAAAGTGAACAAGTTAAAATCTGAAAGTATTAATAGCTGCGCAATAGGCAAATTGCGCTCAGTGGCGAAGTGAGCGCAAACTTTTTGGCAGCTTTGAGCTATCTGCACGCGCATAGGGTGGCAGGCGCTACTTTACTTTAAATCTCTTTTTGGATCTTGGGCTTGCACTCGCAGAGCAGCAAGCACTAAGCAGCTCGGCGCGGAGGTATCGTATTTTGCACCGCTTTCGCAGTAACTCTCCTTGATACCTGCCAGCTGGCGCACTTTCTAGCAAGATGAGTGATTGTTGTTTTGACATTGATGAGGATGAGCTTGGTGAGTGCAATACAAGCCCGGTAGCGTATAGTGAACGCGCGACTTTACGAGTTTAATATAATTTTAACGGAGAGTTTGAAGCAGTAGCTACGACGGGACATGCATAGTTTTTTAACGTCTTATGTAAATTTAAGACGAGTATTATTGCGAGCGGGTGCAAATTTTTAGGTAAAATTTTATGCTCATTGATTTTTATATGGCTGCACTAAAGCATACCTCATACGGCAATTTCGTATAAATTTTAACGTAAATTTTGCCCCATTAGGGAGGTGGAGTAAGATTTACGATCAAAAGGGCGTGGGATTATGTCAGCAGGCTGCGTGCGCGACGTAAAATACAGCGGTGCGAGGCGTGCCGAGCAGTGCGGATGAAACGAGACGATCTTCATCCGCCACTTTTTAAAATAAAATTTCGCGACTAAAAAAGCGATTTTGCCTTTGTAAATTTTAAAATTTTGCTAAAAATTCTTCGTATTTTTCTGCACTTTTTGCGATATATTCGCTATCTGGATGAAATGAAAATCCATAGCCAAAGTGGCACGGCAGCAGCTTGGCGCCTGTAAAATTCATCGCGCATTTAAAAGGCGTGATAACTTCCTCTATGTCAAATCCGATCGTGCCGTCTTTTTTATAGTTGTTTCGCTCGTCGCCGATAGTGATCGCTAGGGCGAATTCTTTACCTTTTAGCTTGTCGCCGGTGCTGCCGTAAGCCCAGCCGTAGGCAAATACATCGTCGAACCATTGCTTTAAAAGCGGCGGATAGCTGTACCAATAAAGTGGAAACTGAATGATAATTTTATCGTGGCTTAAAAGTGACTCCTGCTCGCGCGCTACGTCTATTTTGCCGTTCGGATAAGCGGCGTAAATTTCGTGAATATCAAATTTATCCGCTTGCTTTTTGGCTACCTCGCGCCACGCCTTGTTTGCGTGTGAGCTTGCCATATCGGGATGAGCGATGATGATGAGATTTTTCATATTTTCTCCTTGTTTTTAAATTTCTTACATTATACGTTTTTTAGCTGAAATTTAAATTTACTATTCAGATACTTATATTATAAAGGATCTAAAATTTATATACGAAATGCGATAAGTTTTGTAATCGTAAAATTTTATCAGAATTAAATTTTTTACATAAATTTTATTTGCGAGATTTCATTTAAATTTATAAGTAGATTTTGACCTTAGCCATATTGGAGTGACAAGAGAGATAAAATTTGGTTTATGCGAGACTTTACTTATCAACAAAATTTAAGTTTAAGTAGATACTCTGGATGGGATATTTGCGTCATTGCTTTTAGGTAAATTTCAATATTAGTGTTTAAGTCTTAAGCGAATTAATAAAGCCGAGAGCGAGTCTCGGCTAAATTTTACAATAAAATCGGTGCTATTAGAAAGCCGAGCGCTACTGAAAACGCTATAGCTAAAACACCTGGTAGGAAAAAGGAGTGGTTGAATATATATTTACCTATCCTAGTAGTTCCGGTATCATCCATCTGAACAGCTCCAAGTAAGGTCGGATACGTAGGAAGCACGAATAGTGCGGAAACTGCAGCGAACGATGCGACTAAGATATATGCGTCTCCGTTATTTGTAGCAGTTAGTCCAAGCGCAGCAATAACCGTAGGTATAAGCGCTTTTGCAGTAGCGGCTTGAGAGTAAAGAAGCATACTCGCAAAAAATAACGCTATAGCTAGCATAAATGGATAGTCTTTGACAAAATCACCAGCAAAATTTTTGATAGCATCGGTATGATTTACCACAAAAGTATCACCTAGCCACGCTACGCCGAGTACGCATACGCACGCCGTCATACCACTTTTAAACGTGGCGGTATTAAATAGCTTATCGACTTTGACGCCACAACTTACCGTTATTAGAGTAGCGATGACTAACATGAAACTCATAATGGCGTTATCTCTAGTTAGCACTAATACTTTAGTAGGTTTATCGGTATTTTCTACGTATTTTACATTGGTAGTTGAGTCGGTTTTGACTTTTATGTTTTTTGCGACTAGTTCGTTAAATTTATCAGGATCTTTGCTTTCATAGATTTTTTCGTAGCCTGTCACGTAACTTGGTTTTATCCAGCCTACATTTTTGCTAATAGCCGTAGCGTATAAAACGACGGCGATAACACCGATCAAAAATATCAATACCGATCTTTTGGCTCCTGCAGGAAGTTCTTTATTTTCTTCCGTTTTAACCTCTTTTATCAAGCCCTCTTTAAGCCTTCTTTGATATTCTGGGTCGCTACTTAGATCGAGATTATAAAATAAATTTATAACAAGAGCCGTAAGCATACAACCGATAAAGGTCGTAGGTATCCAAATAGCAAGCAATAATGGATAGCTAATGCCTAATCCGCCTAAAGCATGCTCGCCTGCCATAAATACAACCGCCGCTGAAACGGGGCTAGCAGTAATGGCTATCTGGCTAGCGACGACGGCTATACTAAGAGGTGCACTAGGCTTAATATTTTGAGTCTTTGCTACCTCTGCAATGACAGGTATCATAGAAAACGCCGTATGTCCCGTCCCTGCAAATACCGTAAGCAAATATGTAACTATCGGAGCTAAGAAATTTATATATTTTGGGTGTTTTCTTAGTATTCCTTCGGCTATTTGTACCAAATAATCGAGTCCTCCTGCTACTTGCATAGCCGTAATAGCGGCGATAACAGACATAATGATTAAAATGACGTCCCATGGTATACTGCCTGCTTTTAGACCAAGTCCCAACGTAAGAATGACGACGCCAAGACCGCCTGCATAGCCTATAGCCATACCACCTAGTCTAACACCCAAAAATATCGCACCGAAGAGTACGATCAATTGCAATATCAATGAAATGTCCATTGCAAAACTCCTTATAAAGTAATTTTTTTAACGGCGCGCAGAATTCTAAAGATTTCAGCAGGTAAAATCCGAATTATCTTTATAATTCAGTGGTCGGAATTCTATGCGGAATTTTATCCTAAAATTTCGCAAGTGGAATTTTACTCCACGGAAGCTAAATCTAACTTGATGAAATTCTACATATACGGAATTCTGCACGATCAATTTTATCTATTAGAATTCTACTTTGCGGAATTTCGCCTATTAAATTAACCGACGAAATTCCGCGCCGCACCTAGTTTGGAACTATTTTTTGCTCATATGTGGGTTGAGCATAGATTTAGGCTCTAGGATCTTATCGATCTCCTCTTTTTTCAAATATCCGCGCTCTAAGCAGATTTCGCCGACGGATTTTCCGGTCTGAAGTGCCTCTTTGGCGATACTTGCTGATTTTTCGTAGCCAATGTAAGGATTGAATGCAGTAACGATACCGACAGAATTTAGCACCGATTTTAGGCAAGCTTCAGGGTTTGCTTTTAGATGTTTGATAGCTTTTTCAGCTAGTGTATTCATCGCATTTTCCAAAAGCACAATCGAGTTAAATAGCGCATATGCGATGCCAGGCTCAAACGCATTAAGCTCGAATTCTCCGCGCTCGGAGCAAAGCATAATCGTAACATCGTTGCCGATTACCTCGTAGCAAGCCTCGCCTACGACCTCGGCGATGACTGGATTTACTTTGCCCGGCATGATGGAGCTACCCGGTTGCATCTTAGGAAGCTCGATTTCGCCTAGTCCGCATCTAGGACCGGAGTTCATAAGACGTAGGTCGTTTGCGATTTTGCTTAGGCGGACGGCTGCTGTTTTTAACGCGCCGCTAACGTGGACGAAGTCCGCAGTGTCTTGTGTGGCGGCGATGAAGTCCTCTGCGGCTTTAAATTTAACGCCGGTGATTTCGCCCAGTTTTTTCTCGACTACGTTTTTGTAATCAGGGTGGCAGTTTATGCCCGTACCAATCGCCGTAGCGCCCATATTTAGGTAAGTCATCGACTCTCTAGCAGCTTTAATAAGCGCGATATCGGTTTTGATGTAGGTAGCAAAAGCATTGAAAGTGTTTCCAAGAGTAGTAGGAACGGCGTCCTCAAGCTCCGTCCTTCCCATTTTGATGACATCTTTGTATTCTTTGGCTTTAACTTCAAGCTCTTTTTTCAAATTTTCCATAGCTTTTAGTAGATCGGTTAGCTTAGCGTAAGCGGCGACTTTGATCGAGCTAGGATAGGTATCGTTGGTGCTTTGACCCAAATTTGTGTGATCGTTTGGATGGAGGTATTGGTATTCGCCCTTTTTATGTCCCATGCTCTCTAAGGCAATGTTGGTGATGACCTCGTTGGTATTCATATTCGTTGAAGTTCCGGCGCCACCTTGGATCATATCGACTACGAATTGATCTCTGAACTCTCCTGCGATGAGCCTATCGCAAGCTTTTGCAATCGCATCGGCTTTTTGTGCGTCTAGGACTCCGACCTCTTTATTGGCTAGTGCAGCTGCTTTTTTGATTTGTGCAAATGCCTTGATAAAAAATGGATAGTCTTTGAGCGCTCGTCCGCTTAGATGGAAGTTCTCTAGTGCCCTAAATGTTTGCACACCGTAGTAAAAATCGTCGGAAATTTCTAATTCTCCGATGAAATCGTGTTCTTTTCTGGTCTTTGCCATAATAAGTCCTTTCGTTGAAATTATTAATGGAATTTTAAAGCTTTTAGTATTAAAAGTAGCTTAAAACGTAACGAAAAATTAAAATTTAGAAATTAGTATGATTGTTTAAGGCTTTAAATAGAATTTTACTTAAAAAATATTTTGTAATTCGCTACTAAGGCATAATTACACTTTAATAGAAATATCGTATCGCACGTAGATTATGAAAGTGAAATTATAAAAATTCTTGTTTAGCTTAAATTATAATTTGAAGAATTTGAAGTTAAAGGCGGTAAAAGCGGAATTTTTTATTGCATTTATATTTACTAGAGCGGAGCTATCTTTTGCGTTTTATAAAATAAACATATAGGAGCGAGATTATAACGACGACGACGAACAGAGCGATCGTAATTAGATGCAGATCTTGCTTGATTAGCTCCTCGTTTTCGCCGATGAAATATCCTAAGCTCATAAGTATCAATGTCCAAATCGCAGCTCCAAGCCCGGTAAATAGCACGAAGCGCGCGACATTCATCTTTGCAAGGCCCGCAGGAAGGCTGATGTATTGACGAATGCCCGGGATTAGGCGGCAGTTAAACGTTGAAATTTCGCCATGGCGGTTAAAAAAAGCTTCGAATTTTGCAAATTTCTCCTCGGTAATACCTACGTATTTGCCGTATTTAGCGATAATCTTACGTCCAAAAAAATAGCATAGATAGTAATTAAACAGCGCGCCGGTGATGCTACCGCCAAGCCCACAAACAAATGCTATAACAAAGCTCATCTGCGATTTTGAGGCCAGATAGCCCGCAGGAATCATCACGACTTCACTTGGGAAGGGAAAGAAGCTGCTTTCTAAAAACATCATCACAAAAATGCCAAGGTATCCCCAACCTGCGACAAATTCTACGATAAAATTTACGATATTAGAAAGCATTTGAATTCCTTGATTTAATGTGTATAAAACCGGATACGCTTAAAATTCCGCAAAATTTAACATCGGCAGAGCGAATAAGTTTAGAATTTAACAATCCGGCGATACAAGAGTGAGCTTAAAATTTCGCAAAATTTAGCGCATATAAAACAAAGGCGCGGGCTAAATTTTATCCTTACAAGTTGCCGCTGCAGCGAATTTGCATATAAATTTAATAGCCTCGCGCCTTAAAATTAAAACTATTTTGCGTATTCGATGTTTAGTTTCCCGAATAGCTCATTAGCCTTGTCATCGATTTTTTTGTTTACTTTGCTTGGAAGTAGCTGATTTTTGATGAGATCTTTTACCTTTTCAAACGGCATAGTCTCGGCCTTTTTGCTGCTTTCTTTGTAGATTACATGATATCCGAATTGTGTCTTTACCGGCGTTTTGCTCATCTCACCATCTTTTAGCGCAAACGCTGCTTTTTCAAACTCCGGCACCATCATCCCTTTGCCGAAAGAGCCCAAATCGCCACCGTTTTCTTTCGCACTTGGATCGATTGAAATTTCTTTGGCTAGCTTATTAAATTCCTCTTTTAAATTCTCTTTTTTAACTTTTGATAATTTCGCAATCGCGTTTTTAGCAGCCTTTTCGTCTGCTACTAAGATATGACTTGCGGTAACGGAATCTGGTTGCATGAAATTCTGTTTATTTTCATCATAAATTTTTTTAGCTTCCTCGTCGCTGATGCTTACGTCTTTAGCCTGTTCGCGTTGCCATAGATTAAATGCGATGCCATCTTTAGCAAGCTCTAGCTGATGTTTATATTCGTCGCTGTTTTCAATACCTGATTTTTTCGCCTCTGCGATTAGAAGTTTGTATTTGATTAGATCGTCGATTAGTTTTTTCTTCTCATCGGCGGTCGGTTCCTGTCCGCCGTGCTGCATACCTTGAGCTAAAAATGGTGCAACATCCTCATCCGTAATAGTGATATTTGCGTCTTTTGCAGTAGCCAAAACGCCTGCATTAAGCGAAGATATAGCCATAGCGGCAACAAAGCTGAAAGATAAAATTCTTTTCATTATTTTTCCTTTATTCGGTAAATTTCGCGCAATTATAAAAAAAGATAGTAAACAAAATAGCGAATGCCAGCAAATTCGGCGCGAATCCTGCGCCGAATTTTAAAAAGAGGGGAGTTAAAACGACGGGATGATTGCGCCTTTATATTGCGTCTCTATAAATTTTTTCACTTTCTCGCTTTGGATCGCTTTATCTAGCGCCTTGATTTTAGGGCTGTTTTCGTTGCCTTCTTTAACGCTGATGACATTTGTGTAAGGGTTACCCTCGGCCTTTTCTAAAAATAGCGAATCCTTGATTGGGTTTAAATTTGCGTTAAAGGCAAAATTTGAGTTGATAACGGCAATATCGACATCGCCCAGGGTTCGCGGAAGCGCGGCGCCTTCAAGCTCTAAAATTTCTAAATTTTTAGGGTTTTTCGTGACATCTAACGGCGTGCGAAGTTTAGCGTTTTGATCAACTTCGATGAGCCCTGCGGCTACGAGCAGATCAAGAGCGCGGCTTTCGTTAGTCGGATCGTTTGGCACGGCAACTTTGGCGCCGTTTTTAAGATCTTTTAAATTTTTAATCTTATGGCTGTAGATGCCCATCGGCTCTAAATGCACGCCCACAGTCGCTTTTAACTTCGTGCCTTTATTAGCGTTAAATTCCTCCATATACGGCACATGTTGGAAAAATCCGGCATCTACGTCGCCGCTATCAGTAGCGAGGTTCGGGGTTACGTAGTCGTTGAAAACCTTGACCTCAAGATCGTAGCCTTGGGCTTTTAGATCAGGCTTAATCTGCTCTAAAATTTCGGCATGCGGTATCGGAGTAGCGGCGACTACGATTTTTTCGGCAAGAGCGAAGCTGACGACGCTGGCGCTAAGAAGCGAAGCGAGAAGAAATTTCTTCATATTTAATCCTTTTGGTTAAAATTTCGCGGTATTATAGCAGGTAGAATTTTTAATGTCAAGTGCTTTTATATGATTTTTTAAGATTTTATCTAAAATATTCTAAAATTCGATATTTATATATATATTTAAATACTACATTTTATTGTATAATGCAGAATTGGTACGCTTTAATGAGCGCTTTACATAAATTCCGCTAAAATCGCAAAATTTAAAATTTTAAAAAAGGGCTGAAAATGGCAGATTTTTACGACGCGAAAGCCGTAGAGGAGAGCTTTTATAAAATTTGGGAGCAGCGCGGTTATTTCGAGATCGACGGCAATAAAGATATCCAGCAAAAAGGCAAAAGATTTTGCATTATGCTACCGCCGCCGAATGTCACCGGAGTGCTTCATATCGGGCACTCGCTCACTTATACGTTGCAAGACATAATGACACGATACAAGCGAATGGACGGCTATAAAACGCTGTGGCAGCCGGGGTTAGACCACGCAGGCATTGCGACGCAAAACGTCGTCGAGCGCGAGCTTTTGGCGCAAGGGATCAAAAAAGAAGAGATAGGGCGCGAAGAGTTTTTAAAGCACATTTGGCACTGGAAGGAGCAAAGCGGCGGGCAGATCGTAAAGCAGATGAAGCGCCTTGGCGTCACGCCCGCGTGGAGCAGACAGCGCTTTACTATGGATGAGGGGCTTAAAAATGCCGTTCGCAAAGCCTTCGTAAACCTATACGACGCAGGGCTCATCGTGCGCGGAAACTACATGGTAAACTGGTGCACGCACGATGGCGCGCTAAGCGACGTGGAGGTCGAGCATAAGGAAAACAAGGGCAAGCTTTATTATCTGCGTTACTACTTTGCGGGCGCGCAAGATAAATTTATCGTAGTGGCTACTACGCGCCCAGAGACCTACTTTGGCGACACCGCCGTAATGGTAAATCCCGCGGACGAACGCTATAAAAATTTGATCGGCAAAAAAGTCGTGCTGCCGCTAATCGGTCGCGAGATCGAGATCATTGCCGACGAATACGTCGATATGAGCTTCGGAACGGGCGCCGTGAAGGTCACGCCAGCGCACGATACCAACGACTACGAGATCGGCAAGCGCCACGAGCTGGAGTTCATCACTGTTTTTGACGAAAAAGGAATTTTAAACGAGCAGTGCGGTAAATTTAGAGGTTTAGAGCGACTTGCCGCGCGCGATCAGATCGTAGCAGAGCTTGAGCGGCTGGGCTTTATCGAAAAAATCGAGGATTACGAAAATCAAGTCGGCTACTGCTACCGCTGCAAAAACATCGTCGAGCCGTACATCTCGCAGCAGTGGTTCGTGCGCGCAGATATCGCAAAAGAGGCGATCTCTAAGGTAAATTCCGGCGCGGCGGAATTTTTCCCGAAGCACTGGATCAATAGCTTTAACGCCTGGATGCGCGAGCTGAAGGACTGGTGTATCAGCCGCCAGCTCTGGTGGGGGCATAGAATTCCCGTGTTTTACTGCGACTGTGGCCATCAGTGGGCGGATGAGCGCGAGAATCCTGATGCCTGCCCAAAATGCGGCGGCAAAAATTTTACTCAAGATCCCGACGTGCTCGATACGTGGTTTTCAAGCGGTCTTTGGCCGATCAGTACGCTTGGCTGGGGCAACGGCGAGGCGCTGAAAAACGAGAAGTGGTTTGAGGAGGATTTGAACGAATTTTATCCAAACACCATGCTGATTACGGGCTTTGACATTTTATTTTTCTGGGTCGCGCGCATGATGTTTCAGTGCCAAAACGCCATGGGCGAGCTGCCGTTTCGCGACATCTACCTGCATGCCTTGGTTAAGGACAAAGACGGCAAAAAGATGAGCAAATCGAGCAAAAACGTAGTCGATCCGCTGCTAAAAATCGATGAATTTAGCGCCGATATTTTGCGCTTTACGCTTACGATTTTGTGCGTACAGGGGCGCGATCTGCGCCTTAGCGACGATAAGCTTTTGATATATCGAAATTTTACGAACAAGCTTTATAACGCGAGCAAATTTTTGCTTTTAAACGCCTCTAAATTTGACGATTTAGACGCAGCGCGGATCAAAACGAGCCTCGGCAAATATATGCTTTCGCGCTTTAACTGCTGCGTGGGCGCGGTGCGGGAAAATTTAGATGAATACCGCTTCAACGACGCTGCGACCGAGCTTTATAAGTTTTTTTGGGACGAGTTTTGCGACTGGGGCATCGAGCTTAGCAAGGCGGACAAGGCCGCGATCGGCGAGCTGGGGATGATTTTTAAAGAAGCGATGAAGTTGCTAAGCCCATTTATGCCGTTTCTAAGCGAGTATCTGTATCAGGAGCTAAGCGGCACGAAGCTACAAGACGCGCGCTCTATCATGGTGATGCGATACCCACATCCAGGCGAGCGCGACGAGCGGATCGAGGAGCTATTTTCGCTCGTTATTGAAGCGATCGTTAGTATTCGCCGCGCAAAGGCGACGATCGAGCTCGGCAATGCGCGCGTAGCCAAAGCCTACGTCAAATCCGCAGTCGATCTAAGCGCCGCCGCGGACTATATCAAAACGCTAGCAAAGGTAGATGAAGTGGAATTTACGCAGCAAAATATCGCAAATTCCGCCCGCGACGTAAGCGAGAGGCTAGAAACTTTCGTACCGCTTGAAGGGGTCGATCTTAGCGGCGTGATTTCGCGCCTTAACGCGCAAAAAGCGAAGCTGCAAAAAGAGATCGAAAAGCTCTCTGCAATGCTTGGCAATGAAAAATTTATCTCCTCCGCGCCCGCCGACGTCGTCGCCGCGAACCGCGAAGGGTTGCAAAGCGCGCAGGAAAAATTCGCCAAAGTATGCGACGAGTTAAAGGCGTTTGGCGAGTAGCCCGCTCGTTTGAGCCAAAATTTTAAATTAAGGAGAAAAATATGTCAAAGGGTAGTATCGGTGGATTTACTTTAGGCACGGTCATAGCCGTCGCACTATCATGGGGAGTCAATAAAAGCATAATGTGGGCGATAATCCACGGATTTTTAAGTTGGTTATACGTGATTTATTATTTCCTACTGAGGTAAAATTTCATCGGCGGCGCGCCGTTTTACGCGCTAAATTTTAAAATTTGAAGGATAAAAAATGAGCGAAAGAATAAAAATAGCGGTTTTGGGATATGGAAATTTGGGTCGCGGCGTAGAGCTTGCCGTGCGAAATAGCAAGGATTTAGAGCTTTCAGCGGTGTTTTCTCGCCGCGAGCCGCACAGCGTGCAAACATGTGGCGCTCCGGTATTTAGCGCGGATGAAATTTTATCGCACAAGGGCAAATTTGACGTTTTGGTGCTTTGCGGCGGTAGCGCGACGGATCTGCCGACTCAGACGCCCGAGTTTGCGCTAAATTTCAATGTCGTCGACAGCTTCGATACGCACGCGAAAATCCCTGAGCACTTCGCCGCCGTGGACGCCGCAGCTAAAAAAGGTGGAAACGTAGGTATCATCGCCGTTGGTTGGGATCCGGGTCTGTTTTCGCTAAGCCGTCTATTTGGCGAGAGCGTGCTAGAAAACGGCAGCAGTTATACATTTTGGGGTAAAGGCGTGAGCCAAGGCCACTCCGACGCTATCCGCAGGATCGAGGGCGTCGTGGATGCGCGCCAATACACCGTGCCGATAGAAAGCGCCTTAAAGCAAGTTCGCGCGGGCGAAAATCCGAAACTTAGCACGCGCGAAAAACACCTGCGCGAGTGCTACGTCGTGGCGCAGGACGGCGCTGATAAAGCGCGCATCGAGCGTGAGATAAAAACGATGCCGAATTACTTCGCCGACTACGATACGAGCGTGCATTTCGTAAGTCTTGAAACGCTAAAAAAAGAGCACGGCGGCATCCCTCACGGAGGATTCGTTTTGCGAAGCGGGGCGACCGGTGAGAGCGGCGAAAATAAGCACTTGATCGAGTTTTCGCTAAAGCTTGACTCAAATCCAGAATTTACCGCTAGCGTGCTCGTAGCTTACGCCCGCGCGGCGTATCGTCTGGCACAAAGGGGCGAGAGCGGCGCATTTAGCGTATTTGACATCGCTCCGGCGCTTCTTTCGCCAAAGAACGCAGATGAGCTAAGGCGCGAAATTTTATAAATTTCTGGGGCGTTTCGGCGGAATTATGAACGAGGAAATCTGAGTGATAAAGATAGAAAATTTAAAGAAATTTTACGGCAAAACCTGTGTGATCGACGATGTGAGCCTGGAGGTAAAACAGGGCGAAATTTTCGCCATCGTCGGCCGCAGCGGCGCGGGTAAAAGCACGCTGCTGCGCTGCATAAACGGCCTTGAGGACTATCAAGAAGGAAGTCTCAAAGTAGAGGGCAGGGAGGTAAGAGAGCTAAGCGGTGCTCAGATCCGCGAGCTGCGCAAAAATATCGGTATGATTTTTCAGCACTTCGCGCTGATGAGCCGCCGCAGCGTCGCGCAAAACGTCGCCACGCCATTAGCATTTTGGGGCCATCCCGAGGACCATACGAAGCGCCGCGTTGCTGAGCTTTTGGAGCTCGTGGGGCTTGCAGATAAAGCAAACGCCTATCCTAGCGAGCTTAGCGGCGGACAGAAGCAGCGCGTGGCGATCGCGCGTGCGCTTGCATTAAGCCCTAAAATTTTGCTTTCCGACGAGGCGACTTCGGCGCTTGATCCAAATACCACCGCTCAAATTTTATCGCTTCTGCGCCGCATCAATCGCGAGCTAGGCATCACGATCGTGCTCGTCACGCACGAGATGGAGGTCGTAAAGGGTATCGCGCAGCGCGCGATCCTGCTTAAGGGCGGGCGCGTGAGTAACTCGGGTGATATCGTCTCGCTGTTTTTGCACCCGGATGAGAATATGAAGGAGTTTTTGGGCGAGGAGGAGGTGCTGCCCGCAAGCGGCGTGAATATCAGGCTCTTTTTCCCGCCCGCGGTTGCGTTTGACAGCGTTATCACGCATATGGCGCGCGCTTTGGAAATAAATTTTAACATCGTCTGGGGCAAGCTCGAGCGCCTCGATAAAAACGTCGTCGGAAGCCTCGTGATCAACGTAGAGCCCGCACACGTCGCGCGCGTGGAAGAGTTTATCAAAAACGCGGGCGTGATCTATGAGATCGTAAGCGAGGATGAGATCAAAAGCTGCGCCGCGATCTAGGTGCGATTTCGCGCCCTGTGCGCTTGCGCCGCACTAAATTTAAGGGCTTACGCGGCATGGCTAATTTAAAAGCTCGGGCGAGGTCGCGAACTCAAAGGCTGGCTAGGCGTTTTAAATTTAACGATCGAGCCGTAGCATTATAAAATTTAATTAATTATGACGAGAGTGGTTTAAATTTCTATTTTGCCTCGATAAAATAAGCTCGGCAATGCCCTGTTGGTGTGGCCCTCGCTAGCTTTGATTTGCGTTTAGAATTTGACTAGCCGTAGCGAGGCGATTTAAATTTCAGAGATCGCGACCGACCGAGCGCATTTAAGCCGCGCCGCATTTGAATTTACAGGCGTTTAAATTTAAATTTGAATTTTTTTCGGAATTTCACACATACTTCACTTTTGCGGAAGTATAATTCCGCTAATTTTTTTTAAGGAGTACGTAATGAAAAAACTTACTTTGTTTGCGCTTAGTGCGCTATTTGCTGGCACTTTTGCCGTAGCTGCCGACATGGGCATGAAAGATGAGATGAAGGACGCCAATACATCAATGCATAATGGTGCGAAAGAGATGAAGGGCGACATGAAAGATATGCACAAGGATGCTATGAAAGAGGGTAAACATATGAAGGATGAGATGAAAGGCGAAATGAAAAAAGAGATGAAAAAAGAGATGTAGTGAGTAAAATTTTACTCGTAGAGGACGATGAGACGCTTTGCGATCTCATCGGCGAATATCTAAAAGACGCGGGCTTTGACGTATGCGTTTGCAGCGACGCTCAAAGCGCCGCGGATCTTGCTTATGAACAAAAATTTGATCTTTTTATCTTTGACGTAAAAATCCCCAAAGGCGACGGATTCTCACTTTTAAAAGAGCTACGCAAGAGCGGCGATCGCACCCCTGCGATATTCGCCACGTCGCTAAATACGCTTGATGATCTTGAGGTTGGTTTTAAAAGCGGCTGCGATGATTATCTCAAAAAACCATACGAGCTAAAAGAGCTGTTGCTGCGCGTTAATTCTCTCATAAAGCGAAACTTCAGCCACAATTTTGATGATTTTGTAACTATTGACGACGAGTTTAAATTTTACTTTGCAAGCAAAGAGCTACGCAGATCGGGCGTGCCCGTCGCGCTTTCAAACAAAGAGCGCGAGCTGCTGGCGCTTTTTTTGCAAAATAAAAACAGGCTTTTGAGCAAGGATGAAATTTTCTCCGCGATCTACGCTTTTGACGAAACTCCGAGCGAGGAAGCGCTGCGAACTTACATCAAAAATCTACGCCGCGTCCTAGGCGAAGAGCACATCATAAACCGCCGCAACGCAGGGTATCTGTATGTCTGAAAAGACTGCTTTAACGCTTAAAATTCTATCTTTATATCTCATTTCAAGTGCATTGTTTTTAGGATATTTTTTCAAAATAAATTACAGGATGAACGAAGCCGCGTTGCTTTCGCACAGGATAAAAGAGCTAAAAGAGATCAAAATGATGATCTATATGAAAGCGAGTATGGACGGGCTGGAATCGCTAGCGGATTTCGAGCGCGAAAAGGGCGTGAGTGCGTGTATATTTAAGCCAAACTCTGATGAAATTTACGGCTGCGGCGGCGAGCTCGGAGCGCTTGACAAAGCAAAGCTAAAGGCGGAATTTATAAGTGGCGGTAGGCTAGGAATTTATGAAAATCTGCAAAATATGGAGGAGCGAAATGCCTTTTCCAAGGCTAAAATCATTCTGCTTGGAAGTAGCGTGCAGGGCGAAATTTTAACGCTTCGTATCAAAACAGCAGCGATGATGATAGCGCTTTTGGGCGTGATATTAGCCGTGGCGTTTTATCTGGTGCGGCTAGGCACAAAGCCGCTTTACGATAAGATTGACACGCTAAATCGCTTCATCAAGGATAGTACTCACGAGATCAACACTCCGCTTAGCATTATCTCTATGAGCGTCGAGACGATGCGGCACGCAGAGCTTGGAGAATACAACGCCAAGCGCGTCGCTAATATCGACCTTGCCGCTAAGACGCTTTCGCGCATCTACGAGGATCTCGTGTTTTTAACCTTCGGTATGAATAAGGAGGGCGAGATTAGCTCGATCGATCTAAAAAGCCTCGTTGCTTCGCGCTGCGAATACTTCGCGCCGTTTATTCAAAAGCGCAGACTAAGCCTTAAAACCGATCTTTCGGATGCGAGCATGAACGCAAATATTTATGAAATTTCGCGCCTGATCGATAATCTGCTAAGCAACGCCGTAAAATACGCAAACGCAGGCGGTTACGTGGATGTGCGGCTAAGGCACGGCGAGCTAGCGATCTCAAATAGCGGCGAGGGGATCGACAGGAAAAAGGGCGGCGAAATTTTCAGGCGCTTTGCGCGCTTTAACTCAAGCGAGGGCGGCTTTGGCATCGGGCTTAGCATCGTAA
>CAUSCW010000044.1:0-16457 GCA_963530195.1 uncultured Campylobacter sp.
ATTGCGAGGTCGCTCCCCTTCCCGCCCCAAACCCCACCCATCCCCCGACGACGCTTTAAGTGGTGCAGGCTACGCCTGAGTTAAATTTCAACATCCATATCCACGGGCTCGATCTGCAAGCCGCGCAGATCTGCGAGATGCTGCACCGCGGCGTCCGTTTCGGCGTTTTTTGGAAGCACGATATGAAAGCCGCGATCAAACGCCAAGAAAAAATTCTCCCCGCCCGCAGCGATTCGATTTAGCGAACGCGCGGCAAATTTCTCGCTTGCGCGCGGCTCGCCCTTTGAAAATGAAATTTCATCTTCGCCCGCGATAAATTCCATCTCTATGCTTGAGTCTTGCCCGAGCTTGGCGGAAGCCAGATGCTTTCTTAGCATGCGGCGGTAAAATTTCGGATAAAAAATAAGCCATGCCGCGCCCAAAATAACTGACGCCACACTCGCAATCGGCGCCGTTTTTAAAAGCCCGTCGATGATGATGCCAACGAGCAAAAACTCAAATGGTATGGCATAGGTGCTGATGAGGCGCTGCTTGCGCGCCTTTTTGCTGTAAAGTAGCATAAATTTATTGAGATTATCGACGTCGCGATTGGTGATACGTACTTTCATATTTTTCCTTTAATTTTTCCGTAATTGTAGCGAAGCCGCCTTAAATTTGCGTCCGTTAACTTCCGTGAGATAAAATCCCGTTTTTAAAGGAGCGCCCGTGAAATCTTTATTAAAAATCAACGGATTTTTGCCGTTTTTGGCGATTATGTTTATCAACGCAAGCGTCGATCTGGGCCATAAGATCACGATTCAAAACGTCCTTGTTAAAAGCGCCGATTCAGGCGCTCTCATCGCCCTTACCTCGCTTGTAAATTTGCTGATTTTGCTGCCTTACGTATTTCTTTTTAGCGCCAGCGGCTATCTCAACGACAAATTCTCGCGTACCCGCATTACGCGGATCTGCGCGAAACTCGGCGTCGCGCTTACCGCGCTCATTACGCTAGGTTATGCGTGCGGATGGTTTTATTTTGCATTTTTTATGACGATCCTGCTTGCGGCGCAAAGTGCGATCTACTCACCCGCCAAATACGGCCTGATTAAAAAGATCGTCGGCGCGAAAAATTTAGGTGCGGCAAACGGCCTCGTGCAGGCTCTTACCATCATTGCGATTCTGCTTTCATCACTTGTTTTTTCGGTGATTTTCGAGCTGTTTGCAGCTCGCAGCGGCGACGCGGGCGAGCTGATGAGCTCGGTTTGGTTCATCGGCGTGCTTTTGGTCGCGGGCTCCGCGCTTGAAACATACTACTCGTATAAAATTCCATTCTTCGACGCCGCGCAACCGCAGGCGGAATTTAACAAAGACGACTATCTTAAGTTTCGCTATCTAAGGCAAAATTTAAATTTTGTGCTAAAAGACAAAAACGTCCTGCTCTGCACGCTGGGACTTGCGATGTTTTGGGCGGTCTCGCAGCTCGTGATCGCGACTTTTCCGGCTCACTACAAAGCTCTTAGCGGCAGCGACAACGTAATGGTGATCCAGGTGATATTGGCGCTTAGTGCGATCGGAATCGCGCTAGGCTCGATCTTTGCGGGCAGCTACTGCAAAAAACATATCGAGCTCGGTATCGTGCCGTTCGGCGCATTCGGGCTTGCGCTCGCGCTAATGGTGCTAGCCAACGCGCACTCCGTATTTTGGCTCGGCACGGCATCGTTTTTCTTCGGATTTAGCGGCGGAATTTTTATCGTGCCGCTCAACGCCGTCATTCAGTTTTTTACCGCCGACGAGCGCATGGGGCGGGTGCTTGCGGGTTCAAATTTTATTCAAAATATCTTTATGGTGCTGTTTTTGCTCATCGCCATCATCTTGGTGCATTTTGCGGTCGCCAGCGGCGAAATTTTCGTTATGGCTGCTCTTTGCGTGCTCATCTGCGGGATCTTCGGCGCAAAATATCTGCCGCAGCTTTTCGTTAGAATTTTACTCATTCCGTTTATGAAATTCGGCTATCAAGTCCACGTAGACGGCATCGAAAACATCCCGCAAAAAGGCGGCGTACTGCTTTTGGGCAATCACATCAGCTGGATCGATTGGGCGGTGGTGCAGCTTGCATGCCCGCGCGGAGTACGCTTTGTGATGCATCGCAGCTACTATGATCTGTGGTATTTGAAGTGGTTTTTTAAAATTTTCCGCGTCATTCCGATCGGAGCGGGCGTAAGCAAAAGCGCGATCGAAAGCATTCGCGAGGCGCTAAATGCTGGTGAAGTAGTGGGGCTCTTCCCAGAAGGCCACATCAGCTATAACGGCCGCATAGACGAGTTTCAAGGTGGATTTGAGCTAGCCGCGCACGATACGAACTCCGTGATCGTGCCTTTTTACATCAGAGGGCTTTGGGGATCGACGTTTTCGCGCGCCAGCGAACATTATAAAAGAACGATCTCGCAAAGCGGCAAAAACGCACTCCGCGTAAGCTTCGGCGCGCCGATTGAGGCAAATTCCAAGGCGCACGAGGTAAAGCGTGCGGTAACGGAGCTGTCGTTTTTCAGCTGGGGCAAATACCTCGCAAGCCTAAAGCCGCTTGCCTACAACTGGCTAAATCAAGCTAAAAGATCGCCTTTTAAGCGCGTAGCGGTCGATAGCACGGGAGTGAGCTTCACAAATTTAGCGATGATGAGCGCCGTTTTGATACTTCGTAAAAGACTAAAGAGCCGCATTAGCAGCGAGGAAAGCGTCGGTATCATTTTGCCTAGCTCGGTCATCGCAAGCGCCGTAAATTTAACTCTTTTTGCGATGGGTAAAACGAGCGTAAATTTAAACTACACGCTAAGCGAAGAGAACTTAATCTACTGCGCGGATAAAGCAAACATCCGCACGATCATCAGCTCGCGCAAATTCGTAGAAAAGCTCAAATCAAAGGGCTTTGAGCTAGAGAGTTCGATCGGTGATTGGCTCGTGTACCTTGAGGATCTAAGCGAGGGCGTCTCTAAAAACGAGCGCATAGCCTGCGCGTTAAAATCGCTGCTAATGCCTAAAATTTTATTTCGCGCGCTGTATTTTAAGCCGCACGCGATAGATGACGTAGCTACGATTTTATTTAGCAGCGGCAGCGAGGGAAAGCCCAAAGGCGTGGTTTTGACGCATAAAAATATAATGGCGAACGTCCGTCAAATTTCAGAGCTCATAAACGCCAACGAGCACGACGCGATTTTAGCGTCGCTACCGATCTTTCACTGCTTCGGGCTTACCGTAACGACGCTCTTTCCGCTAAACGACGGAATTTTAAGCATCCACGTTCCCGATCCTACGGACGCCTTTAGCGTCGGCAAGATGAGCGCAAAGTACGGCGCTACGATAATGTTCGGCACCTCGACGTTTTTTAGGCTCTACACCAAAAATAAAAGGCTCAATCCGCTTATGCTAGCAAGCATCCGCCTGGCGATTGCGGGCGCGGAGAAGCTAAATGAAAACGTCCGAAAGGAATTTAAGATAAAATTCGGAATCGAAATTTACGAGGGCTACGGCATGACCGAGACTGCGCCGGTGGTGAGCGTAAATACGCCGAACGTCCTCGAGCCCGATTTTTTCAAAGAGCTTCACTTCAACCGCGAAAAGAGCGTCGGCTTGCCGCTTGCGGGCACGGTCATAAAAATCACCGATCCCGCCTCGCTTCAGCCGCTATCAAACGGGCAGGAGGGACTTATCTTAATCGGCGGGCATCAGGTTATGAAGGAGTACTACGATGAGCCGGCAAAAACCGCCGAAGCGATCGCGCAAATAAACGACGTGCGCTACTACAAAAGCGGCGACATCGGCTATATCGACGACGACGGGTTTTTATTTATCACCGACCGCCTTTCGCGCTTTGCCAAAATCGGCGGCGAGATGATCAGCCTGGGCGCGGTAGAAAGCGCCGTGGGCGAAATTTTAGGCGAGAGCGCGATCTATTCGTGCGTGAATCTAAAAGACGAAAAAAAGGGCGAAAAGATCGCTCTGCTTTATGTGGGTGAGGCGAGCGAGGATGAAATTTCGCGCCGCCTAAAGGACTCCGCACTGGCGCCGATAATGCAGCCAAGCGTCGTGAAAAAGGTCGAGCAAATCCCGGTGCTCGGCAGCGGCAAGGTAAATCTCAAAGCAGTAAAGGATCTGGCGATCGAGCTGAGGCTTTAGGGCAAAAAGACTAAATTTTTATAAAGTGCAATGCTAGACTAATTAGCGAAATTACCAAAGATAGAGTGCAAATCATATAAATTTTAATGCTACTTTTAGTTTGAAGTTTGCGCAAGATTTCAGAATTTTGTGCTATCAAAGCTGCATTCTTTGCTATAAGCTCGTCTTGCTTGGTGTCTAGATTATTTTTATCATCTAGATTTAAAATAATCTTCTCAATATTTTTTGCATTACTAGTAATTGCTGCTTCTTGAGCGTCATCGATTTGAGCTTTACTATTTAGCGTAGTGTAAATTTGATTAATTTGTTGAGACATTTGCTCATGTTTATCGTCAAGCCTTGCCTGGTCTACTGCAAATTTTTCTGCAGCGTCTACAAGACTACGAAACGCTTTTGCACTCTCATCACTTAATTTGATAATATTTCCATTTGCATCTTTTATCCCGTTTTCAAATAGAAATGCCATAGCACGGTGTAGCGATAACGAGAATTTGCTTGTCATTTGCGTAAATTTTATAGATTCTCGTATAATTTCAGAAAGCTCGTCAATCGCATCATTCTGGCTAATTTGAGCTTTGTTTGTAAGCCTTAGTGCATCGGCTAGTTTATCTTCTCTACTCTTGCCGCAAATACCGAGCGTTATTAAATTTTTTATATCAGATCCACCTATGTCCAAGCCCTCGGCATCCGATGACAGACGTTTTGCCTTTTCTATTTTTTCTTTAGCTCCTTGGATATTTAAAAATATCTCTTGAGCTTTTTTTCTTGCTAATTCATCTAGCTAGTCTTGCGACATTTTTTCTAGAACTTCGACCGATATAGTCTCGTCCCTTACTAAATTTTCCATTTTTACTTCTCGATTGTTTTATTTAGTTTAATTCTTAAATTCTGCATCTTATCGATAAAATTCGATACCGCCATGCTTGTTTCTTGCGAACTATCACGCACTATGCGTATCGTATTCGCTAGCTTTGTTATACTTTGTTTCACATCTACGAAGAACTCGTCGTATGCCTCACTCAAAGCCACCCAGCTCAGAGCCACTTGATATGCCGATATCTCCCCACTTTTTGTTACGAGTTGAATTTGGATTTTATCAGCCTTACTTTGAGAATGAAGCTTATCCATAAAATAAATTACTATAGTCGTTAGTACCCCACTCATAATTGCAGATAAGCACGTGCTTACGATATCTCCCACACTTTTGCCTATTACCGGTACTATAAAGGAAAAAATAGGCGTCAAAACAGGAATGCTCAGCAAAAATTTATCTATAGCTTCGCTCAGCCCTAGCGATAGAGCGCCAATTAATCCAGCAGTTAATACTTTAACGGCTTGATAGCCAACCTCATCTTTATCTAAACCCCTAGGTGGATTAACTAAAATCTTAACTGCCTCTTTTAACGAGACGAATCCTGCTCTTATCATCGCCACGAAGCGTTTTAACGTGGTAGCAAAAACGTTGATCAAAAATACGCCCAAATTTGATATAAAAGATGTTAATCCTTCCTCTATACTGCCTGCCACCAAATCTTTCCATTTCGATTTCAGACTATCTAAAATTTCACTCATTCTAGTCTTAAATCTCACCCAAATTTCACCGAAGCTCTCCTTCCCTCTTTGTTTAAAAGCAAGCTTAATTTCGGTTATAGCTCCTTGTGCAATTTCTCTCATAGCAACGCCTATAACTGTGTATGCCATTATCTTGGTGATATCTTTACAACCTGTAGTCAAGAGTTCTTTTGAGTATTTTTTAACCTTTGCCTTATCTATTTCACCATAGACAAATTTTCTAGCCTTCTTATCTTTTTGCATAGCTTTCTGCTCATCAATGCCAAATTTTTCAGCCTTTCTTTGCCCCGTCTTTTTATCTTCCTTATTCAGAAAAACTTTCATCTCATCGCTACCTTTCCACTGATTTATGCTGCCATCGATAAGAGCTAGATTTTCTTTATCTGCCGCAATTTTGGCGCGTTCCTCGGGGCTTAGAGCCAAATTTGCAGACACAGAGCTTTCTATCTCTTTTACCGACACAATATGATCTAAGTGCACCCTGCCATATTTTGGTAAATTTCTGCCAGTGTATTCATCTATTATGATGGCTTTATTCTGAAGGGCTTCGTTTCGTCTTTTTACTAGTGGCTTATCGTATCCTACTTTATTTCTTACTTCTAAGTATTTGCCATTACGATTTGCTATCATATCGCTATATCTTGCAGCGTCTGCTTCATTTGCCGTTATACCTTTTTCAAAATTATGCACGGTCGTTACGCTACCTCCGTCTCTTGTATCTATAATTAGGCTAGCCAGCCCAAATTGTGACGTAATAGCGCTAATTGCACTAGCTTCACAAAGATGTAAAAGCGTGCTGGTTTGATTTTCCGGAAGCTTGGAGTGCAAATTTGAAAGTTCGTCTAGAGCATTTTGCAAGCCATCTGTAAGTTCTATCTTTAAGCTTTTATGATCAAAAAGTTCGTTAAGCTCTTTTTCCGTTTTAGAAAAGTCTTTATTGAAATACGTGCTTTTAGGTGATTTAGAGAGAAAACTAGCCATTGCAAATCTTTTTTAAAATTTTAAAAGAAATATTTTACTCAGCACTTCTTATATATTGCTTAATTTTATGTAACTACGAAAATTCTAAAATTTCTGTATTTTAATTAGTGCTAAATTTAAGAAGTTATAACTAAATCTGTAAGAACAGTGCTGCGAAGCGCACGCTTCGCAGCAAATTTAAAGGAGGACTATTTAAAAGATGGAGCGATCTGCGCTATCCATGCCTCGATGCGGCTCTCGGTGAGGTCGCTTTGATTGTCATTGTCTAGCGCGAGGCCAACGAATTTGCCATCCACTACGGCCTTGCTCTCGTCAAATTCATATCCGTCGGTAGGCACTGCGCCTACGATATTTGCACCCGCTTTTTTGAAGTTGTCGTATAGCTCGCGCATTGCGTTGCAGTAGGCGTCGCTGTAGCTTGAGCTATCGCCCATGCCGAAAATCGCGACGGTCTTGCCCGCGACATCAAGGGCTGAGAAATCAAAGCCCGCCCAGTCGTCTTGTAGCTCGCCGTCGTTCCATGTAGAGCTGCCGATGATGAGCGCAGTATATTTATTTAGATCTGCAGGCGTGATGTCCGCAACGTTTTTTAGCTCGTTTTCTATGCCTAGATTTTCGGAGATCAGCTTCGCGGCGTCCTCAGTATTGCCCATCGAGCTTCCAAAAATAATTCCAACCATTTGGTATCCTTTTAATAAATTTTGTCGGTAAGCTTGTATGGTACTAATTTCATAATGAAATTTCCCTTAAAGCATTCGCTTTTTATCTCGACGTGGCGGTTAAAATTTTCATTTTTTGGATAGACAAGATATACGGCGTCGAGGTTTGCTCCGCGACAAAGCTCTAGTGCTTTTTTTATATCATTATCATAAATGGCTGGATTTTGAGGTAAAATTTTTTTAAAGCTCGTAACCACGCCTAGGCTAAAACCGCTCTTGCGAACTACGATAAGCTCGCCCGATTTGCCCACAAGCTGCAGCTGTGCGCCTGCATTGCGAAGCGCGATTTTGCAAAATACGAAGTTGCGAAATGCATCGTCTCCGTTTAGCAGCACGCCGCTATGCAAGCTCACGATTGCGCGAGTTAGCTTATAAGCAGGCTTAGCGGCAAATATGGGCAGCGGCATGCCGCGCAGATAGGAAAAGATTATCGCGTTATCCGCTGCGCAAAATTTTACGGCGGGCTTGAAACGGTAAATTTTACGAGCCCCGCGCCTAAGTTCGGAAGCGATAAAATTTAAAAATGCCGCTCGAAACTGCGAAGCGCCCTTTAAATTTGCGGGCAGAATTCTATAATCTGCATTAACGTTAAAATTATATAGAGCTAGCATCGCTCGCGCTCGCGAAGCCGCATCATAATCCTGCAGCGCCTCTGGCACAATCTCGCGCCCGTTCGCATCAAAGCCAAAAATTTCGCCGCAAAAGAATTTTTTATTAAAAGCTTCGGCATTTAAAATTTCATCATCAATAAGCTCATTATCCTGCTGCAGATCCACTTTTTGGCGTTTTTCGCGTGCTGCGATACCTCGTTTTGACGCGGCAGTATCTCGTAACAAAGCTGATGTCTCGTCCGAACGCTTAGCGCAGAAAAAATTCTCTTGCGCTAAGCCAGTGTCGTAAAAAGCTCTTGCTGTCAAATTCCTATTTGCGCCGCCCTTTTGCGCACTCTTTGCAGCATGCGGCTTAGAGGCATTACAATTAAGCGCGTCCAATTTACCACTTGAAAACTTTTTAAATTTGCCGTTAAATTTCTTGCTTTTGGCGCGCGCAAAGCAAGTAGCGTTAAATTTGCTAGAATTTAAAAAATCCTTGGAATTTAGCTCGCCTGTTTCATCTTTGTAAGCATTTGATTGCGACGCAGTGCGCGATTTTTTAACCGCTTGCCTGGGCTTGCCGGCATTACTTAAATTCCTTGGGATTTTAATCATCTTCGCAAGGTCTGCAACCAAATTCTTGATTTAAATTGAAAACCTTACAGTATTCGCAAAATACGCAGCTAACGCTTCTTTTAGCGCATACGAGCGGGATTTTGCGCTTTTTTACTTCGCCTTTGATCTTTTTCATCGTGTTGTGGTTCAAAAAGCTCGTAAGCATCACGACGCACTCCGTATCCTGCGGAATCGGCTTGCGATTTACGCGATTTTCGTTTCGTGCATCCCAGTGCTCGATGTTGCTCGCGCCAAGGTCTTTTAAAACCGCCTTAATGGGCGTAATCTCATCTGCTCCTATAACTAAAACGTTCATTTCATCCCCTTCTATGATTGATAGTCGTTATTATAACAGAGAAAAATTAAATTTAACTGATAATGTATATAAAAATTTGAAATTACAAGCCGGAATTTTGCCGGCTCATATTTGATATTTATTCGCTTAAAGCTAGACTTACTGCCGCATCGATGTGGATCTGCGTAGTATCAAATAGCCACGCGGCGGTATCTGCTTGAGATACGAGCAGCCCGATCTCCGTGCAGCCCAGTATCACGCCCTGCGCACCGCGAGCCCTAAGTTCTTCAATGATCTGCAAAAATTTCTTCTTGGAATGTGGTAAAATTTTACCAAAGCAAAGCTCATTAAAAATTACTTCGTTTACCGCTTCCATTTCGTCCGCGTTCGGCACGAGCACCTCTACGCTGCCATCTATCAAGCGCTGTTTGTAAAAATCCTGCGTCATCGTGTAAATCGTGCCGAGCAGCCCTACTTTTTGCACGCCACGCTTTCGCAGCTCACTTAACGTGGCGTCCGCGATATGCACGAATGGTACGGAGATAGCGGCTTTTATCGCCTCGTAGCACTTATGCATCGTATTGGTGCAAAGAAAAATATAATCCGCGCCGCCGCTTTGCAAAACCCGCGCGTGACGAGCTAGAATTTCGCCCGCCCTGCCCCACTCATTATCTCTTTGACACCGCTCGATCTCGTCAAAATTTAGACTACTTAGCAGAATTTCGCCGCTACTTAGCCCGCCTAGACGCTCGTTAATTTTGCGATTGATCCCATCATAATAGGTAATCGTAGATTCGTAACTCATGCCGCCGATTAGTCCGATTTTTTTCATGGATTTTCCTTTTGGAATTTAACGAAATTCCTGGGTCACAAATTCTGCGACCCGGAATTCTAAAAACTAACTACAACGCTTAAGCATTCTCGCTAGCGGCGCCCGCAGAGATAACCTCATCGCCGAAATCGGCATTCGCAAGCCGCTTGAGCTGGCGGTAACGTCTCATCGCATCGGCTTTATTGGCTTCATAAAGTTTGCCCGCGTGCTCGGGATCGATCTTTTTAAGCGCGTTGTAGCGCACTTCGTTTAGCAAAAATTCCTCATAAAGGCTCCAATCCGGCTCTTTGGATGAAATTTTAAGCGGATTTTTGCCCTCCGCCGCAAGCCGCGGATCAAAGGTGTAGGTCGGCCAATAGCCGCATTTGCTCGCAAGCTCGGCTTGATCGCCGGAGTTGCCCATGCCACCTTTGATACCGTGCGCGATACACGGCGAATACGCGATGATAAGGCTAGGTCCCGGGTAAGCCTCCGCCGCCATGATCGCTTTTAGCGTTGCGGCTTGGTTTGCGTTGGAATTTACCTGCGCGACGAAGATGTTGCCGTAGGTCATTGCGATTTGGCCTAGGTCTTTTTTCTGAACGCGCTTGCCGCCTGCAGTAAACTGCGCGATCGAGCCGCGACGGCTAGCTTTAGAGCTCTGCCCGCCCGTGTTTGAGTAAACCTCCGTATCCAGCACCAGCACATTTACGTCCTCGCCGGTAGCCAGCACGTGATCGAGCCCGCCGTAGCCGATGTCGTAAGCCCAGCCGTCGCCGCCGATGATCCACTGCGATTTTTTGTTCAGATATTGCTTCAGCTCTAAAATTTCACGAACCCCGGGCGCGTCCAAATTTTGTTCTAGCAGCGGCACTAGCCTATCTCTAATCTGAGCGGATTTTAGCGTATCGTTTCTGTTTTCGATCCAGTCGTTATAAAGCGCCTTTAGCGCGTTTGGCACGCTTGAGAGCGAGCCTAGCATCAGATCCTCGATCTTATGGCGCAGCGTCTCGCTTGCGATCTTCATTCCCAGCCCAAACTCGGCGTTGTCCTCAAAAAGCGAGTTCGCCCACGCGACGCCACGGCCGCTCTCGTCCTTGCGGTACGGCATCGAAGGCGCCGATCCGCCGTAGATCGAGCTACAGCCCGTGGCGTTGGCTACGATCATATGATCGCCGAAAAGTCGCGTGATCAGCGTGATATACGGCGTCTCGCCGCATCCCGGACATGCGCCGTGAAATTCAAAATACGGACGCGCAAATCCCACGCCCTTGACGCTTGACCTGTCCATCAAATCGTCTTTGTATCTTACGTGCTCAAATAAAAAGTCTGCGCTTTCTTGCTCGCCCTTCGCGAGTTCTTCTTCAAGCGGCACCATGACGAGCGATTTTTCCTTGCTTGGGCAGTTTTCGGCGCAAAGCGCGCAGCCCGTGCAATCTAGAGGGCTTACTTGGATCTTATATTTTAGCCCCTTTAGCTCCTTGCCCTTGGCTTCTAGCAGGTGATCTTTTAAATTTGAAGGCGCGGCGACCTCGTCCTTTTCGTCTAGCAAAAACGCCCTGATTACGGCGTGCGGGCAGACAAAGGCGCACTGGTTGCACTGTATGCAGTTTTGCTCGATCCATTTAGGCACCGTGACGCCCACGCCGCGCTTTTCAAATCGCGTCGTGCCCGCGTCAAACCCGCCGTCCTCGTGCCCTAAAAACGCCGAGACCGGCAAGCTATCGCCGCGCGCTGCGTTCATCGGCTTTACGATCTTTTCTATAAATTCGTCGCCCTTGTATTTGTCGTCCGCGCCCGCTGCGTCATCTTTTAAATTTGCCCACGCAGGATCGATCGCTACTTGCACTAAAGCGTCCGCTCCCCTATCGATCGCGTCGCAGTTCATAGCCACGACCGCTTCGCCCTTTTTGGCGTAGGTTTTCTTGGCGTATTCCTTCATATAGCTTTGCGCCTGCTCAAACGGGATGATGCCGCTAAGCTTGAAAAACGCCGATTGCATGATCGTATTTGTGCGGCCTCCGAGCCCTATCTCGCGTGCTAGTTTGGTGGCGTTTAGGATATAAAATTTTACCCGCCTGGCAGCTAGAATTTTTTTGACCTTGTTTGGAAGCTTTGCCGCTGTTTGCTCGGCATCCCAGATGGAATTTAAAAGGAAGGTCCCTCCTTCGCGGATGCCGCCAATGACGTCGTAGATGTCCAGATACGCAGCGACCGAGCAGGCGACGAAATGCGGATTTGAGACGAGATAGGTCGAGCGGATCGGTCTTTTACCGAAGCGCAGGTGCGAGCGCGTGTAGCCGCCCGATTTTTTGCTGTCGTAGGCGAAATACGCCTGCGCGTAAAGATCGGTTTTATCGCCGATGATTTTGACGGAATTTTTATTCGCGCCCACGGTGCCGTCTGCGCCCAGGCCATAAAACAAGCACTCGATCTCATCCTCGTAGCCGAGCGAAATTTTATCTCCCACGGGTAGCGACAGATGCGTCACATCGTCGTCGATGCCGATCGTAAAGCCGTTTCTAGGCTCGTCCGCCTTTAAATTTTCATACACGGCGATTAGCTGCGCGGGATCAACGTCCTTGGAACTTAGGCCGTAGCGACCGCCCACGATGAGTGGAGCGTCCTCGCGCCCATAAAATGCGGCTTTTATGTCCAGATACAGCGGCTCGCCGAGGCTGCCCGGCTCCTTCGTGCGGTCAAGCACGGCGATTTTGCGCACGCTTTTAGGCATCGCGGCAAAGAGATATTTGAGGCTGAAAGGCCTGTAGAGATGCACTTTTAACACGCCCACTTTCTCGCCCTTCGCGTTTAGATGATCGACCACTTCTTCGAGCGCTTGATTGACCGAGCCCATCGCGATGATCACGCGCTGCGGCTCACTTGCGCCGTAATAGACGAAAGGCGCGTACGATCGCCCCGTGATCTTTGAAATTTCGCTCATATACTCCGCGACGATGTCCGGAAGCGCGTCGTAAAATTTATTGACTAGCTCGCGCGTCTGAAAATACACGTCGTCGTTTTGCGCCGTGCCGCGAGTTTTAGGATGCTCGGAGTTTAGCGCACCCTCTCTAAATTTACGCACTGCCTCGCGATCGAGCAAGCGATCAAACTCGGCATAGTCCATTACCTCGATCTTTTGAATTTCATGGCTAGTGCGAAATCCATCAAAAAAGTGCAAAAACGGCACTCGCCCCTTAATCGCCGCAAGATGCGCGATACCACCCAGATCCATTACCTCTTGCACGCTGTCGCTTGCAAGCATCGCAAAGCCGCTTTGGCGACAGGCGTAGACGTCTTGATGATCGCCGAAGATGGAGAGAGCCTGCGCCGCAAGCGCGCGCGCAGCGACGTGAATGACACCCGGAAGCATCTGGCCCGCGATCTTGTACATATTTGGAATTTTTAGCAAAAGCCCCTGCGATGCGGTGTACGTCGTCGTAAGCGCGCCCGCTTGGAGTGAGCCGTGCACGGTGCCCGCCGCACCGCCTTCGCTTTGCATCTCGACTACCTTAACGGGCATGCCGAAGAGGTTCTTTTTGCCCTGCGACGCCCAAATATCGGTGTAATCCGCCATAGGCGAGCTGGGCGTGATCGGATAGATGCCCGCGACCTCGGTAAAGGCGTATGAGACGTAAGCCGCCGCCTCGTTTCCGTCCATCGTTTTCATAACTTTTACCATTTTTCGTTCCTTTGGAATTATCAAATTTCGCTAATTTTACATATTTATTGCTTAAAAATTTAAATGCTTCGCAAACCGAATAAAATTCTAAAGCTTTATCACAGAGGCGAGCGATAAGCGCGATCTGCTGGCAGTTTTAGACGAGCATTGAGGACGATTTGAGACAGGCTCTTTCTCCGCTTTGAAAATAATTTTTTGCATACTTTAAGCGCGGATCGTAAGCAGAGGTAGAGATTAAATGCAAATTTAGCCGTCTGGCTTGAAATTCTGACCCAAATATCAAATGACGGGAATACGCGAAAATTAAGAAATTTAAAAATGCACTTGCCACAAGATAAAAAGACCTCATATCGTTAACAAGGCCGGGGTGATAAAATTTAGCCACTACAAAACCTCAACCGCTATATGCATCCAAACTCGACGTAGCGAAATTTTATTTATGGCTTGCTACATGCGGTATATAAAATTTCAGCGCATTCTACCAAACACAAGGAATTTTATTGCCACTTAACGAGCGCAGTGCAAATTTCATTTTAAATTTTCACTGGTCGATCGCTACGTGAATTTTACTCCATGCGACTTTGCGTTTTGATCGTAAATTCTATTTCTGCAAGCTGCGAGGAGAATAAATTTAGCTATAATCCCCCGCTTAGATTTAGCACGAAACGCGGCACGTATATACGGCGCGGAATTTTAAAATTTTAAAATTTCAAGCAGAACTCGAAAAGCTAAAAACCGCTAAATGCGCTAAACTTAAAGCCAAATTTAAAAAGCTCAAAAAAGGAAAGCCGATGAACGTCCATAAAATCGCTTACACGAGAGTTATCGCGCTGGCGTTTGCCGCCTTTATTTTTAACACGACGGAATTTATCCCCGTGGCTCTACTAAGCGACATCGCGGCAGATTTTAGCATGGATGTTACGAGCACGGGGCTAATCATCACGATCTACGCGTGGGCGGTGAGTATCCTCTCGCTGCCTCTGATGCTACTAACCTCAAAGCTCGAGCGCAAGAGGCTGCTTTTGCGGCTTTTCGTGCTATTTACGCTAAGCCACGCCCTGGCGGCGGTAGCGTGGAATTTTGCCGTTTTGGTAATCGCGCGACTGGGCATCGCGATTTCGCACGCGATCTTTTGGTCGATCACCTCATCGCTCGTCGTGCGCGTAGCGCCGATAAACAAAGGCTCGCAGGCTATCGGCATGCTGGCTCTTGGGACATCGCTAGCCATGGTTTTGGGGCTTCCTTTGGGGCGCGTGGTCGGCGAGCTTTTCGGCTGGAGGATTACGTTTTTTGCACTCGGCGCGCTTGCGGCGACGGAGGCGCTGTTTCTTTGGAAAATTTTACCATTTTTGCCAAGCCGTCGCGCGGGCTCTCTTGCGAGCTTGCCGATGCTAGCAAGGCGTCCGATGTTGCTTGCTTTGTATCTGCTGACGTTTTTGATCGTAGGCGCGCATTTTACGACCTACAGCTACGTCGAGCCCTTCGTGGCGAAATTTAATCCCGCGGGCGATCACTTCGTAACCTACATCCTGCTTGCATTCGGTGCTTCGGGAATCGCCGCAAGCGCGCTTTTTTCAAAGCTTTACCGCTCATTTTCGAACGCCTTTTTGATCTGCTCGATCCTTTTTATCCTAGCCTCGGTGCTGACGTTAAAAGCTTTTGTCGCAAATGACGCGGCGCTGCTGCTCGCAGCTTTCGTCTGGGGGATAGGTATTTCCGGCTTTGGACTCTGCTTGCAGATTAGGGTTTTGGCGCTAGCTCCCGACGCTACCGATGTCGCGATATCGATCTACTCGGCGATCTATAACGTAGGCATCGGCGGCGGAGCGCTTTTGGGGCATCAGATCGCAACGAGATTCGGGCTTGAGCACATAGGCGAGGCGGGCGCTATACTAGGTGCGCTAGGGCTTGCAAGCTACCTCTACGTAAGCGCGAAATTCGCGCAGACAAATAGCGCGTAGGCTAAATTTGCGAAAGAATTTTAACAAGCTCGGAAGTACCATTTTTAAAGCTTGCGTTTTAGAAAATAACAGCTTTATGGGTCTAAATTTTTAAAATTTATCCCTAGCGATTAGTTAAATTTTGCAGATAAATTTAATCTCGCGACTAGCCCCGCCGGCTGTTTTATTAATCGATTACGCCCGCGCTATCCGCCCAAAGCCCTTAAAATTTGCCCCTCGCTACAGCGTTAAATTTTAAATTTTAGCGGCAGGGCGTAAAAATTTAAGGCGTAGAATTTAAAGCGCGAGCCCCTAAATTTAACTACTTTATAAACCCGACCTGCGGTAAGATTTCAGCTAGCGCCGCGTCCTTTTTCTCGTTAAATTTGACCTTGTTCTGCTCAAAAAGATTATTTCCGTGCGCGTCTATGGAGACGATGAGCGGGCCAAACTCCTTCACACGGCACTTCCACAGCGTCTCGGGCATCCCAAGCTCCGTCCAGTCCGCACTCTCGATCTCCTCGACCTGCGTCGCGGCCACTACCGCGCAGCCTGCCGGAAATACGCAGTGTATAGCGCCAAACTCCTTGCAGCCGCTCATCGTGCCCTCGCCCATGCCGCCTTTGCCGACAATGAGGCGCACGCCCGTTTTAGCGATAAACTCGCGCTCAAATTTCTCCATCCGCATGCTAGTTGTCGGCCCCACAGAGACCATCTCAAAGCTTTTTTCGCCCGTTTTTCTGATGATCGGCCCCGCGTGCAAGATCGCACCGCCCCTGATATCTAGCGGTAGCTCGCGACCCTCCTGCACAACGCGTCTGTGCGGCACGTCGCGGCAGGTGACGATGTGTCCGGTTAGATAGATCACATCGCCGATCTTGATATCCGCTAGATCCTCGGCCTTGATCGGCGTGGTTAAAATTTTCTTACTCATAGCGAGAACTCCTTGTGCGATTTTACGGCAAAGCTTAGCTCTGCGTCCCAGACGATGTGCCCTTTGCGGTGCGACCAGCAGCCTACGTTTACGGCGACGGCGATGACGCTAGGGTGGCGGGCGCAGTTTTCGATATGCACGCCCATCACGGAGCTCGCGCCGCTCA
>CAUSCW010000045.1:0-14905 GCA_963530195.1 uncultured Campylobacter sp.
CTGCGCTCGAAATTGCCGAAGCGGTCGCCGCCGATGCTCTTGCCGCGCGCGTATCGCCACAGATCGCCGCCCTGCCAGCCGAGCTCACCGGCCTGCTTTTTCGTGATAAAATTTTGCGGCAAAGTGCCCGTACGGCGTATATGAGCGCTCACGCACTCCCTGCTTATGCAGGGCTCGTCCGCGAGCTGATTTTTAGAATTTACGTCTGGATTTTGCGAGTTTGAAGCTTCGTAATCTGCGCTGCGCCGTCTGTGGATATCCGCCTCATCTTTAGAATTTACCGCAGCGTGCTCGTTTACTTGCGGATGAGATTTTAAATCTCCTAGATCTGCTCCGCCGTCTGCGCTTCTTGTGCCGCTCTCATCTTTTGCGCCGGCGCTGCTTACGGGATTTTCGGAGCTTGAAATTTTGCGATCGGTGCCGCTTTTTAAATTTTGCGCGCCGCTTTTACGCGACGCAGCATCCAGGGTTTTGGAGGTAAAAACCCGTTCGTCTTTAGCCACCGAACCGCGCGAATTGGAGATCAAATTTAGCGTCAAAAGAAGTGCTGCGAAAATTGCAAGCGGGATCAGCTTTTTTGCCACCGCTAGCCTTTTTTACGCGTGGCGAAGCGAAAATAGAGCACGATCGCCGCTACTATCGCGCCTAGAGCCAGCGGAGCGATCCACGGCGCATCCTTAATGTGCACATAGAGCTCGCACACGAAATCGCCCGCGTAGTAGCTCAGTAGTCCCACCACAAGCGCCCAAATGAGCGAGCTTACGGCATTGATGACACTAAATTTTAAAAATGAATATTTTGTGATACCGATCGCGATCGGCACGAGGGTTTTGAGGCCGTAGATAAATTTTTTAATCAAAATGATGCGGTCGCCGTATTTACGAAACAAAATCTGTGCCAGAGCGAGGCTACGGCGCTGTTTGCGCAGATATGGCATGATCTCTTTTTTATTGTAGCGGCTTACTAAAAACAGCCCCGAATCGCCTATGAAGTTCGATATGCAGGCGATTACGATGCATAAGACGATATTGAGCTCGCCGGCCGAGCTTAGCACGCCCGCTGCCGCAAGCGCCAAAAATCCTCCGCCCAGCGAATACAAAAACAGTATCAGATACCCCCACGTATGGAGGTTTGCAAACATCGATTCCATCGAATCCTTTCATTAGATCGTATAAAATTCTAAAAATTTGACTAAAACAGCTTTAAAATTCAGTGCGAAAACTTCACTCCAATGTCCTGCGCTACTTGATTTTACTGCGACATTAAATTTAAAATTCCGCGCAGCTGTCGCAAAATACAAAATTTCGCCGCAAAATATCAAGCGAAATTCTAAAATAAATTTTTTGCATCAAGCAAAATCTCCGCAAAATTTAGCGATAAAATTTTGCCAATTCTAAATTTAATTACAAAATTTCGACTTCTTTAGAATTCAAAGTAACTTGCGAATTACGCAGGACTTACGCGATATCTTCAAATGTCTCCTACCCCGCGAATTGCAATAAAATTACGCACCTAAGTCTATTATTCTGCAGAAATCACGCGAGCAAAATTCCAAGCTGCTAATAAAACGCCCATAAAGCAAAATTTTTTGCTAAGCTATGTGTCTTAGCATCTTTAGCTAAATTTTACTCATCTGCGCCAATTACTCGCATCAAAAGCGCATAGCCCTCGGTATTTGGATCAAAAGCGCGGTCATTTTTGGTCTCCAGCACCGAGCCGCCTAGGCTCACGCCCGCAAACAGCCCGCCTTTATTCGTAAAGACATACATATCTTGATTTAGCACGTCTAAAGAGCCAGAATCGGCGCTGTAGTTACCCGCAACTGCCGTCGCATCGCCCGAAAGCGTGATTTGGGAATTTCGCATTTTTTGGATCACATCGTCATGCATTACGAAAATAACCAGATAATTATCCTCATAACCGATCTGAAGTCCTACGCTGGCGCTGCTGATCTCAGCGCCGCTAACGCTATGCGCGCCGTCGTTATTATAGATAATGATCCCCTCGCCATACATTCCGCCTATGATGAAGCCTAGCTTCTTGACGCTCGGAAATATCACTATCGCGCGAGCTTGCTGCGCTAGGTATTTATACTGCGCGTTCGTGCGCATTACCGACGAATAGGCACTCGCGCTATCAATGATAAGCTCATCCTCGGCAAATGCCGCGCTAAAAAGCAAAAATAAAGCGATTATAAATTTTTTCATTTCATACTCCTTATTTGGCTATCTCGACCGCGCGCAGCTCACGTATGACATTAACCTTGATCTCGCCTGGGAATTGAACCTTATCTTGGATATCTGAAGCGATCTCTTTAGCCACCAAAACCGCCTCGTCGTCATTCATGAGCTTGGCGTTTGCGATAACGCGGATTTCGCGACCTGCGTTGATCGCATAGGCTTGCTTGACGCCCGTTTTACTCATCGCGATCGCCTCTATATCGCTAACGCGTTTTAGATAGCTTTCTAGCACCTCTCGTCTAGCGCCAGGACGCGCGGCACTTAGCGCATCTGCGGCACAGACTGCGGCACTTTCTACGCTGGTAGCCTCCTCGTGGCCGTGGTGGGCGTAGATAGCGTTTATCACCACCGGATGCTCTTTGTAGCGGCGGCAAACCTCAGCGCCAAGATCTACGTGCGAACCCTCGTACTCGTGAGTTAGCGCCTTGCCGATGTCGTGAAGTAGACCCGCTCGCTTGGCTAGTTTCTGGTCTCCGCCCGTTTCTGCGGCGATGATGCCCGCAAGGTGCGCGACCTCAAGGCTGTGCGCAAGGGCATTCTGTCCGTAGCTGGCGCGAAATTTAAGCTTGCCGATGAGTTTTAAAATTTCGGGGTGAATTTTGCTAAGACCTAGATCCATTACGATATTTTCGCCCTCTTCAGCGATGCTAGCTTCAAATTCATCGCTCACTTTTTTGTAGATATCCTCGATGCGCGCAGGCTGAATTCTGCCATCCTCGATAAGCGTTTCGATGACGCGAACGGCGATGGCGCGACGGTATAGATTGTGTGAGCTTACGATGATCGCATTTGGGGTATCGTCGATGATGACGTCCACGCCAAGAGTCATCTCAAGCGCCTTTATATTGCGCCCCTCCTTGCCGATGATGCGGCCTTTAAGCTCGTCATTTTTGATATTTACGACGTTGATAAGTCGCTCGGCGGCAAACTCGCCCGCGAAGCGCGACGTAGCCTGCGCCAAAATATAATTCGCCTTTTTTCGCGCCTCTTTTTTGGCTTCCTCTTCATATTTTCGCACGATGTGAGCGATGTCGGTGCGGCTTTGCTCCTCGACCTTCTTAAGCACCTGCGCGCGCGCCTCGTCCTGCGTAAAGCCCGCCACGCGCTCCAAAACTTTAAGCGCTTCAGCTAGCTTCTCTTCATAGCTTTTCTTTAAATTTGAGCCCTCTTCGTAGAGGAATTTCGCCTCTTTTTTGGCGCTTTCGAGCTCTTTTTTGCTGTCTTTTAAAATCTCTTGCTCGGTTAGAAGCGCGTGCTCCTTTTTGCCGAGCTCGTCAAATTTAACGTTAAATTCCTTCTGCAGTTTGCTTGCTTTATCTTCGTATTTTTTCTTCGCTTCAAACTCGGCTTCCTGCACCGAAATTTTAGAATTTCGCAAGATGCCCTCGGCTTCAAATTCTATCGCTTTGGCTTTAGCTTTGGCTTGTTCTACGAAGAAATCGTAATTGGCGTTATTGATCTTTCTAGCTACTAAGTATCCTATGCCAGCGCCCACCGCAAGAGCGCACAAGGCGATTAAAATCTCTATCATACTTTCCTCTTTTTAGGTAATTTTGGCTCGGAGTTATGTAAAAATCGCCCTTTACGTCGTGATCAAGCGATAAAATTTCGCTGCAAAAGCAGTCTTTTATACTCACGAACGCGATTGCGGGCTTAAGCTTCAGACCTGAAAAAAACATATCGTAAAATCCTTTCCCATGTCCTATTCTAGCCATTGCGCCATCCACTCCGATAGCTGGAACCACGGCTAGATCGACCTTTTTAAAATACCCGTTTTGCGGAAGCGTCTGCCGCAGCCCAAAGCGTGAAATTTTAAAAGGCTGGCGCAATCTTACCATTTTTAAGCTAATATCCACCATAAACGGAACGTAAAATTCGCAGCTTTTTGATAGCTTTTTTCTTAAAATCAAAACGTTCGGCTCATAGCTCATCGGTAAAAATATCAAAATTTTACGCGCTTTTAAAAATTTTATCAGCCGCTCAAGCCGCCATAAAAGTGCGTAATGCTCGCATCTAGCCATACGTGCGGCGTGAGATTTTAAGCGCGATTTGCAAATTTTTCTAAATTCATTCTTTTGCATAGCTTAAGCCTTTTATAAAATTTTAACGCTTATTTTAGCTAGTTTTTGTATAATCTTGCGATTAAATTTTAAGGTTTATTATGAAATTTCGTTTTTTTCTAGCGCTTTTTACGGCTTTTTTCTTTCTTGCGGGTTGCGGCGATGATGAGGATAAAAAATCAAGCGATACCCCGACCGAAGCCAATACCACGCAGCCGCAGTCCGAAACCGAAGCCGTAATCCAGGTCGATTATACCGCTCCTTTTACACTTCAGCTAAGTAACGGAAAAATTTTAAATATGCAAAAGACAAAGCAAGGCTTTCATATCGATAACAACTCCACCGTGACGCTATTTGCGTTTTTTACGCCGTGGTGCGACGCCTGCGCCGTGCAAGTAAGCGCGCTAAACGCAGCAAAGCAAGTCTACTCCGGCAAGCTTGACATAATCGGCGTGATGATCGGTGATGCAAATTTAGACGATGCAAAAAATTACGCAAGCGCTCACGAAGTAAATTACGCGATCGCTTACGGCGAGGCGAACGACTTTTTCATCAAGGCGCTAGGCGGTATAAACGAAGTGCCATATATGGCGATATACGACGAAAAGGGCGAGTTTAGCGCGCAATATTTCGGGCTGATGCCGGAAGAAATTTTAATGACCGAATTGGAGAAAATTTTCTGATGTTCGAATTTTTTAAAAAAGGACTTAGCAAGACCATAGACGCGATGCGGGGCGCGAAAAGCGAAGATAAAATTTCAAAAGAAATTTTAGAAGAGATGCTGCTTGAAGCCGACGTAGGCTACGAGCTCGTGGAGGAAATTTTAGAAAAACTGCCCGCAAAAAAGCTAGTCGCAAAAGATGATCTCAAGGGCGTTTTAAAGAGCTATTTCGATTACGAAATCACTAAACCCGCGGATGAGAAGCCTTTCGTAGAGCTCATCATCGGCGTAAACGGCGCGGGCAAAACTACGACAACCGCAAAGCTTGCAAATTTATATAAAAATAGCGGCCAAAGCGTGATTTTAGGCGCATGCGATACCTTTCGTGCGGGCGCAGTCGAGCAATTAAAAAAATGGGCGCAGATTCTAAATTTGCCGATCGTAGCGACCGCGCAGGGGCACGATCCTGCGGCTGTGGCGTTTGACACCGTAAGCTCGGCAAGTGCCAAAAACATCGATCGCGTCCTGATCGACACCGCCGGGCGTCTGCAAAACCAGAAAAATTTAGCCGCGGAGTTAGAGAAGATCGTGCGCATCTGCGACCGCGCAAAAAGCGGCGCACCGCACCGCAAGATCATCGTGCTCGACGCCACTCAGGGCAATCACAGCGTCGCGCAAGCCAGAGCGTTCAACGAGATCGTGAAGCTCGACGGTATCATCATCACAAAGCTCGACGGCACGCCCAAAGGCGGCGCACTTTTCGCCATAGCGCGCGAGCTTCGGCTACCGATACTTTTCGTCGGCGTGGGCGAGCGGATGGAGGATTTGGCGGAATTTAACTCGGATGAGTTCGTAGAGACGCTTGTGGAGGGAATTTACGCCTAAGCCTCGCACCTGCTTAAATTTAAATATTCTCGCCGAACTGGCTCAAATTTTATGCGCCGAAATGCTCGGCAAATTTTGCCGCTTTATTATCTTAGAATAAATTTTACTTAGAATTTTACGATTTTCGTTTTATAATTTTACAAAATTTTCACTCACGTGCACTGCATAAAAAACGCGCTCACCCGCGTCCGCTCGCATCAAAACACGTAAAATCCCTCCTCCTGCAACACGGCGTGCTTATAAGAATTCTTCAATGATCTCAAGCCGCTTAAATTTTACGGTTATCCTCTGCCCGCTCGCAAAGATAAAATCATACACGCAAACGCCTCTAGGCTTTAGCGAAAATTGATGAACTATCAGATCGTTATTTTTAAAGCTCTTATCATCCGTTTTGAAGCGGACGGCTAGGACGTTTTTGAAAACAAATTTAAAATTTCTATCCCCATATGGCGATAAAAATTTCATTGCTAGTCTATCTTCGTTTTTTAAAATGCCAAATTTAAATTCAGTCAAAACGGCGTCGTGAAGGGTCTCTTTCGTCTTAAACAGATACCTTTTCGGATCCAAGACAAACTGCCTGATAGGCTTTGCTATTTCGTTTTCATTCTCGAGAAGCGACTTAAAATAATCGTCAAAATACCAAACATTGCCCCTTCTTTTTATTTTCGCCGTGATCATCCGTCCGTCCATTTGCGCATCTTTCCAAAATTTCACTCACGTGCACTGCATAAAAAACGCGCTCACCCGCGTCCGCTCGCACCAAAACGCATATAAAATCCCGCCGCTGCCGAACATCACCTCGCCGCCTTGCTCGCAGCTTGAAAGCTCGCTGTCAAGCTGCATCAAAAACTCCATCTTTTCGCCGCATATCGGACAGCGCGGCACCGAGGCGCCCTGTATCCACGAAGGCTCGCCGCCGATGCGCGCGAGGTTTTGCCTGCTGTTTGACATCCCCCAGTCCTGAGCCGCCCAGCGCGCGGACGCGGGCGCAAGCGCAACCTCGCACTCCATGATCGGCTCGTCCTGCACGTATTCTACCTGTGTTCTGCCTCCGATACGTCGCGGCATACCCTGCGCGTCGTGCTCGTAAAAGACTACCTCGCCTTCGTTTATCTCTCTAACGTGCGCGGCGAGGATTAGGCGTGGCAGCGAGCGCACGGGCAAGTCGCGGGGCGGTGGATCAAGCGTGATGAGATGAAATAGTGGATTTTGCGCATCGCCGTCCACCTCGTCCAAAACCCCGCCGAGCTTATATCCAGCCTCGCCGCCCTCAAATCGCCAGGTCGGATGGTACTTCGCCAGATGTGCCGCATAGGGAGCACCGAAATAGTCGCGCGGAAAGATTATGTGATACACGCGCTGCCCGCAGTATCTTTTGAGCCTGAATTTCTCGCCGCCAAAGCTTATTTCATCGTTCGGCGCTTTTTGTGATTTATCGGCGGCTGGCTCGTTTGAGTTAAATTTAGAGCCGTGTTCAGCCGCGCACGCTTTAAAATTTTGGCTCGCTGCCGATTTTAACTCGCCAGCGTTAAATTTAACGGCACTTGCCGCATCGCGCGCTTCATCTGAATTTTTGCGCGATACGTCGCACTCATCCGCTTGCAACGATGCTGAAGTAGCGCCGCCCGGCTCGTTTGACATCTGCGATAGATCGCGCTCGCTAGGTTGGGTTTGTTTGGCGCCGCCGCATTCGTTTACATCCGTTTTTAAAATTTCATCCGCTGCCGCTTGAGCCGCGCCGTCTGCGTCAAATTTAACCCGCTCAAAAGTAAATCCCACGGCCTCCAGCCAGTAGCCAATATATTCAAGCAGATCGCACGGACGATCGAAAAAATCCTCCGCAAGCGCGAACTCGCAGGCAAATTTTACATTTCGAGGATCGCGGGTTTGCAGCAGGCAGCTAAAAATTTTTTGCCGCTCATCCCTATTCGTCTGCGGATCCGTAAGCCTCTCACGCCAGATTTGCGAGCTCTCGTAACTAAGCCCGCGCCACGGATACTCCGCGTAATACGCGCTCTCGTTCGGCTGCAATTTAAAAAGCTCGCCCAGATACTGGTGCAAAAACGGCGCGAACTCGAGACTTGCCATGGCGATGACCTCTTCGGCATTTTTCCAGCGCGAGCTCTTTTCATCTCTGCCGCGTTGCCGTGCATTTTTGCTTGCGCTTTCGTTCACCCGCGCTGAGCGCGCATTCTCTTCCGTCTGGATTGCGCTTTCGTCTTGCTGGGTTTTGCGCCCCTCTGCCGCCTCCTCGCGCAAAATTTCAACCGCCGTGGCGATCAGAGCTTTAAAATCCCCCTCGCCTACATAGCCCAGAGCGTCCTTTAGCAGCGTGCGGCCGTCCCTCCGCCCGCGCAGCAGGCTGTCCGCTAGCGTAAAATACGCCGCCGCATCACCTTGTAGCCGCCAAAACCGCTCGTATAAATCAGGCATACTAAAGCCGTCGCGTTCGAAATCTCGCGCCAGATTTAGCGCCTCATCCCGCTTATCCATCTTATTTCCTTTTTGCGATTTTATTTTGATAATTTTAGCGTAAATTTGGGTTAAAATTTTGAAGGCGACTTATTTTATATGTCAAAATTCCAGTAAAAAATATGTGAGATTAAATTCGGCGGCGAATTAAAATTTAGAAGTGTGCCGAGCCCCGTAGAGCCCGGCTAAATTTTAAAATAGCTCTTAAATTTAAAAGCTATCGTCTCTTTTTTCAAAGATCAGATGCAGCACGTAGGTCACGGCGAAGGTCAAGGTGCTAGGCACGATCCAGCCGAGCATCGAGTCGTAAAACGGCATCATCTTCACAAACGACGTCACAAGCGGCACCGAAATCCCCAAAATATCAAGTCCGTTTATGACGCCCTCGACGACGCAAACATAGACGCAGGCGCGGTAAATCAGCTTGCTCGAATCGATCCACGGATTAATCAGCGAGAGGATTATCAGCATGATCGAGATCGGATAGATGGCGACGAGCACGGGGATGGAGCCTTTGATGATGGTCGTAAGACCGAAATTCGCGACTCCAAAGCCGATCACGCACCAAGCGATCGCCCAGGTTTTATATTTGATCTTGCCTTTCGTAAGCTCCTCGAAGTATTCGCTAGCTGAGCTTATAAGACCCAGCGTCGTGGTGATGCAGGCTAGGAAAAACGCGCTGCCTAGGATCACGACGCCAATTCTTCCGAAGTAATGATCGCTTACTCGCGACAGAAGCTCCGCTCCGTTGATATTCGGCATATCTTTGAAAAGCTCCGCGGAGGTCGCGCCCAGATAGCCCAGCATAAAATATATCGTCATCAGTATGACGCCCGACATCATTCCCGCTTTTATCGTAGAGGTGACGAGGTGCTTCTCGTCGCTTACGCCGGTTGCTTTGATGGCGTTAATTACGATGATGCCGAATGCCAGCGACGCAAGCGCGTCCATCGTTTGATAGCCCTCTACGAAGCCCTTTGCTGCGGCGTGATCGACATACTCACCGCTAGGAGCGACGAAGCTTCCGACAGGGAACAAAAATCCCGCGCCGAAAAGCAACAAAATAAGCACTAAAAGTATCGGCGTAAGGTATTTTCCTAGCAGATCGACGAGCTTTGAAGGGTTCATACAGATATAATAGTTCAGCGCAAAATATGCTGCGGAATAAACAAATAGCCAAATTTGAAGGCGCTCTTCCGCAATAAAAGGCTTGATTGCGATGTCAAAAGGCATATTCGCCGCGCGCGGTATCGCAAAAAGCGGTCCGATCGTAAGATATAAAAGCGCGGTAAAAACGATCGCAAACACCGGATCTATGCGGCGCACCAGGCTCTGAAGCCCCTTGGCGCGCGCAATGCCTGCGACGCCGAGCACCGGCAGAAGCACCGCCGTAGCGCAAAAAAACATTATCGCGATATAAAAATTCTGTCCGGAATCCTTGCCTAAGCCCGGCGGAAAAATAAAATTTCCCGCACCGAAAAACATCGCAAATAGCGTAAGCGATATCGTCAGAAACTGGCTTCTACTAAGCTTGCCCTTCATCTTAAAACCTTCCTTGCTGGATTTGAAACTTATATTGTAGTTACAAATGTTTAAAACATATTTAAATTTAGCCGAAATTTAGCTAAAAATTAGCTTTTTTACGATTTTTTGGCGGACACGCAGCGCACGAGGCGGCTAAAATTTTAAAAATTTTAAGTATAATTTCGCAAAATTCAAGGCTAAATTTAGACAAAATGAGCGAGGGATAAAGATGGCGAAGATTAAAACTACGATTTTTGAGTGCCAACACTGCGGCAATCAGCAAAGCAGATGGCTCGGCAGATGCCCCGACTGCGGCGCATTCGATAGTTTCGTCGAGCTCAAGCCCGCTCAGATCAAAGCACTAAAAGAGATCGAGGGCGAGCTTGCCCGCACCTCGTCCGCAAGCGCCAAAGCGATCAGTGAGATACAGATTGAGCAAATTTCGCGCATCGACACTAAGGATAGCGAGCTAAATTTAGTCCTCGGAGGCGGCGTCGTGGAGGGCTCACTCGTGCTAATCGGCGGCAGCCCCGGCATCGGGAAATCCACGCTGCTGCTTAAGATCGCGGCAAATTTAGCAAGCGGCGGCCGCGCAGTGCTTTACGTAAGCGGCGAAGAGAGCGCCAGCCAGATCAAAATGCGTGCGCAGCGGCTGGGCGCGATAAGCGAGCAGCTATTTTTGCTCACCGAGATAGATCTAAGCGCCGTGCTTGAAGAGGTGGAGCGCAGGGATTATAAGTTTATCGTCATCGACAGCATCCAGACGCTTTTTAGCGACAAGGCCCCCTCTGCGCCGGGCTCGATCACGCAGGTCCGCGAGATCACGTTTGAGCTGATGCGACTTGCCAAAGCACGCGGGATTTCGATCTTCATCATCGGCCACATCACTAAAGAGGGCTCGATCGCGGGCCCGCGCATACTAGAGCATATGGTGGACGTGGTGCTGTATTTCGAGGGCGATGCGAGCAAGCAGCTTAGAATTTTGCGCGGTTTTAAAAACCGCTTCGGGGCTACGAGCGAGGTGGGGATTTTCGAGATGGGGCCGCACGGGCTCGTCAGCGCCAAGGACGTCGCGAGTAAATTTTTCACGCGAGGCAAGGCGGTAAGCGGCTCGGCGATCACGATCACGATGGAGGGCACGCGCGCGCTCGTCGTGGAGATCCAAGCGCTCGTGTGCGAGAGCGGCTACCCCAAGCGCAGCGCCACGGGCTTTGATAAAAATCGCCTCGATATGCTTCTGGCGCTGCTTGATCGCAAGCTTGAGATCGGGCTTGGCGGATACGACGTCTTCGTAAACGTAAGCGGCGGCGTAAAAATCACCGAAACGGCGTGCGATCTAGCCGTCGTCGCGGCGATCGTAAGCAGCTTCAAAAACCGCCCGATCAGCAAAGAAAGCGTCTTCATCGGCGAGGTGAGCCTAAACGGCGAGATCAGAGAGATCTTCAACCTTGATGCGCGCCTGAAGGAAGCCGCGATGCAGAAATTTAAAAACGCGATCGTCCCGATGAAGCCGCAAAACGCGCAGGGGCTTAAAATTTTTCACGCCACCGAGATCACGCAAATTTTAGACTGGATGTGAGACGGCGCGTTTCTTGGCTTCGGCTTGGCGGTCGGCGCGAGCAGGCGAAAATGGACTTTGAGCGGCAAGGGATGCGTTGCTTTTGCATGGGCGCGGCGAAGGGCGCAAGTGCGCTACTTTTTGCATGGCTCACAAGCAAGCGCAAACAAGCTTGATCGCTAAGGCGCGATTTTTGGAATTTCACGTATCGTAGTGGCTCAAAAATTCGTTTGAGCTTTAAAACGGCTCGGCAATGGTACGGTTAAAATTTAATCATTCGCGCCGCATTCTAGTGAGCAAGATAGGCGCTTTGCGGCGTAAATTTTAAAATTTTGCCACAATGCGGCGCAAAGCCGAACGCGGCAGGCCCTTGCGTCGCGCAAAATTCTATCACGGCGCACAGGACGTATCGCATAGGGCTAAGAGCCGATAAAATTTTAGCGGCGCCAAGCTCTCATACGCGGGTGCGGATACCGCAAGCAAAGTATCGCGCGCCGAGCCGAATGGACGCTGCCGTAGCACGTCGCAACCCGAAAAGGCTTGCTAGCAAGACGCTATGCAAGCCAAAGCGCGCAGGTCCGCCTCACGTAGCCAAAAGACAAAGCCTACAAGGCGGCAAGATAGCAACGGAGAGCGCAATGAAATTTTAATGCAAACCGCATAAGCCGTCGGCAAAGCCTAATTCTATGGACAGGCTCCGCGGATAAAATTTCATAAATTTAAATGGAAAGGTGCGTATGAGCCCAAACGTAATCGTCAAATTCGTCATTTTGTTTTTCATCAAAACCCGCAGCTTAAACGTTAAATTTAGTAGACTAGACGCCATCGTGTCGAGCGCATACGCCAAATACGGGGCGGTGTTTAAACTAAGCGTGCCGCTACTTGCCGCAGCATCGGTATTTGCGCTGTTTAATCTATACGATTTTGCCAAAGCAAACTACGCGCTGACGGTCTTTTTGCTCGCTTTGGGCTCGCCTCTGCTTACGTATAGCTTTTTTAAGGCGATAAAATCGGCGATGGCCTTCGCACTCTTCGTGATCACCTTTGCGACGGTGTTTGCGATCATCGCGGTGACGGGCGCGGAGAAGCTTGATAACTCGCTAATTCGTACTATTGCCTTTCCGATGTTCTTTACTTTCGTGTGGTTTGCGATGTCGGTGATCGCCGACGAGGACGTGGCGCAGATCATGAATAAGATCGTATCGAAGCTCTCGACGCTTTTCGTGACGATTTTTATCCTTTACAACTATGAGACGCTGCATGGGATTTTAACCGCGGGCGCGGGAGGGTATCGCGCGGGCAGCGACGAGCTAAACGCGCTTGATCTGGTGTTTATGACGATTAGATTTTTCACACTGCCTTCGATTTTTACGTTGATGATTTTTGAGATCAAAGATTATCTTTTTATCAGATACAGCGCGTTCGTGCAGGCTCAGCAGGAGCGCATGCAGGATTTAAAAAATTCCAAGGACTCGAAGTAAAATTTTAAAGTTTAATTCAATCTAATTTTGCGCGCCTTAAATGCTCGCAAATACTAAAGATTGCGACCGCCGTGTGAATACTGGGCTTCGGCGCGGCGGCGGGACTAATAAAATTTGAAATGAGATTTTTAGGACAAAATTTTGAGATAGAATTTTAATGACGCACCGCTTATGCGTGGGTCGGGATTTAAAGCCGCGAAGCTTCAAATCCACGCCCTGCGTTAAATTTAAAATTCTAAAAGAAGCTGTATATGTCGTCTAAAAGGAAGTATTTTTTATCGACGGTGCCTTTGTAGAAAGGCTCGAAAGTATCGTTATACGCCTTTTTGAAAAAGCCCTCTTTGCTAAGCGAAATGAGTGCTTGATTGACGGCTTCTGCGAGATCTGCGTTACCTTTTTGCATCGCGATGCCTAAAAATACGTTCTCGCCGAGGCTTTTGATATTAACCTCGACGCTAGGATCTGCGACCGGATAGACCATCACAAATAGATTATCGTCGCACGCGCCGTCGATCTCGCCGCTCTTTAACCTCTTGTAGCAATCGGAGGAATTTTTGCAATACACTAGATTGTAGCCGCCGTCCTTTTGCATAAATGCTTCGCCCGTCGAGCCGCGAATGACGCCTACTTTCTTACCTCGCAGATCGCTCATTTTTTGGATATTGTCGCTTTTTCTGGTTAAAACTCCGGAATTTACCGAAAGATAGGGCATCGAAAACTCATAATTTTTCTTTCTCTCCTCAGTAACGCTTGCAGCCGCGATAAGCATATCTGCCTGATTATTTTGAATGGACGGAAAGCGCGCTTGCGCCGATACCGGTATGAGCTCGATCCTGCCGCCGGTATCACCTAAAATTTTGCCTCCGATTGCATTAGCAAGCTCTACGTCAAAGCCCTCAAAGCCGTTATCCGTAACCCTGCTAAATGGAGGCTCATTTTCATAAACGGCGATACGAATGACTTTACTCTGCTTTATTTGGCTTAAAGAATTCGCAAGCGCAAAGATGCAAGATAGAAGAATTAAAAATAGTGATTTTTTCATTTTAAATTCCTTTTTTATTAAAAAAAGCTGTAAAGATCGTCGAGTAAGAAATATTTTTTATCGACGGTGCCTTTATAGAAGGATTCGAAAGTATCCTCGTAAGCCTTTTTGAAAAAGCCCTCTTTGCTAAGCGCAATCAAGCCTTTATTGATCGCTTCTAGCAGCTCCGCGTTACCCTTTTGCACCGCGACGCCTAAGAATACATTATCGCCTAAATTTTTGATATTGACTTCGACTGCAGGATCTACGATCGGATAGACCATTACAAAAAGGTTGTTGTTGCAATACCCGTCGATCTCGCCGCTTTTTAATCTCCTGTAGCAATCAACCGAATCGTTGCAATAAGAAACATTATAACCGCCGTCCTTTTTGATATACGTCTCGCCGGTAGTCTTGCGGATGATACCGATCTTTTTGCCCATCAGATCGCCTATTTTGTGAATATTTGAGTCTTTTTTCGTTAAAATCCCCAAATTCACCGTAAAATACGGCATCGAAAAATCAACGCTGCCTTTACGCTCTTCAGTGATACTTGCAGCTGCGATTATCATATCGGCTTGATTGTTTTGAAGCATCGGAAAGCGCACTTCGTTCGTTACCGGTATGAGCTCGATACGACCGCCGCTGTTACCGAAAATTTTACCGGCTAGCGCATTGGCAAGCTCGACCTCAAATCCCTCAAAGCCTTTCTCGCTCGACTTACTAAAAGGCGGCTCATTTTCATAAACGCCCACTCTAATAACCTTACTTTGCTTGATCTCGCTTAAGGAATTCGCAAAAACAAAGATCGCCGACAATAGAATAAGAAAAAATGACTTTTTCATAATTTCCTCCTTGAATTTTAAATTTTTCGTAATTGTAATGTAAATTTTCTTAAAATTTCATTTTGCCAGAACTGAAATTATTCCCTAAATTGCGAGCTTGGCGATAAAATTTCGCAACTAAAATTTCTAAGCATAATGATAGAGGCTTTTTAAATTTT
>CAUSCW010000046.1:0-14094 GCA_963530195.1 uncultured Campylobacter sp.
TGGTATGCCGAGCATTTTGAAATTCTGCGAGAGCTAGCGGGGGCGTATGCAAGGATTCTGCGCGAGCATGGATTTTACGACGAGATCACATTGCCCGCGCTTTATAAGCTAAACGAATCCTATCTGCGCGGATTTGAGCGGATAGAAATCAAAATCGACGGCAATCCTAGCGCATTTGAGTTCGAGGTTTTTAAGCGCGCTGCAGAGCTGAGCGAGGTTGTGTTGAGCTTTAGAGCCACGACTTTAAATTCCAAGCCCGTGCGCGCGGTGGAGGAGCTTTGTGGCATAAGTCTAGACGCAGGTTTTACCTACCGCGTAAATCTTAGTACGGGTGAAATTTTAAGCCGAGAGCCGCTAAGCATGGGCGGAGCGGTTGTGTGCAGAGGCTTTGAGCTGCGAAGCTTGCAGACTAGCTACGTTTTTGAGAAAATTTCATCCTTCGTGCGCGCGGGCATCGCGCCGGAGAGCATCGCGGTGATTTTGCCCGACGAGAGCTTTGCCGGCACGCTGCGGCTTTACGACGAGCGCATCGCAAGGGCTTGCGGCTCGCACCGCATGCTAAATTTCGCGATGGGCGAGAAGCTTAAAGATAGCCTATTTTACGTAACGCTAGAGAAAATTTCGCAGTGCTTAAAAGAAGCGCGCACGCCGAAATTGGGCGTAGATTACCGCGAATTCAAAAGTCCGGATGGAGGATCTTTAGATACGGAGGATTCCGCGGTACAGCAAAATTTAGCGCTAGGGAATTTCGCTTCGGAGAATTCTATTTCGCAAAATTTAGCACAGCAAAATTCCGCGTTTGATTTCGAAATTTTTTCAAATTCTAAAGCGGATTTAAATTTTATATCTGCGGGGGCGTTTGAAAATACGGAAAATTTTGAAATTCTGCGTGAAATTTCGGCAGAACGCACGCATAGCGCAGAGGAGCAAAGCCTTTCGGTAGAGTTTGCAGAGTTGCAAGAGCCTTTGGAGTGCACGCAGCGGCGCGATTATTCGGTTAGTGCAAAACGGCAGGAGCCTTCAAGGAAGCAGCAAGGGAGCCTACGATACTCTATGCAACTGGAGCATATAGAGCTTGAGGAAGAAGATAGGTATTCAAAAAGCCCTGAGCAGTGCGATCGCTTTAGGTGTTCTAAAATGCGCGAGGGCGCAGATGAATATCTGCAGCGCCCAAACCCGCAGGAGCTTGATCTGTTTTTTGCGAGTGTGGGCGTGGATGAGGCGCTTTTTGGCGAGTTCGCACGCGATTTTGCAAAGCAAGTAAGCTTCGAGCATTTCGAGGCGCTAATTACCAAGCTCGCCTGTTTACCCAAAATTAGTGACGCACTGCTGCAAGAAAAGCTAAAAGAGCCGCTATATCTAATTAAAATTTTGCTTCGAAAATTTAAGGACGAAAACCTAAGCTTGGGCAATCTGATCGATCTTTTTTTGTTAGAAATTTCGCGCATCAAGCTCGACGATGTTCGTGGCGGAAAGGTCACGGTAATGGGGCTTTTAGAGAGCCGCGGACTGCAATTTGACGGCGTGATAATCCCCGATTTTAACGATGATCTGGTGCCAAAGCGCAGTAGCGGAGAGATGTTTTTAAACTCCGCTTTGCGCGCTAGAGCGGGGCTCATCAGCCACGCAGACCGCGAAAATTTACAAAGATTTTACTACGACGACTTGCTAAGAGGCGCTAAAAAAAGCGCGATTTGCTATCTGCAAAGCGTCGAGAAGTTGCCTTCGCGGTTTTTGAAAAGCTTTGAAGTGCAACAAGACGCGGAATTTTCGCAGGAGGATTATTTGCGGCTTTTTGGGCGAGAGGAATTTAAGCCCGCCTTATGCGGACAAGAAGATCCCGTGGCTCGCCATGATTTTTTTGCCGAGGAGCTATCGTTTTCGCGGCTGGATACGTTTTTAGAATGCAAGAGGAAGTATTATTACCGCTACGTTTTCGGGCTGAGGGAGGGGCTAAAATTCGGTGAGGACAATGCGCTTTTGGGCAAAATTTTACATACGAGTTTTCAGCGTTTATACGAGCGAGCGGGGATGAAATTTAGCATGCAAAAATTTCGCTCTATTTATTCGCAGCTTGCGCGAGAAGCGGGCATCGCGCGCTTTGATGCAGAGCTTGAGCTAAAAGCTGTAGAAAAGCTAGCTAGGCTTTTGGAAGGGCATGAGCAAATTTGGAGCTTTAGCGGTAGTGAAGTATCGCTAAAAGGCGAGCTTGACGGAGTGCGGCTGAGCGGGCGGATCGACCGCATCGACGAAGATAAGGCAGGGCGGAAGTTCATCATCGATTACAAACGTGGGTCAGCTAAAAAGCATATGGAAAAATTTCAGCTTACGTTTTATCGCGCGCTTTTAGCCCAGGAATGCGAATGCGCCTATCTATCGCTAAAAGATTGCGCGTTTGCGGCTTCTGGCGACAAAACGCCTAGCTTAGAAAACCTACGCGAGACGCTAAGCTCTATCGGCAAGGAATTCGCAAGCGAGGTCGCTTTTACGCGCACGCAGGCGGTGCAAAGCTGCGAATACTGCGATTATAAAATCATTTGCAAGGGGCAGATCGATGGCAAAATTTGAAAACTATCTGGCGCTTGAAGCAAGCGCGGGCAGCGGCAAGACCTTCAATCTCGCAGTGAGGTTCATCGAGCTGGTGCTGAAGGGCGAACCGATCAATGAAATTTTAGCGCTTACCTTTACTAAAAAAGCGGCTGCTGAGATGAAAACGCGTATCGTGGAGAAATTTCAAAATTTGCTACTTTTGCAGGATGGTTTGTTAAAGCCTAGCCCCGAGCTGGAGCAGATTTGTGCTGATTTAGGGCTAAGCGTGGATGAGGTTATGGCGGCTCAAGAGCGGCTGAGCCCAAAATTTTTAAGCGAAAGCTTAAATATCTTTACCTTTGATGCGTTTTTTGCAAAAGCTCTGCGCTCCTTTGCGCTAAACAGCGGCATTGATCCAAGCTTTGAAAACGATGAAGGGATTTTGGGCGTGCAGCAGGCGGCGTTTTTAGGTGCGATTTGTAAAAACGAAGCGCTATTAAGAGAGGTCGTGGACTACGTAAGCGACTCAGGAATGACAAAAGGTGAGTTTTTAAATAGCTTGCAAAGCATTTGGAGAGGCGATATAAGCATAAATCCGCCCACGCTTCCCGCAAGCTCCGCGCTAGCAGAGATAAATAAAATTTTATCCTGCTTGCAAAAAGCGGCGAGAGATGCGGGCGTAAGCGCTGGAGCCGTAAATGGGCTAAGCCCTGTTAGTGATCTGTCAAAATTATCCTCTGGTTTCATTCTTTCGGCTCTTGCCAACGGTAGTTTCGATTATCCGCGCTCGCAGCTTAAAAAAATTTCGCATCTTGACGGAGAGTTAGCAAAGCTAAAAGACGCCATAGCTCGCGAAATAGCGTGGATGGATGCAACATATGCGGCTAAGCTGGCAGGACTAATTAAAATTTATGCCGAGGCGCTTAAATCGGTGCAGCGCAAAAGCGGCAAGCTTACATTCGGTGATGTCACCGCAGCCGTGCACTCGCTACTAAATCCGAGCGCAGAGGCGTTGCAGGGCAATCGCGAGCTTTTGTATTTCAGGCTCGATTCTAAAATCACGCATATTTTAATTGACGAATTCCAAGATACCGACATTTGCCAGTATGAAATCATGCTGCCGCTAATCTCCGAGGCGCTTGCCGGCAAAGGGGCGGAAGAGCGCTGCGGTAGCTTTTTTTACGTAGGCGATAAAAAACAGAGCATCTATAAATTTCGCGGCGCAGAGAGAAAAATTTTTGATATTTTGCGCGAGCAGTTTAGTCAAATCAAAACGCAGAGCCTGCCGCGCAATTATCGCAGCTTAAAACTCATTGTAAAATTTGTAAATGAGATCTTGCGCGATAAATTTGCGTCTTATGAAGATCAAATCGCAGCAAATAAGCTAGATAGCGATCTGCCTGCTTCAGTGCTGCAAAAAATCAAGGACTATCCGCTTTCCCATCCGCAAATGCCGCTATTTGAGGTACAAAGCGACGATTACGGCTACGTAGCAGCGTTTTCATACGACGATGTGCTAAAGGGGGCTGCGGAGCAAGCGCGCGGGCTTGTTGAGGAGTGCGGCGTAAGAGCTGATGATATTGCGATTTTATGCTGGAAAAATGAGCACGTAAGCGCGCTAAAAGAGATGCTATCGGAATTTTGCGAGGTTTGCAGCGGCTCAAATAAGGCTCTGCGTTGCAGCGAGCAGGTAAATGCCGTAATTCAATACGCGAAATTTTGCGTAGGTGGCGATGAAATTTATCTGCGAAACGCCGAAGCGATTTTGGGTAGGCGGCTTAAAAAGATAGCGGTCGATCTGCATAAAAATGCGCAAAAAACGGCAGAATTTATAGCTAGTGCGCTGAAATTAAATTTTGTCGATCCAGATCTGCTGCTATTTTTTGAGACGCTGGCAAAATTTAATAGTTTTAGCGAGTATCTGTTTGCAAACGACGAAACGGAGGTATTTGCTAAGGAAGAAAGCGGCATTAAAATTATGACCGTGCATAAGTCCAAGGGGCTTCAGTTCCCGCACGTAATCGTCTGCGACCGAATCGGGGGAAAAGATCGGGGCGAGAGCTCAAAGCTCGCGACGGACTATGATTTTGCCACGCATAAGTGGAGGATTTTTTATAAATTCGCGAGCAGAAAGAGCCTGGATACGGAATTTGCAGCATTAATGGATGAAAACGATCGCTCTGCGCATGAAGAGGACATAAACAAGCTCTACGTGGCATTTACCCGCGCCGAGCGCTCACTCATCATCGTAAAACGCTCCGAGGCAAAAATAGATCAATACAATTATAGCTTTTTTTCGCCTTACGCCAAAAAGACCAAGGGTGCGGGCGTCGTGGAGTGGCTGGATATCCCGGATTTTCAATACGGCTACATAATCCCAAGCTTCGTAAAATCAGAAGAGCAGCCGCCGCAAAAAAAGGTCGCGCTCGTAGCGGGCGAGCCTCAAGGCGCGCAAGAAAAAGCAGGCAGCGGCGAAACGGAGGCGCTAAGCGCGATATATTTCGGCGAGGCGCTGCACTATGCTCTGGAGATGAGCGAAGGATTTGCGGCGGATGAAATTTTACGAGGAGTAAGCCTGGCAAGAGGTCGCTACGCTAAATTTTTAAATGACGCGGATTTTGAAAATATCGCGGCGCGGGCGCTAGGACTAAGCAAAAACGAGGAATTTTTGGCTTTGATAAGAGGCGCTCAAGCTTATAAAGAGATGCCGATTAAAAGCACAGAGAATGAACTTTTGCGCGTGGATCTGGCATGCTTTAGGCAGGATGAAATTTTGCTTTTTGATTACAAAAGCTCCGAAAAATACCTCGCGCAAAATAAGGCTCAAGTGGCGCGGTATAAAAGCGTAATCCGCGAGGTTTATCCGTATGCGCGAGTGCGCGCCTTCGTGCTGGCTCTTGAAGCTGCGGGCGCTATGCTGATCGAAGTAAATGAGGAGGGATAAAATTTTAAAGCTTAGATAAAATTTGAGCGCAGATAGATTAAAGATAGCTTAAATTAAGCTATACGTAAGGATATTTCTATATAATCACAGCTCAAATTTTAATAAGGCGGAAACCATGACAGAAATTACAAAGCCTAGCGAAGTTAAGCGCGACTGGGTCGTTATCGACGCGACCGACAAAAGATTCGGTAGGATGCTTACCGAAGTTGCGGTATTGCTACGCGGCAAACACAAACCAAGCTACACTCCAAACGTGGATTGCGGAGATTACGTCGTTATCATTAACGCTTCAAAGGCGGTATTTACCGGCAATAACAAAGGCGACGATAAACTTTATCACAGCTACTCTGGCTATTTCGGAAGCGTAAAGAGTGTGAAATTTCAAGACCTGCTTAGAAACAATCCCGCAAAGCTTTACAGACTTGCGGTTCGCGGCATGCTTCCTAAGACGAAGCTCGGCAAGGCGATGATCAAAAAGCTATTCGTATATGAAGGTGGCGAGCACCCTCATACTGCGCAAACAACTAAAAAAGGAAAATAATCATGGCGACAATTTATGCAACCGGAAAGAGAAAAACTGCCGTAGCTAAGGTTTGGGTAAAACCTGGAAGCGGCAAGATCGTAGTAAACGGCATGGATCTAAACACCTGGCTAGGCGGTCACGAAGCGATCAAGCTAAGGGTTGTTCAGCCGCTTTTGGCGACTAAACAAGAGACCTCGATGGACATCACCGCGCAAACTTTAGGTGGCGGATATTCGGCTCAAGCGGATGCGCTAAAGCACGGAATTTCAAAAGCGCTTGCTGCGATGGATAAGGATTTTAGAGCGGCTCTTAAGCCAAAAGGTCTGCTAACTCGCGATAGCCGCGTGGTCGAGCGAAAGAAATTCGGTCGCCGCAAAGCGCGTAGAAGTCCGCAGTTCTCTAAGAGATAATGTTTTTTACAAATTTGTGACGAAATTGTCACGAATTTGTAAATTCTTTAAAAATTTTATGGTAATATCGAATTACAACTTTATTTGAAAGGATGTTTAATGAAGAAAGTTCTACTTGCATTAAGCTTGTGTGCATCCGGCGCATTGTTCGCTAGCGATGCTGATTATCACTGGGAGATCACCCCTACTATTGGCGGAATGACTCATGAGGGTAATATGGATTTGGATTCGAATTTTATGTTCGGTCTACGTCTTGCCAAAAATCTACAAGATTCGTTTATCGATCAAGTAGAGGTTGGTTTTGATTACTCTCGCAATATCGGCGTAGAGGATTTAGCTCACAGAGTAGGCAACGATAAGCCTGACGCTAAATATTATCACATCAATGCTGTAAAAGACTTGGTAAATTTCACCGATAATTTCAAATTATACGGCTTGCTAGGTCTTGGATATATGGATTACACTAAAGATGTTTACAACGATGGTGATCAAGATAGCGGCTTCGGTCAATACGGCTTGGGTCTAAAATACTACGTTACCGACAATTTTGCTACAAAACTTGAAGCACGCGATGCTATCAGATTTGACGACGGCAACCACGTATTGTTCTATACTCTAGGCTTTGCAGTTGATTTTGGCAAGAGATATGCTGATGCAGCTCCAGTTGCTCCGGCTCCTACAGGCTGCAAAGACGCAGATAACGACGGCGTATGCGATAATGTCGATAGATGCCCAGGCACACCTGCTGGCGTAGTTGTTGATGAATATGGTTGTGAGAAAGTTATTAGATTAAATTTGGGCGTAAATTTCGCTACAGATAGCTCAAAAATTTCTCCTGAGTTTATGAACCAGATCAAAAACGTAAGCGACGTGCTAGTAGCTCATCCTGATTACAAAGTAATCTTAGAGGGTCACACCGATAGCACCGGCTCGAATGCATATAATCAAAAGCTTTCCGAGCGCAGAGCTGCTGCAGTTGGAGGTGCGCTTAAGAGCTTCGGCGTAGATGCTAGCAGAATCACCACTGTAGGATACGGCGAGACTAAGCCTATCGCTACAAACGCTACTAAAGCAGGCCGCGCTCAAAATAGACGCGTAGATGCTAAATTTAGAAAATAATCTTTTCTAGATCCATATGAGCGGAGCTTCGGCTCCGCTTTTTTTATATCCAAATTAAATTTTAAAATGCCAAAATTCCAAACCACTCTGCTTTTTGATCTCGATGGTACGCTCATAGACTCCACGCCCGCTATACTGGAGGGCTTTCACTACGCGTTTGCGCATTTGGGCGCTGCAGAGCCCAGCGATGAAGCGATTAAAAAGCTTATCGGGCATCCGTTAGAGGTAATGTTTGAGCGTCTAGGTATGACGCGCGATGTGCAGAATTTCGTGCTCGCTTATAAGCAACGATACGCGCAGATATTTTTGGATCAGACCGTTCTGCTAAGCGGTGCGTTCGAAGCGGTTCGTGCGGCGAGCGAGTTTGCAAATTTAGGCGTCGTAACCACTAAAACGTCGAAATTTTCTAAAATTTTATTGCAGCATCTTGGCATCGCGAAATTTTTTAGCACCATCGTCGGACGAGAGGATGTGAAAAAACCCAAACCAAGCGCCGAACCGATCTTAAAGGCGCTCGAAAATTTAGGAATTTGCGGCGCGACCACTAGCAAAAGTTCAAATACAATTAGCAGTAAAGCTTGCTATGCTACTGCCGATGAAAATACAAGCGCTGCTAGCAGGAGCGCGATTTTGAGTGAAATTTCAGCGTCTGATTTAAAGAGCCTTCCCGTGCTTGATCCTAGTCCTAGCAAAGTTTACGAGCAAAATTTAAGCAGCATCGCGAGTCAAAATTCCGATAGAATTTCGTTTAAAAATTTAAGCGAAGTAAAGAGCGATAGACATGAGGCTGGCGATAAGAACCGAAAGGACAATATCGGCATCGAGGGCGAGAGCGATAAAGGCGGAGCGCGCGGCGGTAAAATTTATGATGCACATGAGCTAAATTCCACTCCTTGTTATGACAAAATTTGCAGTGACGAAATCCTGCCTTCTGTTGCCCAAAATATCTTTATGATCGGTGATACGTCGCTTGACGCCATCTCGGCAAAGTCGGCAGCGGTGCGAAGCGTGGGCGTAAGCTGCGGTTACGGCAGTGCCTCGGAGCTACGGGCGCATTTTGAGTTCGTATGCGCGGACGCAAAAGAGGCGGTTGAGCTGATACGCGAAATTTCATCGAAATCTTAGGTGCAATAAAGCGAAATTTTTCTAGCTTCGATGCGCTATTTTTACAAATATTTAAGCGAATTCGCGCTCGAGATTTAAAATTCCAATTAATTCGCTTTTTAAACAGCACGCGATATAAATGTCCGCGCTATTTAGCTGGAGAGCAAGACGCTTTCTAAGTGTTCAAACGATACGCGGAGTTAAATTCGCACATTTCTGCTCTGGTCTAGCAAAATAGCCTGTGCCATATTAACGATATATGAGAGATTTCACTTTGTTCGTCGTGCTTGATTTGATTCGTCGAATGTTTGGTATTAAAAATGCATGGGGAAATCTTGCCGCAGTCAAATTTTATGCAATTTCGCAATATCTTTTGAGCTTATGAACGGCCTTTGCAAGAAATTTTATGCAAGCTTCGCACTCAAATTATATGGCTTTGATTTTAGTTTAGACCCACTTAATCGCGATAAATTCTACCTCCGCTTGAGGCAAGTATTTGACAGGCTTTTTGTGCGTCTTATCGCAAGCCTATTTGACGTTTATTTTGGCGCCGTATTCGGGTTGTGTTGCAATCGTGCTCGCTGCGGATTTTCGGTGCGATTTATAGCATTTAAGGTCGCGCTCGCCCAGCGAGCACTAAACATATATGTTTTGAAGGCAGGCTTATATGATAAAATTTCATCCTGCGACAAATAGCTCGCAAAGGCATAAATATAGGATAAACTAGCCAAATTTTAAAATTTAGCTCTGCAGTGAGCAGCCCTTTTATCGGAGCCGATGAAAGCAGCGTTAGCTTTTGCGTTTTAATTTTATCGTTTCGGCTCAGCAGGGCTTTAAATTTAATCTAAAATTTTGCAAAATTTTAAAATTCCGCCCGCTCTTATGCTTTTTTAAAGCAAAATTCTATAAAATACCGCTTCCGCAATGGGCTATCGTCTAATGGCAGGACAACAAACTCTGGATTTGTGAATATAGGTTCGACCCCTATTAGCCCATCCATCCGAATTTTAATTTCCTTTATCATGCTAGTTTTTGAAATTAATTTGCGCGTCATTTTTGCATATAATGGCAGCATTCGCCGGCTAAAGCAAATTGCGCCAAGCCATAAATAGGCAAAATTTTATCGAGCCAATAAGTAAGTTGCCGCTTTAAAGCGGCGGATTATTTGATTTTTTCTTTGCCTTTGTAAGTGGCGATGCTTTGATATGAGCCATCCTTTTTAAACGCTACCACGTCATAGACCTCGGGCTGTGAGCCTTGCTCCATACCTGGCGCTTCTAGCGGCATGCCAGGTACTGCTATGCCGATGACGTCTTTAGGCTTATTTTTTAGTAGCGTGCGGATTTCGCCTACTGGCATATGTCCTTCGACTACATATCCGTCTATGATCGCGGTGTGGCAGCTAGCGAGCTCCAGCGGAAGCCCAAGCTCATTCTTCTTCTGAATAAGCGGCTCATCGGCCAGCGAAATCATCTCGACTTCAAAGCCATTTTGCTCCATGTATTTTGCCCAGTTGTGACAACAGCCGCAACTCTCGCCGTGATAGACCTTGACATGTTCGCTCGCCGAGACATAGCTTCCTAATGCCGCTAAAAGCGCACCTGCAAATAAAATTTTCTTCATATTTTACTCCAGTGATTAAAAGTTCTCGATTATACAATACGAATAGTAAATTTTTAAGAGCGAACCATATAACTCTAAGATTAAATTTGACGAAGCAGACCCGCTCGTAAGCCGAAATTTTAAGAAATTTTAAAATTTCGGCACTGCGGATAAGTTGGTTATAGGCACTGAGACAGTGCTGATTTGATAGCGGATTTTGATACGTAGCCCTCTGAGTCGCTAGTAAGCGATACGTCGCAGCCTGGCTTATAGTTTTTCCAGGTGTAGATGTTGCCATTGTCTTCGGTTGTTTTGATGGAATCTGGCTGTTTATTCCATGCAGAAATTACTTGATTGATATGAAATGCATCGCTGCGGTCTTTCGGCGCATTAGTCATGCCTGTGCTATCGGGCAAGGTCGTTTCGACCATATCAGTGGTGCCTGCGGTGGAGACCTCTTGGACTTTATCATTTACGCCGCCGATATTTGTTTTGCTGCTTTGGGATTTTGTTTGATTGCGTACTCCGCTTGGTTCGTTGGATATATTCCAGTTGGAACAACCGATAAAAAATACCGCTGCTACGAGCGCAGCTATTAAATTTCTCATAAAATTCTCCTTCAAAAATTTCGTTGCGATAGTAGCACATTTATCTTTAGTTTAAAATAAATCTGAGCCCTTGAAATTTGAAATTTCGCAGGAATTTTGCGAGGCGTTTCAGTAGGAATTTATAAAATTTCGGATAATATTCAAAGTTTCATACCAAACGGGCTTTTAAATTTTGCATGGCAAATGCCTTTTTGGCTACCAAATTTTAAAGGATTTTTGATGTATGCTATCATCAAACACGGCGGCAAGCAGTATAAGGTCGAAGAGGGCAACTACCTAAATTTAGACCATTTTAATGCAGGGCCGAAAGCAAAGCTCGAGCTTAGCGAAGTTTTAGCGCTAAACGACGGCGAGTTAAAGGTAGGAGCACCGTTCGTAAAGGGTGCCAAGGTGGTTTTGGAGGTTGTTTGCGAAGGCAAGGATAAAAAAGTCGTTATCTTCAAAAAACGCAGACGCAAAGATTCAAAAGTAAAACGCGGCTTCAGACGCCAATATACCCGCGTCAAAGTCGTTTCTATTAACGCATAAAGGATAGGAAATGGCACACAAAAAAGGTCAAGGCTCAACCCAAAATAATAGAGATAGTATCGGACGCCGCTTGGGCGTCAAAAAATTCGGCGGCGAGTTCGTTCGCGCAGGCAACATCATCATCCGCCAGCGCGGCACTGCGACGCACCCGGGCAGCAACGTAGGCATGGGTAGCGATCACACGATTTTCGCGCTGATCGACGGCGTCGTAAAATTTGAGCGAAAAGACAAAAATCGCAAAAAAGTATCGGTTTATCCGGCTGCGTAAACATCGCTAAAATCTTCGGGGGCGCAAGCCCCTCTTTTAAATAAAAATTCGAAAAATTGCTGTGAAATCTAAAGAATTTTCTCACACGAAAAATTTCGTTATAAAACTCGCTACGACGAGATTTAAAATTTATCAAAAAATCACGAGTTAGAAATGATAGGCGCGCCGTTCCTCAGACTTTAAAGTTTGGCTCTAATTTTGAAATTTTACCGAATATTATTTGTGTAAATAATGGCGCATGGGGAATTATTTAAATTCTAAAGGGATTGGCTATGATAAAAATAGACAAAAGCGAAATTTTAAAATATCTCGTAAACAACATAATAGACAAAGACCTATTAAGAGGTATAAACGCCCTTATCGACGAAAGTATTAAGTCATTAAAAATCGAGATAGACGGTAATAAAATTAGTCCGAGCGACGCGGAAAAAATCGTGAAAGATATACAAAGTAGCGATAAATTTAAAAGCTTGATAGGTGAAGCCGTGAAAAAGAACCAAGCATCCATCAAATCAGGTGGTGGATTTTGGTTCGGTGCTGTCGTAGCAGGAGCGATAGCTTATGGCGGATACGATATATTTTTGGAGCGTTATTCAATAGATGAAGAATACTCTTTTATCTCTAAGTGCGTCGGCGAGCAGGGTGAGGAGTATAAAAAAGACTATTGCGTTAGGCAACTAAAAAAGTGTTTAAAGGACGATAAAAAGATTCGCGAATGTTCTCGCGGATTGTCGGGTCGCTAGAAGCGGCGATCGATTTGTGATCACGCCATATCCATATTCAACGGGCTATGTATCGCTTGGCTCGTTCGTATCACCAAAAGCTATTTTTGAGCCCTCTTGTATATTTTCGCAAATTTCATCGCCTAAAATTTTTCTCTCGAAGCTATCGTCTATAAGCGTCTTATAGCGTTTAAGCTTTTTGTATTCATCGCTATCAAGCAGGAATTTATAAATTGCTTTTAATTTATCCGCCATTTTTTGCGAGCTTAAATTTTTGTTTTTAACTCTTTGCATGAGCTTTTCGTATGATTTTGCTCGTTTTTTTAAATAGCTTTCGTCATCTGAATTTTCGTCGAATTCTACAAATTCTATTAAGAAATTCGTCAATCCAAGCCTTATCTGACTAACTCCATTTCGTATATCGTCCACTAGCTCTTTGCATTTTCTATCATAATTTTCTGTCGCCATTTGTCGCCGAACCTTTCTGTAAAATTACGCTAATTATATCAAAATCTTACGGAAAGGAGGTGATTAAAATGAATACGTCAGATATGAGCCAGGACGAGCTTGATTTGTGGTCGAATATAAATAATCCAAACAATGATGCCGATATGGACGATTGGGCGGATGCGCATAATCCAAATAACGATGATTATTTGGGTGATGACGACGAGAATGAGTGATTTTATAGTTGTGACCGGTTAAATTTATATAGGTCGCCAAATTTGCATCAAAAGCCAGATTGGCTTATAAAGGAGAAATGATGGCAAAATCAGAAGTTAGACCGCCAAATGGTCCGAGCACTACCGGTAAACCTAGTGGTAAAGGTCGCGGAAATAATCCGCCAAAAAAATAAATATTCTCCTCCTTCGGGGGGGGGGGGGGGGGGGTAAGGAAAGAGTACCCTTCCGCGGACTGTTATTTTTCGCCGCTTGTCGCAAAGTTTGAAAATTTGGATAAAATAACTTTAGGTTTTGGGGACAAAAAGACCAAGCGATCGGTAAAAGACGCATATCTAAATTTTGTTTTGTTAGATCGTTAAGCAGATAAAATTTTATAATCTTGTAGATATCATTCAAGCATTTAAATAAAAGTGCGGCAACGACAGCTATACTAGCAACGCTAAAATAGTAAATTTTTACAAAGGAATGGACGTAAGGTAAGTCCTGTTGATTACAGCCCTTTCGTCTTGAAAAGATTTTTATGAAAGAAATACTTAAATTTTTAAGATTAAACTACGGCTTTAAAAGCGGTCTTGCTGTAGTTTTAGTAATTTTGGATATAATCGCCCTTAAAAACTAAGGTAAAAAATGTTCATAGATAGCGTAAAATTTAGCGTCAAATCAGGCGACGGCGGCGCGGGCTGCGTCAGTTTTCGCCGCGAAAAATTCGTCATCCTAGGCGGTCCCGACGGCGGCGACGGCGGCGACGGCGGCGACGTGTATTTCAGAGTCGATAAAAACTCCCACACCCTCTCATCCTACAAGGGCAAGCGAGAGTTTAAGGCGCAAAACGGCGCACCCGGCGAGGGTCGCAAAAAGACCGGCAAAAGCGGCGAGGATCTCTATCTCATCGTCCCTCCCGGCACCAGCGTTTACGACGAGGATAGCGGCGAGTTGGTGCTTGATATGCTAAATGACGGCGAAACGAAGCTGTTTTTAAAAGGCGGCAAGGGCGGGCTCGGCAACGTGCATTTTAAAAGCTCGATCAATCAAGCCCCCGAATACGCGCAAAAAG
>CAUSCW010000047.1:0-13779 GCA_963530195.1 uncultured Campylobacter sp.
TTGCTAGAGCGCAGAGCGAGGAAGTTTTGCAAGCTGCGCGCGTTTATGCTCCAGCTAAGCTCGCTCTTGTAGCACTCGGGTAAGCAGTATTTTGCGATATCAAGGCTGATCGAGGTTTGTAATATTACACGCAGATTTTCAAGAGCCGCGATACTTGCGTTATCGACCGCTTCGTTGCCCGTAAGCACGATGTATCGCGCGGCGTTTTCGAAGTCTCCTTGCGCGAAGCTATTCTCGCCGCGCAATTCTTTAAGAGTGTAGCGAGTGGATTTTACGCTAAGGCTTGCTAAGCGGTGGCGCGCCAGCTCCTGAAGCAGCGCGCGCGAAATACCGCTGATGTAGAAATTGTAGTAAAGGTGTTCAAGCGTGCTTGAGTGCTTGAGCTGGTTGCCGACGCGATCTATTAGCGCCAGGTCTTTGGCGCCGCCGCAATCGCCGCGCTCAAAGCTCTGCCAGCAGGTGCGGATCGCGTTTGAGCAGACCCAAAGCGGAGTGAAATTTAGAAGTTTGACTTGCATATTTTGCCTTTGGTTTTGAAATTTTTGGATGATTTTAGCGTTTCGGGACTTAAAATTTAGTAGGGCTCGGCATTTGTATTTTAAAATTTACATTCATCAAATTTACCTTGCACCGAGATACAAGGTAAATAAAATGAACTTAAGTATAAGGCGTAAGAGATATTTTAATATTGAATTAATACTAAAATACTATTTTGTTCCCGAGAAAAACTTTTTATCCTCATTAAACTTATAAATTTCTTTAGCATTTTTACAATTCTTATAGGCGTTGCTATTTTCGTTTAATTTATCAAAATCGCATTGTTTGAAAACTTTTTCTGCCTCATCAGGATGATTTTGATAGTATTCTAAAGATTTAACCTCCGTATTATCGCAACCCACCAAAAAAAGCAGCGAACGCAAGCCCCCCCCAGAGGAACGTTTTAATGTTTTTCATTTCATTCTCCTTGTTTGAAATTTTACCTGGTATTTTACCATCTGTTTACTTTGAGAATTTTGAATTACTGCCATTCTACCTGCGCGGTAAACAAATTTAACGAAGCTTTGATACCGCCCTTAAGCTACATTTCGCTAAGATTGCGGCTAAATTTTAAAAAAGGTGCAAAATGAATGATAAATTTAGCAAAATCGGCTTCATTCTCGCAGTCGCAGGCAGTGCCGTGGGGCTCGGCAATGCGTGGAAATTCCCCACTTTAGTGGGCACCAACGGCGGCAGCGCCTTTATCTTGCTATATCTTTTGCTGACGCTTTTGGTTAGCTTCGTGATTTTTTTAGCCGAGATCGTCATCGGCAGGCTAAGCGAAAGTGATCCGGTGCGCGCATTTGAAAAGCTCGCGCCCTCATACAAAGGTGCATGGAAATACGCGGGATTTTTTATGATTAGTGCGCTTTTGATCTATGCTTTTTACAGCGTCGTAATGGGCTGGATCCTAAAATACGTAGTCTCAAGCGCTTTTTATCTGCCAAAAAGTATAGATGAAAGTGGCGCAGCGTTTAACGCACTTTTAGGTAGCGACTTTTTAAGCGTGGCGGCGTGCTTTACCATAGCGTCGGCATTTTGCTTTTTCATCGTATCTAAGGGCGTCAAAAGCGGCATTGAGCGACTTAATGTCTGGATGATGCCTGCGCTATTTATTTTGCTGGTTTTGATGCTAATTTACGCCGCGAGTTTCGATGGATTCGGACGTAGCGCAAAATTCCTACTGGTGCCAGATTTTTCCAAGCTTAATAAGGATAGTGTTCTTTCGGCGCTAGGACTTGCATTTTTTACGCTTTCGCTGGGCGTTACTACGATTATGACCTATGCTGCGAGCCTGCCTGCGCGCACCAATATCCTAACCTCAAGCATAAATATCGTCTGCATTAATGTCCTAATCGGCGTGATGATGGGACTTATCGTCTTTACTTTCATCTTTGAATTCGGCGGCGATCCCAAAGCGCAAGGTCCGGGGCTTGTGTTCGTCTCGCTGGTGGTGCTTTTTTCAAAGCTCGGTGCGATCGGAAATATCCTAGCCTTTTTATTTTTCACCTCGCTGTTGTTTGCGGCGATTACTTCTGCAATTTCGATGCTGGAGCCTGCGATTTATTATCTCGTAAACTCCCGCAAGCTAAGCCGCAAGTGCGCTTCGCTTTTAGTTTTTGCCGTGACATATGTTTTAGGGATATGCTGCATTTTGGGTTATTACGGGGGCACGAGCGAGTATTTTAGCCTAGGTGGCAAGAGCTTTTTTGACATGCTTGATTACCTAACCTCAAATATCTTAATGCCTCTTAGCGGCATAATCGTGGCGATTTTCGTCGGCTTCGTGATCAAAAAACGAGCCGTCGAAATTCTACTGCGTCCATATATGGGACGAATGGGCTTTAAGCTGTGGTATTTCGTGCTACTGCGCTTCGTGGCGCCAGTCGCGATCGTAGTGATAGCACTCAATCAGTTAAAAATTTTAAATTTTTAAATTTTGTAAAGCAAGTGGATAACATGGATTTAAAATTTGGCACTGGAGCAGCCTAAAAGCAACGCGCCAAATTTCATAGCGAGCCTCGCGGCGATCCGCGAGCGGTCATGGCGGCTGTCAAAAAATTGCGCCTGGAATTTTATGTCTAGATAGGAGTATGCGGCGACCGCAATCAGCCTTCGGCGTGACTGCGCTAACCCGCACGGCAACCTGTGCAAGACCGCGGCAAAGACGCCGTAGCGCAGCCACGTCTAATTGCGCTGCGGAATTTTAAAATTTAGCGCTAAAGCTGTCTAAAACAATGCGCTAAATTTCATAGCAAGCTTGCGGCGATAGTTTGGAATTTTAAAATTCCACAGCTTTAAAATTTAAAAAATCATCGGAGCGAAAATGAACGATAAATTTAGCAAAATCGGCTTCATACTTGCCGTCGCAGGCGGCGCGGTGGGGCTTGGCAACGCATGGAAATTCCCTACCCTCGTGGGCCAAAACGGCGGCAGCGCCTTCGTGCTTTTATACCTCGCGCTCACGCTGGGCGTGGGCTTTAGCATATTCTTAGCCGAGATGGCGCTAGGCAGGCTAAGCGGGAGGGATCTGCCGAGCGCGTACGAGACGTTGGCGCCGCGCGGCGGACGCAAATGGCGCGCGGGAGGCGTTTTCATCGCCGGCGGCATGCTGGTGCTGTCCTTTTACCTCGTCATCCTCGGCTGGGTGATCCGATATATCTTTTTGGGCTTTTCTCCGCTGCCCGCAACCGCCGAGGAAGCGGGCGCCGTCTTTGACGATCTCATCTCGCATTCGCTAGTCACGAGCCTCGGCTTTTACGCGCTTGCGCTCGTGCTGACGCTATCCGTCGTCGCGCGCGGCATCAAAAGCGGTATCGAGCGGCTAAACGTCGTGATGATGCCGCTTCTTTTCGTGCTGCTACTTGCGATGCTTGCGTATGCGTGCACGATGCAGGGCTTCGGCGCGGCGGCGAAATTTCTTTTTTACCCCGACTTCGGCAAAATCACCGTTAACTCCGTCCTCTCCGCGCTCGGGCTCGCGCTCTTTACCCTGTGCGTGGGCGTCGGCTGTATCGCGGCATACGCGGCATCGCTTAGCGAGGGGGTGCGGCTCGTGCGAAGCTCGGTAAACATCGTATTTATCAACATCGCGATCGGGCTGATGATGGGGCTCATCGTCTTTACCTTCATCTTCGAATTTCGCGCCGATCCCGCGCAGGGTGCGGGGCTTGTGTTCGTCTCGCTCACTACGATGTTTGCAAAAATGGGGCTAGCGGGGCAAGTGCTTGAAGTCGCGTTTTTCGTCTCGCTCTTTTTCGCGGGGATCACGAGCGCGGTTTCGATGATCGAGCCTTTCGTCTTCTATCTCATCGGCAGATTTAAAATTTCGCGTCTGCGCGCAGTCTGCATCTCGGGGTGCGCCATAGCGGCGCTAGGCGCATGCTCGCTACTATCGATGCACGCGGATTATGCGAGCAAGCTTAAATTTTTCGGCGCGAGCTTTTTTGACTGCTTGGACTTCGTAAGCTCAAACGTCATGCTGCCCCTCGGCGCGCTAACTTCGGCGATATTCGTGGGCTTCGTAATGGACGTGCAGCGCCTGCGCGGGCTTTTCGGCGCCGATATGGGCGAGCTGGGATTTAAAATTTGGTACTTTTCGCTGCGCTTCGTAGCGCCCGTCGCGATCGTGATCATAATGGCAAATCTGCTGTTTTTCGGCGGGAAGTAGGAAGCGATTCGGTTAAATTTAAAGCGGCATGGGTTTAAATTTAACCCTCTTTGGGCGAGCTAAATTTAAACGACGGAATGGATATTGAGCCGTTAGGCTCGTATTTTAACTAGCGTTTTGCTAAAGGAGTAAATTTTGAAAGCTCTTAAATTTATAGTCAAAGCCCTAATCGCGGTGCTCGGCGTTTGTGTGATCGTCGGTACGCTTAATTACAGCGGGTTTAGCTTTCATTATATAAAGTGGCTCGATAAAGATGAACTTTTAGACAATTTTATCCAAGATCAATTTAATGATTATATCTACGACTGATATTTATCAAAATTTAGCAGAATAGACGATTGCAAAAAAGATATTTTCTATGAACTTGATTCAAATCTTACCGAAATAGACATATTAAATAAGATCGAAAAAATTTTACAGAATGATAATAATCAAACAAAGATTAATATAGAAGAAGAAATTAGAAAAAATTTTACTTTAAACGATATAAGCAAAAATATCATAAGCAATAAGAAAATCGCTTGGACTTTGAAAGATGATAATGAATGATATAAACGAGACAATGAGTGGAATAGATACTATTTTTGGAATACATACTTTAAAATCAATTTTCCTAAAGACAAAAATATTCTAGTCCATTATGGCTAGTATAATATATTTTAGATTAAAAACTCATATAAAATATCAGAATGTAAATATAAACCTAAACTATACGATAGACTTAACGGAATATCCAAATATTGTACCTACACTAAAATAATTCAATTCCCAATTTATGAATATAAAATTCAAAGCGATGATTTCATCAATACAAAATGTAAAATAGAAGCATATTTGCAAAATCGACATAGCCCAAATTTCAATAGTTGCGGTAACGAATTTTATGGAGTAGAAATCCTAATTTCGGAAAATAACATAGACAATAACGGGCAGGTTGATGAAGGTGGGTATATTGAAATTCTAAAAGACGCTATTGATAAAAGAAGAGAACAGAGTGAAAACTGGGAAAAATAGAAAATAAAATACAGAAAAAATTGAATTACTAAGCTACGGCAAAAAGGAAAAATTGCGATAAAAATAGAAATTAAGATTTAGATAATTAAGCTTTGTAAGTATTGTATAAATTTGAGGTATCGAAATCAAACATCCTAGCTCCGTGCATAGCAAAGCGCAAAATTCCTCGTAAAATTTTACGCTTTACATCTTGCGAATGGATTTTTACCAAAGTAAAATTCTGTCGGGCAGCGCCGCATCTCGTGCTACGAGCGCAAAACGTTTAGCAAATATCGCGATAAATTTAAACTTAAAATAGTGGAGTTTAAAAAAAAGATGCGCCGCTTTGAAAGCGCATACGAAGCTACGTGGCGGTATTTGCGGCAAGCGGTGTAAGCCATGCCGCTAAATTTGAAGCGAAATTTCAGAATAAGGCTAAATTTAAGAAATTTAGCCGTTCATTATCGATAGCAGTTCGGTGTTATCTTTGGTTTTTAGCATCTTGGCGTATAAAAATTTTAGCGCCTCGACGTCGTCCATCGTCGAGATCGCCGAGCGCAGCGCCCAGATCTTTTGTAAATTTTCGCTGCCTTGCAAAAGCTCCTCTTTGCGCGTGCCGGACTTGGTGATATTGATCGCGGGGTAAATTCTACGATCCGAGATATTGCGATCAAGGATGATCTCGCTGTTGCCCGTGCCTTTGAACTCCTCGAAGATCACGTCGTCCATTCGCGAGCCAGTCTCGATAAGCGCGGTAGCGACAATGGTAAGCGAGCCGCCGTTTTCGATATTTCGCGCCGCACCGAAGAAGCGCTTCGGCTTGTGCAGGGCGTTTGCGTCCACGCCGCCGCTTAGGACTTTGCCGCTGCTAGGCGTGACGGTGTTGTAGGCGCGCGCAAGGCGGGTGATGCTATCGAGCAGGATGACGACGTCCTTGCCGTTTTCGACGGCGCGTTTTGCCTTTTCGATGACGAGCTCGGCGACGCGAACGTGATTGAATGCTGGCTGATCGAAGGTCGAGCTAAACACCTCGCCGCGCACGCTACGCTCCATGTCGGTCACCTCCTCGGGACGCTCGTCGACTAACAGCACCAAAAGCTCGACCTCGGGGTGGTTGCGCGTAATGCCGTTGGCAAGCTCCTTCATAAGCTCCGTTTTACCGCTACGCGGAGGCGCCGTGATGAGCCCGCGCTGCCCCTTGCCGATCGGGGTGAAAAGATCGAGTACGCGACCGGTAAGGCGCATAGGATCGTATTCGAGCTTGAGCTTTTCGGTCGGGAAAAGCGGCGTGAGATTGTCAAATAGCGGGCGTTCTCTGGCCTCTTGGATCGATTTATAATTGATCGCCTCGATCTTTAAGAGCGCATAGTACTTCTCCTGATCCTTCGGCTCGCGCACCTGGCCCGTGACGATGTCGCCTACGCGCAGGGCGAATTTGCGGATCTGGCTTAGGCTCACGTAGGCGTCATTGGCGCTGTCGCTTAAATTTGAATCTATGCCGCGCAAAAAGCCGTAACCCTCGGCGGTAACCTCCAAAATCCCCGTAAAAAGTATGAAGCCGCCCTGCTTCGTCTGCATGCGTAAAATTTCAAAAACGAGCGCTTGGCGGCGGAATTCGCGCGGGTTCTCGACGCCCAGTTCGTCTGCTATGGCGATGAGATTTTCAAGATCCATCGAGCGGAGCTCCTCGATCTGGTAGCCCTCGACGGGAACGTGCGTTTTAGCGTAAGTTTTTCTGCCGTTTTGATTAGAATTTGAAACGGCGGTCTGAGCGGAATTTTGATTTGTATTTTCCATTTGTCCTCTTAGAGTGTGAAGTTATTAAATTTGGTTTTAAAAAAGTCGCGAAATTTAAAATTTAGTTTTCTTTATAAGCACCGAACCTTAAAATTTTTTGTTGTCTTCTGCTGATGAGCTCGTCTATGCTAAGATCGTCTAGATTGTGCAGCTCGGTTAAGACGTAGTTTCCAAGCGCTTTTATCGCGCCGTCTTTATCTCTGTGGGCGCCCGTTTTAGGCTCTTTGATCACGTCGTCGATCAAGCCCAGCTCTTTTAGCTCCTCGGCGGTGATCTTTAACGCTTTCGTAGCGGCCTCGCTCTTACTTGGATCGTTCCACAAAATCGCAGCACAGCCCTCGGGAGAGATGACCGAGAAAATTGAGTTTTGAAGCATCGCCAGCCGATCAGCCACGCCAATAGCCAAAGCTCCACCGCTACCGCCCTCGCCTATAACTACGGCAATCGTAGGGGTTTTAATATCGCTAAACTCATATAGATTTCGCGCGATAGCCTCGCTCTGACCGCGCTCCTCGGCACCAAGTCCCGGATATGCGCCCGGAGTGTCGATCAAAAACAAAATAGGAAGGTTAAATTTCTCGGCAAGTTTTGCTACGCGCAGCGCCTTGCGATAGCCCTCCGGATGGGGCATGCCGAAATTTCGCTTCAACTTATTTTTGGTGCCGCGACCCTTCTGCTCGGCGATCACGGCGATTTTGCGGTTACCCATAATGCCCAGATAGCACACGATTGACGGATCGTCTCTAAAGGCGCGATCGCCGTGAAGTTCCCTAGCGTCTTGCAAAAGCGCGCGAATATAATCGATCGCGTAAGGGCGATCCGGGTGACGCGCAAGCTGAAGCCTTTGGTATTCGTTTAAATTCTTATAAACTTTGGAAATTTCTTTTTCGAGGTTCTTATTTAAAATTTCGACTGCGTCCTCATCGCCGCGAATTTTTGCAGCGGTGATGTCCTCGTCGATCTGCTTTATAGACTTTTCGAAGTCCAGATAGCTCGCCATTAATCTACTCTTTTGAAAATAAGCGACGCGTTCGTGCCGCCGAAGCCGAAATTATTGCTCATAACGCAATCGAGTTTGGCTTTTCTAGCGACGTTTGGCACATAGTCCAAATCGCAATCGGGATCTTTTGAAATTTGATTTATCGTAGGCGGTATGATGCCGTTTTGCATCGCTAAAAGACTGATCGCAGCCTCTACAGCTCCGGCAGCACCCAGGCAGTGTCCTAGCTGGCCCTTGGTGGAGCTGACAGCAGGCACTTTACCCTCGCCGAAAAGCTCTTTTAACGCCGCGGTTTCGTTTTTATCGTTTATTGCTGTGGATGTTCCGTGGGCGTTGATATAATCAATCTTCGGGCGTCCCGCCATCTCGTAGGCCTTTTTCATAGCGCGGATCGGTCCGTCTAGGCTAGGCGAAGTAATATGATAAGCATCGCCGCTAGCGCCGAATCCTACGAGCTCGCCGTAAATTTTAGCGCCGCGTGCTTTTGCGTCCTCCAGCTCTTCTAAAACCAAAGCCGCCGCGCCTTCACCCATAACAAAGCCATTTCGCTCCGCATCAAACGGACGTGAAGCGTGCGCAGGATCGTCGTTTCTAGCGCAAAGCGCCTTCATCGCGGCAAATCCGCCGATACCTACGGGACAAACCGCAGCCTCGGCTCCCACTGCGAGCATCTTTTTCGCTTCACCGATCATGATAACTCTCGCAGCGTCCATAATCGCATGCGCAGAAGCCGCACAAGCCGTAACGCTGGATAAATTCGGACCTTTTAATTTATAATATATCGAAACAAAGCCGCCGAGCATATTTACTAATGCAGAGGGGATAAAAAACGGAGAAATTCGCCTAGGGCCGCGCTGCAAGCAGGTATTGGCATTTATCTCGATGTTCGGTAAACCGCCGATACCGCTAGCGGAGCTCACGCCGAATTCGTCGCTATCAAAACCGCTAAATTTAGCGTCCTCTATAGCTTCGCCCGCGGCTTTAAGCCCGAGTTGGACAAATCTATCCATCTTTTTTATCTCTTTTCCATCCTCGATTATGCTCGAAGGATCGAAACCTTTTACTTCAGCTGCAATTTGAACCGGAAATTCGCTAGCGTCAAAGAGCGAAATTTTATCAACCCCGGTTTTTCCGTTACAGATATTTTCAAAACTGCTCTGTTTGTCAAGCCCGAGAGAGGTTACCATCCCGATGCCCGTTACTACGACTCGTTTCAAAACCGCTTCCTTAAAATTTTATTTCTTAGGCAAATTTTCTATATAATCTACTACGTCTTTAATGCTTACTAATTTTTCGGACTCGCTATCTGGGATCTCGATACCGAATTTCTCCTCTAAAGCCATTACAAGCTCAACTACGTCAAGAGAGTCCGCGCCCAAATCCTCGATAATTTTCGAATCGACTTTGACTTGATCCGGGCTAACGCTTAGTTGTTCTACAACTACGTCTCTTACATCTTCAAATACTGCCATTTTAGCACTCCTTTAAAAAAATACCGCGTAATTCTATAATATTTAACCTTAAATTCCGCTATTTAACGCTACATATAGAGCCCGCCGTTGATTTTAAGCGACTCCCCCGTAATGTAGCCCGCACCGTCGCTAAGCAAAAACGCAACTCCTTCGGCGACGTCGCTCGTGCTTCCTAGGCGCTTAAGCGGGATGCTCGCTTCGTAGCTTGCTTTTACGTCGTCGCTTAGCGCGTCCGTCATATCCGTAGCGATGAAGCCCGGAGTTATGCAGTTGAAGCGGATTCCGCGCGCCGCGCCCTCTTTTGCGAAACTCTTACTCATCGCGATCATTCCGCCCTTGCTCGCGCTGTAATTGACCTGCCCGGCGTTTCCCATTTCGCCGACGATCGAGGCGATATTTACGACCGCGCCGAAGCGCTTTTTGCTCATTAGCTTTAGAGCTTCGCGGCAGCCGATGAAAGCGCTGCTTAAATTTGCTTCGATCACGCCCATGAAGTCTTCCAGCTTCATCCTAAGCGCGAGCTTGTCGTTCGTGATGCCCGCGTTATTTACGAGATAGCTTAGTTCACCGTCGCTTTGCGCGATTAAATTTAGCGCCTCGCCAAATTCCGCCTCGTTCGTCGCGTCGAATTTTATCACGGCGCCCTCTCCGCCGTTTGCGCGGATCTCCTCTAGCAGCGCGTCGGCAGGCTCTGGTGCAGAACGATAATTGATCCACACCTTAAGCCCGTAAGACGCCAAAGTCCTTGCGATCTGCGCGCCAATACCGCGGCTCGCGCCGGTGATTAAAACGTTTTTTCCACTAAATTTCATACTTGTCCTTTTATTAAAATTTTAATATCTAGCGTAAATTTATCCAAATTTACCTAAATTTTAGCAGTTTAAATCTGCTCGCGAGCTGCGCCGTTTAAATTTCAAAATAGCGCATCGTCCATCTCCGCGGGCTTCGGCAATCCCATTAGCTTTAGCACGGTCGCTGCGACGTTACTAAGCCCAAGTCCGCTTTTTAGCTCGCGCGCACCGCGCCCCAGCACGAAGCAAAATACGTCAAAGGTCGTGTGGTTGGTTAAAATTTCGCCGTCAGCGTCTCGCATCGCCTCGCAGTTGCCGTGGTCGCTAATCTGCACATAGGCGTAATCGTGCGCCCTCGCCGCGCTTAAAATTTTACCGATGCACTCATCCACCGCTTCGACCGCCTTTACCGCGGCGTCGTAATTGCCCGTGTGGCCGACCATATCGCCGTTTGCGAAATTTACGACGATAAAATCGATCCCCGCTTCGATGCCGCGAATCACCGCATCGCACACCGCAGGCGCGCTCATCTGCGGCTGCTCGTCGTAGGTTTTTACTTTGGGGCTCGGGATCAGCACGCGAGTTTCGTTCGGCAGCGGCTCCTCGACGCCGCCGTTAAAGAAAAATGTCACATGAGCGTATTTTTCGGTCTCGGCGGTGTGAAGCTGCGTAAGACCAGCTTCCGCGATCACTTCGCAAAGCGTGTTTTTAAGCACGGGCTTCTCAAATAGCAGAGGAAATTTAAAGCTCGCGTCGTATTCGCTCATCGTGATTAAATTTTTCACGACGAACTTCCGCTTGAATTCGCTAAAGCTCTCATCGCCCAAAGCCGCGCAAAGCTCTCTAGCGCGATCGTTTCTAAAATTTATAAAAATCACTCCGTCATCCGCGCCGATACCGCCAAAGCCGTTAAAGCTCGCGGGCTCGATAAACTCGTCGCTCACGCCGCGCTCGTAGCTTTGCAGTATATACCTGCTAGGCGAAATTTCAAGTGGCGCCGTTTCGCCCATAAGCACGTCGTAAGCGCGCTTCACGCGGTCAAAGCGCTTGTCGCGATCCATTGCGTAAAAGCGCCCGCACACGCTCGCAACTTTAAATTTAGCCTGTAGATGCTTTAAAAATTCTACCCCGCTGCTCGGCGAAACGTCGCGCCCATCGGTGATAGCGTGCGCCCATGTCTCGCAACCCGCATTCTGCGCTATCTCGCAGATCGCGTCGAAATGGCGCAGATGCGAATGCACGCCGCCGTCGCTGTAAAGCCCTATGACGTGCAGCCTGCGGCACTTTGAAAGCAGGCTTTGTAGCGCTTCGTTTTTCTCAAGCGAGCCCTCATCGATCGCGCGATCGATTTTGACTAGGTTTTGATACAGAATTCTACCGCTTCCGATCGTCATATGCCCTACTTCGCTGTTTCCCATCTGCCCCTGCGGCAAGCCCACGGCAAGCCCGGAAGTGTGCAGCAGCGTATTGGGCACGTTTTTAAAAAGATAATCATAGGCGGGCTTTTTTGCGTTTGCAAACGCGTTAAATTTATCGCTCGCGTTAAAGCCGATGCCGTCGGTGATAAGTAAAATCGTCTTTTGCCCCATTTTGGCTCCTAAATTTCGTCTAAATTTCGCCGCGCTGGCCTTTTGAGGCAGGTCCGCGGCGCTGTTTTTACGAGCGGCATTATACTTTCTTTTGGCAAATGCGACAAAATTTCATCCGCCCTAAAAGCTAAATTTTACCTCTTTTATACTAAAATGCGCGTTTTCATATAAAATTTCATAAAATTTAAAAGGTAAACTTTGTTTTATTATCTCTATCATCTTACGAATATAAATTTTTTCCAATACATCACCGCTCGCGCAGGTCTTGCGTTTTTTATCGCTTTTTGTTTTTCGGTCTGGGCTATGCCGCGGTTTATCCGCTGGGCGCAAGCTAGACACGCCGCGCAGCCCATCTACGAGCTCGCGCCGCAAAACCATCAGAAAAAGAGCAAAACCCCCACGATGGGCGGGCTCGTTTTCGTTACCGCCGCGGTGCTCGCAAGCCTGCTGTGCGCCAAGCTAAACAACGTCTTCGTGCTCTGCGGATTGCTTTGTTTGGTGGGCTTTGGATACATTGGCTTTAAGGACGACATCTCTAAAATTTTAGGTCGCCAAAACCACGCAGGCCTTAGCGCGCGGGCTAAATTTGCACTGCAAAATTTCTTGGCTTTTCTGATCGGGGCTACGCTTTATGCTTTTAGCGACCTGGGCGGGGAATTTTTCGTGCCGTTTTTCAAATACCCTCTGCTAAATTTATGGATCTTCGCGCCGCTGTTTTGGACGATCGTGATAAGTGCGAGCTCAAATGCGGTAAATTTAACCGACGGATTAGACGGGCTGGCAACCATTCCGTCGGTGTTTTCGCTCTGCAGCTTGGGCGTATTTGCCTATCTTTGCGGGCATGCGATCTACTCGCAGTATCTCTTGCTACCGCGCGTCGCGGGCGCGGGCGAGGTCTGCATCATCGTATCGGCGCTCATCGGCGCGCTGCTTGGATTTTTGTGGTTCAACTGCTATCCCGCCGAAGTCTTTATGGGCGATAGCGGCAGCCTCAGCGTGGGCGCATTTTTAGGATACTGCGCGGTCATCACGAAAAATGAAATTTTACTCATAATGATCGGCTTCGTCTTCGTCATCGAAACGCTCAGCGTGATCTTGCAAGTGGGCAGCTTTAAAATTTTCAAGCGCAGAATTTTCTTGATGGCGCCGATACATCACCATTTCGAGCTTAAAGGCTGGGTCGAGAACAAAATCATCATCCGCTTTTGGATCATCGCGTTGATCGCAAATATCATAGCGCTGACGTCGCTGAAATTGAGATGAAATGCGAGCACAGATCGAGTGCAGTTTTTTGAAAGATGCAAGAGAAACGGCGAAATGAGTGAGCTTAGCGTCGATGAGATAACGCAAATTTTATGGGGCAAAAGGGGAGAAAAATGAAAAAATCGCTATTCGGCTATGGACTTACTACCAGAGCGATCGCCGAGTACTGCCGCGACGAAGGCAGCTGGGAGATCTACGACGATAAATTTGAAATTTCTTCGGGCGCGCCGAAGCTGGACGAGTTCGGCAATGCGCTTTTAAACCCAAGCGAGTTCGATCCCGCCGCAAGCGAGCTTGAAATCCCGAGCCCAGGCTTCCCGCCGCATCACAAGCTGGTGCGAAAGGCACGAAATTTAATCAGCGAATATGATTATTTCGACGATTACGAAGGTCTTAAAATTTGGATCAGCGGCACGAACGGCAAGACGACGACGACGAAGATGATGCAGCACCTGCTCGAGCGATACGGCTCGCAAATGGGCGGCAACGTGGGCGTTCCGCTTGCAAAGCTTGATAAAAGCGCCAAAATTTGGGTGCTGGAGACGAGCTCGTTTACGCTGCACTACACCAAACACGCGCGCCCCGACATCTACGTGCTGCTTGCGATCACGCCCGATCATCTCAGCTGGCACGGCGATTTTGCGGAGTATGAGCGCGCCAAACTCTC
>CAUSCW010000048.1:0-13710 GCA_963530195.1 uncultured Campylobacter sp.
AGCGGCGTGGCGTATAATATCGACGAATTTAAAGAACTAGCCCAAACCGGCCTAGACGCCAGCCCGATACATGAAATTTTGGTCGAGGAGAGCTTGCTAGGCTGGAAAGAGTACGAGATGGAGGTCATCCGCGACCGCAACGACAACTGTATCATCGTCTGCTCGATCGAAAATTTCGATCCCATGGGCGTGCATACGGGCGATAGTATCACGGTTGCGCCGGCTCTTACGCTCACCGACAAAGAGTATCAGGCGATGCGCGACGCGAGTTTTAAAATTTTACGCGAGATCGGCGTGGATACGGGCGGCAGCAATGTGCAGTTTGCTATAAATCCAAAAACCGGCCGCATGATCGTGATCGAGATGAACCCGCGCGTGAGCCGTAGCTCTGCGCTCGCCTCAAAGGCCACGGGCTACCCGATCGCCAAGGTCGCGACGCTGCTAGCCGTGGGCTTTAGCCTGGATGAAATCAAAAACGACATCACCGGCACGCCTGCTAGCTTTGAGCCCGTCATCGACTACATCGTGACCAAGATCCCGCGCTTTACGTTTGAGAAATTCCCGGGCGCGAACCCGTATCTAGGCACCGCGATGAAGAGTGTGGGCGAGGTGATGGCGATCGGCAGGACGTTTAAGGAAAGCATCCAAAAAGCGCTTTGCTCGATGGAAAAGGATTATTACGGATTTAACTTCGTAAATTTGGAGAAAAACGCGTTAGTTTACGGCCTTAGAAACGCGAACGAAAGCCGCATTTTATATGTCGCGCAGGCGTTTCGAGACGGGTTTAGCGTGGCTGAGGTGCACGAGATGAGCAAGATCGATCCGTGGTTTTTGGATCAAATTTGGCAGATAGTTAAATTTGAAGAGCGTATCGACATGGACATCCTAAACGACGAGCCGCTGCTAAGAGAGGCTAAAACGATGGGCTTTTCGGACAAGATGATCGCGCATCTGATAAATTTAAAAGACAACCTTGATCTGGGTCAAAACGATATATATTTCGCGCGCGAGAAAATGGGCATAAACCTCGAATACAACGAGGTTGATACCTGCGCGGGCGAGTTTAAGGCGCTCACGCCGTATCTTTACTCGACGACTAATATCACGAAACTGCCGCATCTTTCGTCAAATTTCGCCGAGTCAAATTTAAACGTAAATTCGGCGCAAAAAGAGAAAAAAGTGATGATCATCGGCGGCGGTCCAAACCGCATAGGCCAGGGCATCGAGTTTGACTACTGCTGCGTGCACGCTAGCTACGCGCTACGCGATATGGGGATCACCACGATAATGTATAACTGCAACCCAGAAACCGTCAGCACCGACTATGACACGAGCGATATTTTATACTTCGAGCCGATCGATTTCGAGCACGTTAGAGCGGTCATCGAGGCTGAGAGCCCCGACGGCGTGATCGTGCATTTCGGTGGACAAACTCCGCTAAAGCTCGCCAAGCGCCTAAGCACCGTGGGGGCCAAGATCATCGGCACGAGCGCGCGCACGATAGACGTGGCGGAGGATCGTAAGAAATTTAGCGAGTTCATCGCAAGTATCGGCGTCAAGCAGCCCAAAAACGACACCGCCATAAGCGAAGCCGAGGCGATCGAAAAGGCCGCAGCGATCGGCTATCCCGTGCTCGTGCGCCCTAGCTACGTGCTCGGCGGTCGCGCGATGCGGCGCGTGCATAGCGAAGCGGAGCTTAGGCAGTATATGAGCGAGGCGGTGCGCGTGAGCAACCACTCGCCCGTGCTGATAGATAAATTTTTACTTGACGCGACCGAGCTTGATGTCGATGCGATCTGCGACGGGCGCGACGTATATATAGGCGCGATAATGGAGCATATCGAAGAGGCAGGCATTCACAGCGGCGATAGCGCAAGCATTTTGCCGCCGCTTAGTCTAAGCGCGGAGATGATAGATCTGGTAAGTCGCCAAACCAAAGAGATCGCGTTAAATCTCGGCGTCGTGGGGCTTATGAACATTCAATTCGCGATTTTTGAAAACGAGCTTTACATCATCGAGGTAAATCCGCGCGCGAGCCGCACCGTGCCGTTTGTCAGCAAGGCGAGCGGAATTCCGATGGCAAAGGTCGCTACCCGCGTAATGTGGCAAGGGGGTCTGCGCGAGGCTTTGAAATTTTACGACGAGTTCGGCGTGCTGGTCGAAGAGAAGGGAATTTTAAAACCGCGTATTAAAAACCATATCTGCGTAAAAGAGAGCGTCTTTCCTTTCAACAAGCTTGCGGGCGCGGATCTGATCTTGGGGCCTGAGATGAAAAGCACCGGCGAGGTGATGGGTATCGGCGAAAATTTCGCCAAAAGTTTCGCTAAATCTCAAATTGGCGCGAGCAACGCGCTTCCAAGCAGCGGCAAGGTATTTTTGTCTCTAGCCGATCATGACAAGCTGCGAGCCGTGGAGCTTGCGCGCGCACTTACGAGCGCGGGCTTTAGTATCGCCGCTACTAGCGGTACTCACAAGCTACTGGGCGAAAACGGCGTAAAGTGTGAGTTTGTCTATAAAATTAGCGAGGGTCGCCCAAATATCGAGGACAAGCTCAAAAACGGCGAAATTTCGCTCGTCATCAACACTAGCGACAGCAAATCAAACTCTACCGACGCCGCGAAGATTCGCCAGAGCGTGCTGCGCTTTAGGCTGCCGTATTTTACGACGATGAAGGCGGCGATCGCCGCTACGCGCTCGATCTGCTCGATAAAGGACGACTCTGCTCTTGAAGTTAAAACGTTGCAGGAGTATCTAAGCGGAAGGTAAAATAAAGATTTCTTGATATTTAAATATGTAAGTAGAGATATATTTCGGAGGAGGATTTTTTGTTTGAAAGACTAAAAAATAATAGAATTATAATCCTTTTGTTGTTTATGTTGGTATTTGTAGCAGTTCATACAATTTTAAAAGGCAGCTATTTGCCAACCACTGATACAAAAGACATATGGTTTTATTCTGGACTGGGGGCGATGTTGTTCTCGTTGCTGTTTATAGAGCCATATTATACATCACCTAAAAATGTTTTAACAAATTCTTTTCCATTATTTTTAGTATTTCTGGCTATTTATGAAAACTACAACAATAAATTCGTTTGGTGGGTTATTTTTATTTACGTTTGCGTAATGATTGTTTTGGCTGTTATATGCATAGTCTTATCAGAATTTGGAAAAGATAAAAGTGAACAAAATAACTTTAATTTAATTTCAAATTGTATAAAAGAAATTATAGTAAAGTTTGGGCAAGGTAAAGTTTTATATTCGGCTGTTTTTTTCTCTACTCTTTTGATTTATTATGGTCGAGATAGCGATGACCATAAGTATGCTTTGACTATGTTTGTATTTTGGTTTTTTGTTTTGGCTATAAATCCCAAAACATTAAACACGACATTTGGTATATCAAGTGGCAAAAAAGACATTGATGTTATAGGTGAGATTTTTGCTATCCAGTCAAATGCAATCTATCTTGCAAAGGTTTTCAGAGACAAAAATAATATTGAAAAGTTTGAGACTATTAAATTTAAAAATAGTCAAGGTGTTTGTTATAAAGGTTTTATTTTTGATATTTATGAGCTAAACAACCAAAGGTGGATAAAGATATGGGCTGCAGAAGCAAAAGATTTGGAGTGTAATGACTTTAACTTGATTTATAAAGAACAATTTGGTGATTTGGAAGAGAATATAAATAGTTTTGTTGGAGTTGTTTCTGAAAATTCAAATATACTAAAAATCAAATTTGAGTATTCAAAAAAAGATAGAGACTTAGAAGAGGGTGATTTAATAAAAACAAATATAGGCAAAAAAACTATATTTTATCAGGTTGTCAACGCAATCACGCAAAGCGCCATCTTAGAAACTAAAAATAGGTCTGGTTTTATAGAGGCCGAAGCTATGCAACTCGGAGATTTTAATCAAGATACATTAAATTTTGACAAAATCGGTTGGGTGCCCGATATGTATTCTCCGCTATTTACGGCAAAAGAAGTAGCCGAGGAAAAAGATTTTGAATATACGGAATACAAATTAGGTGTTGTGCCCAAAACAGATATTCCTGTGGTCTTAAATTTACATGATGCAATTAGTCACCATATAGCATTGATAGGAGTAACCGGCTCCGGAAAATCATTTTTAGCAAGAGAAATCATAAGAGAACTCTTGCAGGATACAAAAGTGATTTGTGTGGATTTTAATAATGAATTCATTCATGATTTTGGAGATATAAGCAATATAGTTACTGATGATAATATAAAAGTAATTCAAGAAAATATAAATAGTTTAATTTTAGAAGGAGAGAAATATTCAAATCAACAAGACAAGTCAAAAATGGTGGCTTGGAGTAAGGTTATAAAAGATAAGTTTGGTGAAAGTATAAAAAACTTTTTAACTTCAAAAGATAAAAATATTTGCTCTTTTGAGTTACCTGACTTGGTTAATACAACAGCTATTTTGGAGTATACAAAATATTTTTTCAAAGAAATTTTCGAGATAGCAAAATCAGAAGAGATAAAGCAGAGAATTTTAATTGTTATAGAAGAGGCCCATACTATAATCCCTGAATGGAATTTTACTGGTAGCAACGATAAAACTTCACAAAGCGTAATTAACGCGATAAGCCAAATAGCATTGCAAGGCAGAAAATACAATATAGGTTTTATGGTGATAGGACAAAGAACAGCAAATATTTCAAAAACTATTTTAACACAATGCAATACGATGGTTTGTTTTCAAGCATTTGATGATACAAATTTTAATTTTCTAGGCAACTATATAGGTAAAGATATGGCTATGACTCTGCCAGCTATGAAAAAATATCACGCAATCGTTGCAGGCAAAGCTTTAAAATCTGATTTGCCATTGATTGTTGATGTCGCTAGAAATTATACTAATAGACAAATTTCCGATAAATAAATATGTAAAATTTTGAATACTAAACTAGATACGATTCGTTCCTATTCTGTATATTTAGCAGCAATACTTTAGGTCTTTTAATAAATATAATATATCAATATTCTCAATAATATTTCTAAAATTTTCTATGACTATTACAAGCACTCCATTTTTTCTATTTAATTTTAATTCCTTTTTTGAACCTTCGCTTGGCCCTTGTCTTTGCCGCTTTGAGGCTGGGCTTGCGGACGCTCGATAATGCGGATATTAGCGTTTGAGCGGAGTCTGTCGTTGAACTCGGCTATCGCCTTTTTGCGCTCGGAGGTCACGTAGCCTTCGATCGCCCTATCTTGCACGCTATCAAAATCAAGCGTACGAAGCCCTTTTTTGTCGTTTACATAAAACATCTCATATCCGTTGCGCGTAGGGATGATCGGCGAAAATTTGCCCTGCTCGACATTCGTGACGATGTATTTTAGTCCCTCGTCCATTTGATTGGCTTTGAGGGTGCCCTTCATCACATACACGTCGCTCGGACGGAGCTTTGGATTTGCGCGGATCTTATCGAGCGGAGCTTGTGATTTTGCGATGTAGCGGGTGAGCGTGATGCTATCGAAGGTTGTAAATAATGAGCTATTTTGGCTGTAGAATTTTTTGACATTTTCGGGGGTCGTGCGGTGCTGTACGTCTGCGAATATTGAGCCGTAGAGCTTTTCTTCAAGCAGTGTGCGGCGGACATTTGCTTTAAAGTCATCGTAGTTTATACCTTGCTTTTGCACAGCAGTTTTGAGCTGGTCTAAGCTAAGCTTATTTTGATCGGCGATCGCTTTGAGCCTCGCGTCGATCTCCGCGTCATTTACCGCGATGCCGCGGCGTTTAATCTCGGATTGTTGTAACTTTTGCCCGATTAAAATTTCCATCGCGGCTTGCGGCGAAGCACCCGTTAGTTTTTGAACTTTGGCTAGTTCGTAGCCTGTGATGGGCTCATTATCTACCACGGCGATGACGCCGTTTACTACTTCGGCATTTGCACAAACAGCACAGATCATTGCGGAAAAAAGTAGTTTCTTTATCATTTTTAACCTTTATTTAGTCTTTTTGCTTTATAATTACAAGATCGCGATTATAACATTAAATGGTAATTTTTGCAAAGGAATTTTTATGATAGTAACTCGTTTTGCGCCGAGTCCTACGGGATATTTACATATCGGCGGACTTAGAACGGCACTTTTTAGTTATCTTTACGCTAGGGCAAACGGCGGCAAATTCCTGCTGCGTATTGAGGACACTGATCTGAAGCGCAATTCGCAGGAGGCTGCTAAGGCAATCGAGGAAGCCTTTAAGTGGTGCAATCTGGACTATGACGGGCAGATCGTGTATCAAAGCTCGCGCTTCGATCTTTATAAACAATACGTCCAGAAGTTGCTAGATGAGGGCAAAGCGTATAGATGCTATATGAGCAAGGATGAGCTGGATGAGCTGCGCGCGCAGCAGGAAGCTCGCAAAGAGCGCCCGCGCTACGATAACCGCTATCGCGACTTTACCGGCACGCCGCCTGCTGGGATCGAGCCTGTAGTGCGTATAAAAGCCCCGCTTAGCGGCACGATAGAATTTAGTGACGGCATCAAGGGTGAGATAAAATTTAATGCCGCCGATATTTTGGACGATTTCATCATCGCGCGCTCTGATGGCACGCCTACGTACAACTTCACGGTCGTGATAGACGACGCGCTGATGGGCGTCACAGACGTGATCCGCGGAGACGATCATCTAAGCAACACCCCAAAGCAGATCGTGCTTTATAACGCGCTAGGCTTTAAAATTCCGAAATTTTACCACGTCGCGATGATCAACGGCGCCGACGGTAGCAAACTAAGCAAACGTCACGGCGCTACCGACGTGATGGAATACAAGCGCATGGGCTATCTGCCGCAAGCTCTGCTAAATTTTTTAGTACGCCTGGGCTGGAGCCACGGGGATGATGAAATTTTTAGCATGGAGGAGATGAAGCGATACTTTGATCCTAACCATATCAGCAAGAGCGCTAGTACCTTCAACCAAACCAAGCTTGAGTGGCTCAATGCGCATTATATTAAAAACTCTGACGACGATGAGCTTGCCGCGCAGCTTGTGGAATTCGGTGTCGATATCCGCTCGCACGCGAAAAAACATCTCATCGCCCAGCAGTACAAACAGCGCGCAAAGACGCTAGTGGAGATGGCCGAGGGCATTAAAATTCTTCTAAACCGCCCGAGCTGCTATGACGAGAAGGCGTATAAGAAATTTGTAACCGAAAGTTCGCTAAGCTTACTCGCAAAATTTGCGGATACTCTAAGCTCAAATTTAAATGCAAAGGAGTGCGAGGAAAGGACGATGGAGTTTTTGGATGCAAACGGCGCCAAGCTAAAGGATCTTGCCCAGCCGCTGCGCGTTGCGATCACGGGAGGAAGCGTAAGTCCGTCGATTTTTGAAATTTGTGAAATTTTAGGAAGCGACGAAGTTAAAACGAGAATTTCAAATTTAATCAAAAAAGGATTATAAAATGGCTAAAGTAAACGTTGAAGCGGCTTTGAAGTACCATATAGGCGGTAAAATCGGAACGAATGTAAAAACCCCGTGCGCTACTGCGGAGGATTTGGCGCTTGCATATACACCAGGCGTCGCGGAGCCTTGCAAGGTGATCGAAGGTGATCACGAGGCTGCGTTTAAATACACGAATAAGGCAAATCTCGTCGCCGTCATCACTAACGGCACAGCGGTTTTGGGGCTTGGTGATATCGGCGCGATCGCCGGAAAGCCCGTAATGGAGGGCAAGGCGGTTTTGTTTAAAAAATTCGGCGGCGTTGATGCCTTCGATATCGAGATCGACGAAAAAGATCCTAAAAAGATAATTGAAATTTGCAAAGCGCTTGCGCCTACATTCGGCGGTATAAATTTAGAGGATATCAAAGCTCCCGAGTGCTTCGAGATCGAGCGCGAGCTGCAAAAAGCCGTCGATATCCCCGTCATGCACGACGATCAGCACGGCACCGCGATGATTACGGGCGCAGGGCTAATCAACGCAGCCCTTATCAGCGGCAAAAAGATCGAGGATATGAAGATTGTAGTCAGTGGCTCGGGCGCTGCAGGCATAGCGTGCGCAAAGATGTATCGTAATTTAGGCGCTAAACATATCATAATGCTTGACTCCAAAGGAGTGATCCACAAGGGTCGCACCGATCTTACCGAGCAAAAGAAAGAATTTGCCCTAGATACCGCAGATCGCACGCTAGCTGATGCGATTAACGGAGCCGATATGTTTTTGGGTCTTAGTAAGCCCGGCGTTTTAACCAAAGAGATGGTAAAGACTATGGCACCGCATCCAATCATTTTTGCGCTTGCAAATCCGGTACCAGAAATTTATCCAAGCGAGGTCGAGGAAGTAAGAAGCGACGCGATCGTAGGCACGGGTAGAAGCGACTTTGCAAATCAGATCAATAACGTTTTGGGCTTTCCGTATATCTTCCGCGGCGCGCTTGACGTAAGAGCCAAAAAGATCACCGAAAATATGAAAATTGCTGCCGCTCGCGCGATGGCGGATCTTGCTCGTGAAGAGGTTCCGGCAGAAATTCGCAAGATGCTGGGCAAAGAGAGCTTAAAATTCGGCAAAGACTACGTGATCCCAAATCCTTTTGATCCGCGCGTATTTGCCGTGATCTCGACAGCGGTTGCAAAAGCTGCGGTAGATGATGGCGTCGCTCGCGTCAAAGACTTCGACGCTGCAGCTTATAAAAAGAGCCTGGAAGCTAAAAAGCTATGATTTTTTGCTCCTGCACGAGGCGAGATTAAATTTAAGAGGCGTAAATGAAAGATTTGGCTTTACTTACCGATTTTTATCAGCTTAGTATGATGCAGGGCTATTTTTTTACAAAGCCCGATCAGACGGCGGTTTTTGACGTTTTTTATCGCAAAAATCCAAGCGGCGGCGGTTATGCGATATTTTGCGGCCTAAGCGAGGTCGTGGATTATATCGAAAATCTTAAATTTAGCGATGACGACATCGCATATCTAAAAAGTCTAAATTTCTTTAAGCCGGAATTTTTGGAATTTCTAAGAGGCTTTAAATTTAGCGGCGAAATTTACGCGATGGATGAGGGGCAGATCGTATTTCCGCACGAGCCGCTAATTCGCGTCAAGGCAAACATTATGGAGGCGCAGCTCATCGAGACCGCGATCCTAAATACTATAAATTTTCAAACTCTCATCGCCACGAAAAGCTCGCGTATAAACTTTAGCGCCAAAGGTGATTCGGTGATGGAGTTTGGCTTGCGCCGCGCTCAAGGGCGAAGCGCCGGTATCTACGGCGCAAAGGCTGCCATTATAGGCGGTTGTAGCGCCACGTCAAACGTGCTCGCCGCAAAAAAATTCGGAGTGCCTGCGATCGGTACCCACTCACACTCGTGGATTCAGAGCTTTGATAGCGAGCTGGAGGCATTTCGCGCTTACGCTAAAATTTATCCAAACAGCGCGCTTCTGCTCGTCGATACCTACGATACTCTCGCAAGCGGCGTGCCGAATGCGATTACGGTTTTTAAAGAGCTGCGCGCCAGCGGTCATGAGCCGCTTGGAATCCGCATAGATTCGGGCGATCTGGAGTATCTGACCAAGCAGGCGCGTAAGATGCTCGACGCGGCGGGTTTTGAGAACGCAAAGATCACCGCATCTAACGATCTGGATGAATACGCGATCGATCAGCTTAAGCTCTTCGACGCCAAAATCGACAACTGGGGGATCGGCACTAGGCTTATTACGGGCGGAGATAGTTCGAGCCTCGGCGGCGTGTATAAGCTAAGCGGTATCGAAAAAGATGGCGAGATCATAGCTAAGATCAAAATTTCAAACGATCCGCGCAAGATCAACAACCCGGGCTACAAGCAGGTCTTTAGGCTCTTCGACAAGGATAACGGCATGGCGCTTGCCGATCTGATCACGCTTGAGGGCGAGAGCATAGACGAGAGCGCGCCGCTTGAAATTTTTCACCCTCTTTACACCTACAAGCGTAAAATTTTAACGAATTTCAGCGCGCATAAGCTCTTGCGTCCCGTTTTTAAGGAGGGCAAATTCGTAGGCGTGCGCCGCACGGTAAGCGAGATCGCGCGTTTTAGTAAGGAGCAAAAGAGCAAATTTTGGCTCGAGCACCTTCGCAACGTCCATCCGCAAAGCTACAAAGTGGATCTCTCTCAAAAGCTTTGGGATATCCGAAAATCACTCATCAACGAGTGTAACCTAAATTTAAAGGAGAAATATGTTTAAAGTTCTATCGTGCGCCGCTTTGGCGTTAGTTTTGCTAGGATGTGGCTCAAACCAGCTCCGCCAATCCCCGGATAGCGCTATGAATAAGCAAGCACAGAGCGAAAAAACCATAACTCAAGAGAACGCAAAGACCTTCTATTTCGTCGATGACAAGGGCAAAAAACTTTCGCTTAGCTCAAACGACGATTTCAATACCGCCGTGTTAAAGGACGATAGCGGCAAAAGCTACGACCTCAAGCGCGAGCGCGCCGCCGACGGCATCTATATGGAGAACAAGGACGGAGTGAGCATCCACTTCAAAAAAGGTGAGGGCATAGTGGAGTTTAGCAAATATAAATCCATCCCGATCACCGAGGTCAAATAAATCCTGAAATTTTTTGGTTAAATTCCGATTTAGCGCCGGAATTTAACCTCTTTTCTTGCGCTAAATTCGGAGAAAGTTATGTTATTAGGCAAAATCGATTATCTAAATTTGCTCCCATTTCACGTATTTTTAAAATCCCTTCCGCTGCCGTCTTATGTTAAAAAATCGATAGAATTTAAAAAAGGGGTGCCGAGCAAACTCTGCGCCGATCTTTATTATAGGCGCATAGACGCTGCGGTAATCTCCAGCATCGAAAGCCGCCGCGCAAAATACCGCAGGCTGCCTCTGGGAATCGTCGCAAAGCGCGAAGTGCTAAGCGTACTCGTGCGCAAAAACTCGGCGCCCAGGCTTGATCCCGCGTCGATGAGCTCAAATATGCTAGCTCGCGTGCTGGATCTTAGCGGCGAGGTGCTAATCGGCGATAATGCTCTAAAGGCGCTACTTTCGCAGGGCAAGGATAAATTTTACGATCTGGGCGAAATTTGGCAGCAGTGCACGGGCTTGCCCTTTGTTTTTGGGCGGCTGTGCTGCGTGAAAAACGAAAAAGCTTACGCGCGCCTAGCGACGAAATTTTTACGTTCGCGCATTAAAATTCCAAGATATATCCTGCAAAGCTACGCCCTTTCGCGCGGCATAAAAGAGCGCGAAATTTTAAATTATCTGAAATTTATAAGCTATGAGATCGGCGTCCGCGAGGAGCTGGCGCTGAAAAAATTTATCGCTAAAGCCAAAAAATTAAAATTTAATCCGGTTCAAAAGGAGGAAGTATGAAGTCTTACATCGACGGCTTGCTGCTAAATTTAAAGCGCGCCAATCCCGGTCAGGAGGTCTTTATCCAGGCATCGACCGAAATTTTATACTCGCTCATACCGCTTCTAAAGCGCGACGAGAGGTATGTAAAAAATAAAATTTTAGAGCGCATTTTAGCGCCCGAGCGCACGATGATGTTTCGCGTCGTCTATATGAGCGACGGCGGCGAGCCCTGCGTGCATACGGGATATCGCATAGAGTTCAACTCCGCTCTGGGCCCCTATAAAGGCGGTTTGCGCTTTCATCAGAGCGTAAATTTGGGCGTTTTAAAATTTTTAGGGTTTGAGCAAATTTTTAAAAATTCCCTCACGGGTCTTAATATCGGCGGCGCAAAAGGCGGTGCAAATTTCGATCCCAAGGGCAAGAGCGACGGCGAGATTATGAGATTTTGTCAAGCTTTTATGTTAGAACTTCACCGCCTAATCAGCTCCAATACCGACGTGCCTGCGGGCGATATCGGCGTGGGCGGTCGCGAGATCGGCTATATGTACGGCGCGTATAAAAAGCTCACCCGCAGATTCGACGGCGCGCTTACGGGCAAGGGGCTAAGCTGGGGCGGCAGCCTTGCGCGCACCGAGGCTACGGGCTACGGATCGGTCTATTTTGCAAACGAGATGCTTGCTACCAGAGGTGATTCTCTGCACGGCAAAATTTGCACGATCTCGGGCGCCGGCAACGTCGCGATCTACACAGCCGAAAAGCTCTATCAGATGCAGGCTAAGCCCGTTACAGTAAGCGATTCTACGGGCTTTATCTATGATGCCGAGGGAATCGACGTGGCGCTTCTTAAAAAGCTAAAAGAGCAACTGCGCGTAGGGCTTTGCGAATATATTAAAGAGCGTCCTAACGCAAAATTTATCCCCGTAAGCGCCTATCCTGCGGGTCGCAACGGCGTGTGGAGCGTGCCGTGCGATGCGGCGTTTCCGAGCGCTACGCAAAACGAGCTTAATCTGCAAGACGTAAAGACTCTCTATGCCAACGGATGTCGCATGGTTTGCGAGGGCGCGAATATGCCAAGCACGCTTGAGGCGATCGATTTTATGCTCGCGCAAAAAGACCTTCTTTTCGGTCCCGCGAAGGCGGCGAATGCGGGCGGCGTGGCTACAAGCGGGCTTGAGATGGCGCAAAACGCGCAGATGGCGTCGTGGAGCTTCGAGGAGGTCGATAGCAAGCTGCGCGAGATTATGCGCCACATATTTCGCACCAGTTACGAGACCTCGAAGGAATTCGGCGCGGAGGGCAATCTCGTGCTAGGCTCGAATATCGCGGGCTTTCGCCGCGTAGCCGATGCGATGCTGGATCAAGGTCTGGTTTAAGCTTAACTCGCTTTATTTTGTCAAAAGCGGCAGCTCGCTTTTAAATTTAAGCTCTTTAAATTTACGTCGAGTTTTTTTGGCTGCGGCGGGCTTGATAAAATTTCAATCGTTTGCGCCGAGGATATAGCCGCTCATCGCTATAATTTGCTTTGTGCGTCTTGCGTTGGCATCGTTTGCGCTGCGTAAATTTAAATAGTGCCAAGCAGTGCGGTTTTAAAATTTTAGCTCGTCGTAGCGATGCTTTTAAAATTTAGCCGCAAGCACGACAAAGTCCGCCGCCGCCAAATTTTATCTTTAAATTTGGCGGGTAAATTTTGCCCGTTAAATTTAGCTTTGAAATTTGACGTTTAAAATTTAACTCGAAGTCGCTTTAAATTTAGCCTAAATTTTATCTCGGCTCGCCCGCGCAGCGCGTAAATTTAGACCGAGCACGGGCTGAGCGTTTACCGCATTTTGGCATAATGGCGCAAATTTTATCCAAAGGTTGCAATATGAAAAAATTTATGGTTTTACTAGCCGCTGCGTCGCTGTCGCTTGCACATGCGGACGTAACGGATATCCTAAAGCAGGGCGCGGACGTGCTCGGTGCGACTCAGAGCGGAAACTACAAAGAGCTGCTCGCTTCCGCCACGAACCGCGCCGTAGCCGAGCTTGCCAAGGGCTACATCCACAGCAAGACCGCCAAGATCGAGCTTCCTCCTTCGTTTAAGGCGGCTGCGAAGCTTGCGAGAAAGGTAGGCGGCGATAAATGGGAGCGCGAGCTTGTCGTGAGTATGAACGACGCCGCTACCAAGGCGGTTAGCGGTGCGAGCAAGATATTTTTGCAAGATCTGAAATCTATGAGCGATGCCGACGTTAAAAAACTCATCGGCGGCGGCGACACGGCGCTTAGCGAGTATTTGCAGAGCAAATCGGGCGCGAAGCTGCGGGCGGTTTTTAGGCCGATCGTAAGCGATATGATGAGCAAAAACAGCTTTGCGACGGCGTATAACGGGCTAAATTCCTTCGCGCAAAACAAGATCGCGGGCAATGAAGCGGTGCAAAA
>CAUSCW010000049.1:0-13248 GCA_963530195.1 uncultured Campylobacter sp.
TTTTTATGGCGTTTGCGTATTGCGTGCAATTCGGCGTAGGAGACGATAGCTACGTCCGAGTGGGCGGCGCGGCGCTGATATTGTTTTTTATCTTTGCGCTTGCTTTTTTCGAGCTTTATTTCTGGGGTGATGAGCTTTAAAATTCAAAATTCATTGAAATTTTAACGCGGCGTTTTATGAGCGATCAAATTAGCGCCCGAGCGTAAAATTTTAAGTAGCATGAAATCAAAATCGGGCGTTTTCAGCTATGAAATTTAAACAGATAAGCTATTCGCAGGTTACCTGCCGTAAGGCTGCGACAAGTTTAAATTTAGCCTATTTTGCGGCCTGCTTGCGGCGCTTTAAAATTTCGTAACTTCAGATATGCAAGCCGCCGTTTTAAAATTTCGGTAAGTTTTAAATTTTAAATCCACGCCTCTTTGCCGCACCGTTTTAGTTAAATTTTAACCGCGCGGCGCAGAGCTCGCGAGCGCAAGATGATTTAATTTTACAATCTTAACTCCGCACTCCGTACGAGCTTCTGCGGAATAAAATTTAGCGATCAAATTTGCTATTTAAAAAGCCCTTTGAGCTTGCCGAAAAGCGACTTCTCGCTGCCGCCTTCTATCGTATCGCCGCTGCACGGGACGGAATTCTCGCCGTCTGCTTGCACTGTGCTGCCGCCGTCCGTTTCTATTGCACTGCCGCCCGCTGCATTGACGCCGCGCGAGGCGGAGCTTTTTTCGTCGCGTTTCTCGCCGCGCAAGGTAAAATTCTCTCTGACCATCCTATTGCCTCCGCCTGCCTTATCTCGCTGCATCGCTTCGCCGATCTGCTGTGCGGCGATTTCCGCGTAGATCAGCGCGCCCTGCGTATCGCAATTAAAAAGATTTGAAAACGACTCGGACCTATTCAGATCGATCGGATTGGGCTCAACCACTTCGGTAGCCTCAAGCAGCCCTACTTCAAGCTCGCGAGCCAAATTTAGCGCCTTTAAAAATACGGGCAAATTCTGCGCGTAAAACTCATCTACGGCGTATTTAACCTCGCCGCCCGCCTCATAATCGCGCAATAAATTTTGCACGCTAGCAGCGCTAAGATACGCGCCGCAACAGTAATTCTCGACGATCTCGTTGTAAATTTCGCCGCTAAATTCCGCTAGAAATTCCGTCGGCAAAACCTCGCGCCAATCGCTTATGTAGGGTTTAAATTTAGAGCTTTGCTCCGCTAAAAAACTAAACGCCGTGCCGCGCGCGTAAAAATACTCTCTAAAATAGCCCTGCGCCACGGCTATATGAAATCCGTGCGTTTTATTAAAAATCCCCTGCGTGCCGTACTGCAGCGCCGAGCGGAAGCCGTCCGCGTATTTTTCTACATAAAATTCATCCATCCCCGCTTCGCGCGCGATTTTAGCGATAGCCTCAAAATCTCCCCTCTGCGCGAGCTTTAGCGGCTTAAAATACCACTGCGAAATTTCATCTTTGCCGATCGCATGGTAGCTTATGTCGTAGCCCACCCTCTCTCCTTTAATCTTTTAGATCGATCTGCGGCTGCCAATACAGCGACTTTGAAATTTTACGAAATTTCATCGTGGCACCCAGACCATTTGAAGTGCGGTAGCTAAGCACCAGCTCGTCCTTATCGCTCTTAGGCGCGGTGATCTTGTAGCGGCTCGCCCACGCGATCTTAAAAAGCTCCTTTTGCAAAAGCGGATCGCCGTCGTGCAGCGGCGTTACGTTTGCGTTTGCGCCGTTGAGCTGCACCGCGAGGATCTGCACCTCTTTAGGATAGGAGGTGAGCAAAAACACCTCGTCCTCCGCAGCGTTTCTAAGCTCGGGCGCGACGGGATTTAGATAGGTCGCCACTGCCAAATAGCGATCGCCCGCGCGCACCGATTCAAATTTTTGCGTGTAAGCCAGAACCTCGTTTTTAAGCGGATCGTGACGGGGATCGTTTGCGGAGCAGGAGTTTAAAAATAGCGCTAGCGCGGCTAAGAGCGAGCCTTTTAGCAGGCCGTTTAGCGCGCCGCTAAAATTAAATTTCTTCATCGATCTTCCTTTGAAATTTTAGCCGCATTTTAACGAATTTTGCTTTTTAAAAGGCTAAATTCGCTACAATCTGCCCATCTTAAAAAGCCGGATTTTAAAAATGAAAAGACTTGCCATCGCATTTTCAGGCCCTTCCAACAGCGGAAAAACGACGCTAATCTGCAAGATCGCTAAAATTTTTATCGCTAGCGGACTGCGGATCGCGATCGTAAAGCACGATCCGGGCGATAAGGCGCGCTTTGACGTAGAGGGTAAAGACAGCGCCAAATTTAGCGAGCTCGGCGCCGAAACCGTCGTGATGAGCCCGACGCGGACGAGCTATTTTTCGCAGCGCTGTATGCAAATCGACGAGGTCGTGCGGATGCTAGGCGAGTTTGATATCTTGCTCGTAGAGGGGCTAAAGACGCTGCCACTGCCGCGCATAAGCCTATTTCGCGACAGGATCGATGAGGCGTATCTGCCATTTTCGGATGCGATCGCTTCAAATTTAAGCGGCGAGCAGATGGATAAGTTTTGCCGCGTAAATTTCGACATCAACGACGCTGCGGGCATTAGCGAATGGATCTTAAAAAACGCCAAAAAAATGTAAAGGAATAAAATGCAAGAGATCGTAAAATCAATCCAAAATATCGCGCTACAAATCGCCGAGGAGCTGAAATACGCGGACTTCGGCTACACCGATCATCACAATAGCACAGGCGATACGCAGCTCAAACTCGACGTAAAAAGCGACGCCATAATCGAAGCGGAATTTCGCAAAAATCCGCTCGTGCGTGCCCTAATCAGTGAGGAGAAAGAGGAGACGTTAGAGCTTCGAAAGGACGCGCTCCTAATCATCGCTTACGATCCGCTCGACGGCTCGAGCTTGGTGGATGTAAATTTCGCCGTGGGCTCAATATTTGGCATCTACGAGGATGAAATTTCGCCCGCAAACTTAAAAGCGGCGATCTATTGCATCTACGGACCGCGCCTTGAGATGGTCGTTTGCGAGGACGCGCCGAAGCTCTACCGCCTAAATCGCGAGGGTAAATTTAGCTTTGTAAAAGACCTGCGCCTACAGCAAAAAGGCAAACTAAACGCCACGGGTGCGACGCAAAAGGGCTGGAGCGAACCGCACCGAAAGCTCGTGCGGACGCTGTTTGATGAGGGCTACCGCCTGCGATATAGCGGCGCGATGGTAAGCGACCTGCATCAAATTTTATTAAAAGGCGGCGGACTTTTCAGCTACCCCGCTACTAGCGATCATCCGCGCGGCAAACTTCGAGTAACCTTTGAAGTACTGCCGTTTGCGTTTATCTTCGAGCGCGCAGGAGGCGCCACTAGCGACGGCGCGAACGGATCGCTTTTGGATCTAAAGATTGAAAAAATCCACCAAAGCAGCCCTTGCTTTTTCGGCTCGAAGTACGAGATCGCGAAAATGCATGAAATTTACGGCGAGAAAAACTGATGGCTGATACCGAGGTCGCCGCGCCGCGCGACGTTTACGACGAAATTTTGGATAAAAGCTTAGCCGCGCTGCAAGCGTGCCAAGCCGAGCACAACCTCACCAGCTGCCTGGAGTGCGAGAAGCTGCTAGATTGCGCAGTGCGCGACAAATACGTCAAGGCGGTTTATGAGAGCATGTCGCACGGCGCGACGGGGGATTTTTCGTTTTAAATTGCGCTATTGCGATCGCGGAATTTTATGAAGCGGACTGCTTAAAGCTCTTGCGGCGCGGGCTTTTCGCGAAGATGGCTGCGGCGTGGAATTCGCTCTGCGACGCAGATTTAATCCAGCGGCGCGCAAGTTCTTGCTTTGCAGTGTAAAATTTGCTCCGCTGCGAAACGATAAATTTACGGCGCGTTAGCCTCGCGGCGGGGTCTATTTTGCAGCGCGTCTGTTTTGCGGGTAGGTTTACGGCGGGCCGATAAAATTTAAAATGAGGGCGCGGCTAAATTTCAAATGCGTAGCTAAATTTAAAGCAAGCAAATGATTAAATTTCAGGCGCCACGGCTGGATTTTAAAATTTGCGGATAAATTTTAAGGCGCGAAATTTCACTTCGCAAAATTTTATCTGCGATCATAGGCTATTTATGAGTGCGGATACGCGAATGTCTGAAATTGCATAAAGCAAAATTTCGGCGAGCTAAATTTTACCGCCGTGATCTTTAAATTTACGCGACTAAAACTTACCAACTTGCGCGAGCCGCCGTTCGCCACCGATCTTTTGCCGAGCTAAATTTTGCCTTGCGAAATTTGGCTCGCAAACTTAGCGGCGCAGGCGAGACGGCGGATTTTGCCTCGCAAAATTCTAGCCGTAAATTTAAGCTGCAAATTTAAACAGCAATCCGTGCGTTAAAAATTTAAAAGCTAAATTTAAAGTCTAGTGAGCGGGTCCGCCGCACGAATACTCGTATAAATTTCAAAGCATGAGCATGCAATGATCGCGTTGAAATTTTGCGGCCGAGTGCGGAAGCGCTCGTTAAAATTTCAAAGCCGAGGCGCATGCAAGTGCATACGTCAAAAATTGTAGAGCCGAGCTCGCTACGACGCTCGCTTTAAAATTTCAAAGTTAAGGCGCGTATAGCGGCGTTTGCGTAAAATTTAAAACCGATCGGCGGGCGGGCGGAATTTCAGATCGATCTATTCGCGAAGCTGTGCATCATCGATCTATTCGCAAAGCCGCGCCCATAGATCTTTTCGCAGCGCCGTACGCCGAAATTTTATAGCAGATTTGGGGAGTACAAGCAGAGGAATGCAATCGTTCGTACAAGGGGTTTTGATGGGGCTTGGCGTTAGCGTGCCGATCGGCCCGGTAAACGTACTGATAATGTCCTATGCGCTGCGAAGCTACACCAAGGCGCTGTGCCTGGGCCTCGGCGCCATGAGCGCGGATATGCTGTATCTGGCGCTATCGGCGTTTGGCATATCGCAGTTAGCCAAAATCCCGATCGTTTTTGCCTGCATATCGGTATTTGGCGCATGCTTTTTACTCTACACGGCGTACGCGATCTGGCATGGCGCGGCTAGCTCGGTGCAACCTGCGAGCGTCGAGGCTTGCTCAGGCGTGGCGCTTTACGGCAAAGGCTTTTTGATAAATTTACTAAATCCATACGTCATTATGTTTTGGCTCAGCGTCTCTGCCGGCACCGCGCGAGCAGATTTTGCACTTGCCCTTGCAGGGCTTGTAAGCGGAATCTTAGCTTGGATCACGCTTTTTCCGCTTGCGATATATCTAGCCCGCAGCAAGCTTCCAAACATTGTAGTGCGGGCATTTGCATATATCTCGGCGTTTATTTTGACATTTTTTGCGCTAAAGCTTTTATACGCTATAATTTTTGCTAAAATTTAAACCAAAGGATGGCTTATGAAACCGATTGAAATTCTAAAAGAGCTCATCAAATTCCGCTCGCTCACGCCTAGCGACGACGGAGCTTTTAACTACGTCTCGATGCTGCTGGCAGACTTTAGCGAGGATAGATTTGAGCTAAACGGCGTAACTAACGCGATTTTTACCAAGCGCTTCGGACAGGGTCCGCATCTATGCTTTGCCGGGCACATCGACGTCGTACCACCGGGCGAAGGCTGGGCGAGCGATCCGTTTATGCCGGTGGAAGAGGATGGCTTTTTATACGGGCGCGGCGCGCAGGATATGAAAAGTGGCATCGCAGCGGCGATCTGCGCGCTAGCGGCGGCACGCGATTTTAAGGGCACGCTAAGCCTGCTGCTAACCAGCGATGAGGAGGGTGACGGCATCTACGGCACGCGCGAAATGCTTTCTAAATTGCGCGAGCAAGGTGCACTACCCGATTTCGCGATCGTTGCGGAGCCCACATGTGAAGTGCGCTTCGGTGATACCATTAAGATCGGCCGTCGCGGCTCGATTAACGGCGTCCTCACGCTCACGGGCATCGGCGGGCACGCAGCCTACCCAGATAAATGCATCAATCCTGTCCATATTTTAGCGCCGGTGCTTGCAAGTCTTGCGGGGCATGATCTGGACGCGGGTAGCGAGGATTTCGCTTCGGCTAAGATAGTCATCACCGACATTCGCGGCGGTTCGCAGGTAGTAAACGTAACGCCCAAGGACGTGTGCGTGATATTTAACGTCCGCGGCGGCGTAGGGCTGGGGCTAAAAGACGTGCGAGACTACATACTGAGGTTATTTGAGCTGGACGCTAAAGACGCGCTATGCAGCGAAAGCGAATCCTGCGGCAAGCTAGAAATGAGCTGCACCGCGCAACTGCGAGCAGGCGCGTCGCTACACCTTGCGTTAAAAAGCTCCTCAAAGCCTTTTTTAACTCAGCGAAACTCCAAAATCGTGCAAAAACTAAGCGCTAGCGTGCAGAAGATCTGCGGCGCAGTAGCCGAGCCAAACACCGCAGGCGGCACGAGCGATGCGAGATACTTCGCGGAGTTTGGCGTGGAGACGGCGGAGTTTGGCGTGCGAAACGACACGATCCATCAGATCAACGAACGAGTAGAGATTAGCGACGTCGAAAATTTAGCTAAAATTTTTAGCGATCTGATAGAAAATTTCGGCTAATTTAAGAATTTGGCAAAGCTGCGTAGATTTTCTGCGTTCTGCCAAGCTTCGCCAAATTTGCCAGGGTTTTCGCTCGTAGCTGCTTGGCAAATTTTATCTTTGCCGTGCGTATTGCGTAGAAATTTTGCCCTGCTACGCCGCTTTTGCTAAGAATTTTATCTACAGCACGCTTGCCGCTTTTACAATTACTTTGCTATGCAACGTCGATTTCACAAAAAGCCTTAGCAAAACGCCACCGCCTCAAAGGCGAGCTTCACCGACGAACGCTACCACTGCTAGGAATTTTTTAAAAGAATATTGCTTTTGCGCGAATTTCAGCAAATAACGCGGTCTTTGCGCAAAATTCATCTCGCTCTCTTTGCGTAGAATTTCATCTTCGTCAGGTGACTCTAGCGGCATACTGCTGTACTTTGGCGTCTCCGTGAAAAATTTTATCTTTGACGCGCCCGCTGCTTACGCAAGAAGCTTGGCTAAGACAATGCTGCTTCTGCCCCCCCAGGATACCGCCCGCTTCGTGGATTTATAGAATTTTATTTAGTCACGTTACCGCCGAGAGGAATTCCGCCTCGCTCTACCGCCTCTGCGGGAATTTTACCCTATCTCGGCAAGCGCGATTTAAGAATTTTACTTTGCTTTGATACGGCGATGTGAAATTTTGCCCGTACGGCGCGGCAGCATAGAATTTTTAGCCTCTGCAAAACTCCGCGACAAAACCTTGCTTCCTTGCCTATTTTCACGAAAGGGACTCAAAATTTTGCTGCCTTACGCGCTGCTACACTAAATGCACGCAAGATGAAAATTTATCGAAGGATTTCAGAGCGTAATTTCGCGAGGCTAAATTTTATCACTACGAAAAATTTCAACCGCTCATAGCAGGCGTCTAAGGCGCGATAAATTCCAAATTAGAGCTTCAAGCAGGCTCCTTACTAAATTTTAAATATTTCAATCGCTGTAAAACTAGAAATTTACAAAATCGCTTTATGAAATTTCGCAGCGTCTCGCGGTAAAATTTTAAAATCAGCGCCGTGCCTGCAAGGCAGAATTTAACGGAATTTTACTTGCCCAATTTGGCTAAATTTTCTCTTTCAAAGTTTAGCAGCCACGCTTTGGTCGCTACGCCGCCCGCGCCGCTGTATCCGCCGAGCCCACCCGCAGCTACGACGCGGTGGCACGGCACGATGATGGGGATTTTGTTTTTGCCGTTTGCGCTGCCTACTGCGCGGCTTGCGCGCGGTCTGCCGATAGCTGCGGCTAGCTCGCCGTATGTCACGACCTCGCCGTAAGGGATCTCCAAAAGTGCGCTCCACACGGACTTTTGAAACTGCGTGCCATTTTGGCTCAGTTTAACGCTAAAGCTTTCAAGCTCGCCCCTGAAATATGCGCCAAGCTCGTCGGTGCAAAGAGCCAAATTCTTTTTTAAATCGCTAAGCCTTAAATCGCGTCCTTTATCATCCGCTGCACGCACAAAGCCGAATTTAAGCTCTGCGTCGTGTTTTTTAAAGATCTCATCATTGGGCCCGCAGGCAGAGCTTTTGACCCAGTCGATACTGCAGATCCCGATCTCGTCATCCTGAATTTCAAGCATTCCAATAGGCGAATTAAAAAAGGCTTTTTGCATCTCAATCCTTTCAAATTTTTACTGGTTTGATCAAAAAAATTTTAAAAAGCGCTTGTTGCGGTGCGAGCTAAAGCTCGAAAACGATGGAATTTCATGCGGTAACGCAAAATTTTAAAATTTATACGCAAAGCATCGCAAAGTCTCTACTCAAACCGCACGATGTTTACCAAAACCCCGTCGAAAACGTCTTGCTTAAAGAGTTTGATCTCCCGCACGATATCTGCGTTATCATCGTCAATGACGCCGTTTTTAACGAGGCTGTCCTCGATGAGCTTAAAGATAAAGGCGTGGTTGCTGACGTCAGAGATACCGCTTTTAAAGCCCATTTCAAGGCGCACCGGCATGCCTATGTGTACGCCGCGTAGGTCCTTGGCGATGTAAAGATCGGCGATCGTGCGCACCATTTTTTTCGCCATTTGGTAGCTCGCCGTGGACGACAAAATATCATTAAGACCGAAATTCTCCATCAAAAGTGGAATACGTACGCGCGCCAAAACCCCCTCGCCCGGCTCGCTCGCGCTCTTTTTCAAAAACGAAATTTTAATCCTGTGCGCGATGCCTATGAAGCGCGGCTTAAGCTCGATGAGCCTAGCTCTAGGCGCTTGCGGCAGCGAGACAGGACGCGAAGCGCTTGCAATAGGCAGAGCCTGCGGACGCCCCGTCAGGCGCGCGCGCTCTTTCGCAGGCGCTTTGCGCGCAGGCTTGCCATAGAAATTTACGGGCTTAGTCGCAAAAGTTGATTCGCTCCCAAAAGCAGCAGACGCGGACTCATCACCAAGCGCCTCCTCCGCCATAGAAGAAGCAAACGTAGAATTCTCACCCGTTAACGCAGACTGCGCGGATTGCTCAAATTCGGGCGCAAATTTATTTCCCGCTTGCGGCGGCAAATTTAAAGGGTGCCACTCTTGTGCAGAGATTTTCTGCTCTAAATTTTGCCCGGCGGAATTTTCGGGCGCGTAATTTTGCCCTTTTGCCAAAAATATTGAATCCTCACCGACTAAATTCTCATCTTGAGGCGCGAATTCCGAGGCATTTTCTAAAGCAAAATTTGCGGCACGGCGGCTAGCGAAATTAGCGCTTTGCCCCTTAGAAAACTCGGAGCCTTGAGGCCCACAATCATTTGCGCACTTTATATCAAGCGCAGAATTTACGAAAGTGGAATTTTTTGATGCAGAGCTTTGTGCCGTAGAATTTTTACTTCGTAAGTCCGCGTCCTGCTCTGCTACAAACGAATTTTCAGCTGCAAAATTCTCCGTTTGCGCCATAAAATTAGAATTTTGCGCCTCAAATACGGAATCTTTCACGAGCGCAGAGCTTTGCGCGGAAATAAAATTTCGCGATGCAGGAATGAAGCTTTGCTCTTTGGCAGAATTCGCAGGCACAGAGCTTTGCGGCATAAATTTTTCACTCCTCGCATTTGCGCTCTCTTCGAAACTAGCGGCGAGCCCCACGCTCATGTCATCCTGCGCAGCGTCATTTTGCAAAATTAAATTCTCGCGCGTCGTATCCCACGCGGTATCTGCGCAAAATTCCGCCCGAGCTGCGCCATAAAATTCTGCTTGCGAAACATCTTGAAATTCTGCCTGCGAAGTAAAGCCTTGCGCACTCTGAGCGCTGCGCGCAGAAAAATCTCGCTCGCCGCGCCTTGCGTTTGTAGCATACGAAGTCTTTGCCAAGCTGCCGCCAGCCTCGGACGAAACCGCGCCCGAATCTCCGCCGCAAAAGCTACCAAAATCGCAGGCGCCGTCAAACTCCGCATAGCCATCTGCCGCGCGGAGACGATCTGCGCGGGCTTTCTTTTTGGGCGTAGAAGAGAGCGTGAGCCTACCTGCAAGCTCGCGTCCGCCGGAGTTTAAAATCCCAAAAATTCTAGCTCTAAAGCGCTCAAACTGCTCGCCACTGAGCGAAATTTTGTCGTTTAGGCTCTGCACGCCGAAGTCTGCGGCGGTAAAATTTACGATCGCTCCGTCCCTACTCGCGACGCGCACACGACCTTTGACCGAGCCTTTTAACTTAAAATCGCTGCCTGCGAGAATTTTTTTCATCAACTCCTTCGGATTGTAGGGCATTTTAGCGCTCGCCAAAAACCACTTCATTAAATTTAGCGACGAAGCTTAGCGGATTGACGCTCACGCCGTTGATCGCGATGCCGAAGTGCAGATGTGGGCCGCTAACTCTACCACTCTCGCCCGAAAGTGCGATTTCATCGCCTTTGTGAACGTGATCGCCAAGCGCAACTTTGATCTCGCTTAGATGATAGTACTGCGAATAGATGCCGCCGCCGTGATCAATCACGACCGAACCGCCCGCGTAGTAGCGGTCTTTGGCGATGACTACGACGCCGTCGTTGGCAGCGCGCACCACAGTGCCTACCGCGGCACGATAATCGGTGCCGCTGTGATAGCTTTTAAGCTCGCCATTAAAGGTGCGGGCATTTCCGAATGCAGAGGTTATTTTGGAGTTTAAAGGCAGCTCAAACGGCGTGGAAAAAAAATAGCGTGGCGTGGTGATCGCATAGATCGCGTTGGCTTCGTCGAGCTCTTTTTTGATACGCGCGGCGGCTTCTTTGGGTGGTTTAACTTTGCCAGGAGCGACGCTTAAGGCCTCTTTTTTGTACTCGCCCTTTTTCAAAGCGACGATCTGCTCGCGGCTGCCGCTTTGATCTACTATCCGCAGCGCGAAATCTCCCTTAGCGCGGTAATTCGCCGCCAAAACGGCGATTTTATCGTTAGAATTTGGAGCCGTGATGAGAGGGATTTTCTTTGAGCCAAAGCTCAACTCGGTCGTGCTTTTATCTAATTTTAAGATAATAACATCACCATTTACTATGTCTAAAGCGAAAATTTTGATCGTCAAAAGTGCAAAAATAGCTAGAAATTTCATAAATTTTCCAAAATTCGTTATTTTTCATCAATTTTTTGTTAAAAATTAGCTAAAACAAATGAAATTGCTGTTATAATAACGAAAATTCAATTTTAAAAGGATTAAATGATGAAAAAGTTTTTGCTTCTAGCATCTGTTGCACTTTGCGGTCTTTTGCACGCGGACGTCGTGGCAAATCAAGAGGTTATAGCAGCGACTAACGTTGTTAGATCTTTCGTAGCAGCTAATAACTTCGGCACCGATGAGCGCTATCTAACCAGCGCCAAAGCCGTCGCAATCCTAACCGACGTAAAACGTTTAGCTGCGGGCGCATCGCTGCAGTACGGCGATGGAATTTTTAGCGTCAAAGGCGAGAATGGTGAGTGGAGTTCGCCGATTTTTATCAAATATAAAGGCTATGGCGTAGGCTTACAAGCAGGCTATGAGACGAGCGACATCGTGATGATCTTTCATACTACGAAGTCATATCAAGACATTTTTACTGGCACAGATACCCTTGAGATCAATGTAGGTGCTGCGGCTGGCGGCGTAGGTAGAAGAACTGGTCGAGCAACTGATCTGCCTGATATTTCTGCATGGATGGTAAGCCCGGGCGAGCAAACAGGCGTCTACCTAGGCGTATCGATTGACAACGGCAGAATCACTATCGACGATCAACTAACTAACGACTTCTATGAGAGAATTTACGACTACGAGGACATCTTAAATGACTCTCCGCGCGCGAATAAATACGCAAAAAGATGGAAAGAAGTGATGAGGAAGTATTTCACAAACGGCGAGAAATACGGTGCTAGCAGCAGTGCGGCGATACCTGTAAATCACGTGCAGAAAAAATATCCTGACGGTAAGCCGATCATCTCAAACCGCTCTCCTAGAACTCATGCTAAGGCTACGCGAAGCAAAAAGGCTAAAAAAGCAAAATAAATTATCGAGTTAAGCCCCGCTTATGGGGCTTCTTGTTTTGGACTTTGCGTTGAGTTTGCGCAAGAGCGCCTAGATGTGAAATCGAAGTGCATAGGTTATTTTAAAAAGATTTATTGGTTCTTTACTAAAGTATTTATTTAATTTTTATGAGTTATTAGGTATATAAAGACCGAATAAAATTTTATGAAATTTAACGAAATTTTTATAAAATTTAATCAGTTTTTTATATTTTTATCACTACAATTATAGTTCTTGTCTCGTTAGCTCAGTTGGTAGAGCATCTGACTCTTAATCAGGCGGCCGTAGGTTCGAATCCTACACGGGACACCATCTATCAAATTTTACCCCTATTGTAGTTTGTTGATTTTCTTGGAAGCCCTACATCATGGGTTTTTCAAATTTTTTTAAAAAATTTCAAATGCTAAAAACGCTAGATTATACAGGCGGTTTAAGAGAAACTACTATATATTAAAAATGTATAGTAGCTCCTAAGCTTGTTAAACTCTTTGGAAACTTTTATAATTTGTCCTACCATTTTCATATCCACCTATTATAGTAAATCGCCGCTGCCTTTACCCATTAGCGTATCATCGCCATATCCGCCAAATAAAACATCGTCTTTGTAGTCGCCCGTTAAAAGTCCGCTTGGGGTTACGCCATAAGGGAAAAATGACGACGATAAAGGTCTTGCATAGACTGTTTTATCGGGCATTGTTACTTTTAGAATACCTTTTTGCAAAGCGTTCATATCAATATCTGATAGTCCGTCGCCCGTTATTTTGTCTCATAAATTTTGTACCTGTTTACGTAAATCAAATATGCCACTATCTTTTCCGTCCAACTTATCTAATAAATTTCCTATGTCATACCATAATGTTATCCAACCGACAACAGGGATAAATTTAGTAATTGCAATAAGCCCGAAATCCACAGCTACGCCCATGACAGTATGCCCAAAACTTTGACCGTCAGCTATATCATCGACTATACCAGCCAATGCTTTACCAATTCCAACATATCCTGCTGCTCCCTTTAATTCATCTAACTCCGGTTTTGTATATCTTTTGCCATTTATCTCAACATATTTTTCTAATCCAGTAAATGACATATCAGCACCAGAAAGTGCATCTTTCAATAATTCAGTTAATTGTCTAACCAAATCACTATTTTTTCTAAGTCTTACTTCTGCTTTGTCTAATTCTTGTTTAGCAACTAATTCTCTACTCATGTTTTTCTCCTTTTTAGGTTAAAATTTCTTTTCAACCAAGTTT
>CAUSCW010000050.1:0-12751 GCA_963530195.1 uncultured Campylobacter sp.
AAGCGGCGCAGAATTTTAAAATTTACGTCCGCGCGAGCAAAGCGGCGACATTTGAGAAGTAAAATTAAAATTTGCACGCGGTAAATGCGGTAAATTTAGTAAATTTCGTTTTGCCGATTTTCACTTCATAAATTTGGCAAAATTTTAAAATTTAAACGATTTTTGCGATGAAATTTTTTATCTCGTCTCTGTTTTTGGCTCTGTCGCTGCTCGGCTGCGCGGGCAAAAACTCGCCTGCAAGCGATAAAACCTACGTTCTTTCGGACGAGCTTAGGGGTACGAAATACGCTCTTTACGGCGGAAATCTCTACGAAAATGGCGCGATTTTAGGCCCTTACGAAACGCGCGGTGATGCGAAGCTTGCGATTTTAGGCGGTAGCGGCGCAAATTTAGACGCAAATGCGAAGCTCATAAAACTATATTTTTTCGAGCGCAGATACGGCGCGATCTACGCCGTAAGCCATAAAAACGGGGTCTGCGCCGAGTATAATAAGGGAAATTTCGTAGATTTTCAAATTTTATTTAATATTTTTCAAAGCAAAGAGTGGTTTAATTATAGCGGCGGTATCTCTGCGGGCGGCGAGAGGCTAAAAGAGCTGAGTTCGGCGCGCATGGCGAAATTTAACGGCGCAAAGCTCGGCGCGGCAGATGAAAAGACGAGGCGCGAGTATCAAAAGGCTCGCCGCGAGGCGATTTTGTATTTTCAGCTTAACGCAAACGATATGCGCGAGCTGATTTTTAAAAAACTATGCGAATAAATCAAAAGGAGAAAAGATGAGAGCGTTAATCAGCGTCAGCGATAAAAAGGGCGTCGTAGAGTTTGCCAAGGGGCTGCAGAGGTTCGGATTTGAAATTTTAAGCACGGGCGGCACGCATAAACTGCTTTTGCAAAATGGCGTGAAAGCAGCGGAAGTGAGCGAATACACGGGCTCGCCCGAGATGTTTGAGGGGCGGGTTAAGACCCTGCATCCAAAGATCCACGGCGGAATTTTGTATAAGCGAAACGACGCAAATCACGCAAGCCAAGCCGCGCAGCACGGCATCGGCGGCATCGATCTAGTCTGCGTAAATTTATATCCTTTTAAAGCGACCGTAGCCCGCACCGACGATTTTTCAGAGATCATCGAAAATATCGATATCGGCGGCCCTGCGATGGTGCGCTCGGCAGCTAAGAATTTCGCTAGCGTCTATGTCGTCACGAGCCCGCTTGATTACGACGCGGTTTTGCAAAATTTGGCAAGCCCTGATGAGAGCGAGAAGCTGAAATTTAGGCAAAATTTAATGATAAAAGCTTATGAGCACACCGCAGCCTACGACGCGATGATCGCAAACTATATGAACGAGCGCTTTAACGGCGGCTTCGGCGCGAAAAAATTTATCACGGGCAGCAAGGTATTCGACACCCGCTACGGCGAAAATCCGCATCAAAAGGGCGCGCTGTACGAGTTTGAGGACTTTTTTAGCAAGCACTTTAAGAGCCTAAAGGGCGAGGCGAGCTTTAACAATATGACCGATATGCACGGCGCGCTGATGCTCGCTAGCAGCTTCGGGGAGGCGCCTGCGGTAGCGATCTGCAAGCACGCCAATCCATGCGGCTTTGCCGTAAAGGGGAGCCTGCTTGAAAGCTACGTAGAGGCGCTAAAATGCGACCCCGTCTCGGCATACGGCGGCGTCGTGGCGATAAACGGCGTTTTGGACGAGGAGCTAGCGCATAAGATCAATGAAATTTTTGTCGAAGTTATCCTCGCCGCCCGCGTTACGCCCGCGGCGCTTGCGGTATTTGAAAAGAAAAAGCGTATTAAAATTTTCGAGCAGGGCGGGGAGTTTTTAATGCGCGAAAACGACAAGTATGATTTTAAATTTGTTGACGGCGGCTTCGTATATCAGCAGCGCGACTACGTGGGCGCGGACGAGGTCGCAAACGCCCGCTGCGTCACCAAGCGCGCGGCTAGCGAGAGCGAACTGGATGACCTAAAAATCGCGTGGCAGATCGCCGCGCTTACGAAGAGTAATTGCGTGGTTTACGTCAAAGCTCGCGCGATGGTCGCGATCGGCATGGGTATGACGAGCCGCGTGGACGCCGCACGTGCGGCAGTAGCAAAGGCTCGCGACGTGGGCGTCGATCTGCGCGGCTGCGCGCTTGCAAGCGAGGCGTTTTTTCCGTTTAAGGACAGCATCGAGATCGCCAATGCTGCGGGCGTCGCGGCGGTCGTGCAGCCGGGCGGCAGCATCCGCGACGATGAGGTGATCGCAAGCGCCGATGAGTTTAGCATGGCGATGTATTTTACGGGAGTGCGCCACTTTTTGCACTAAATTTTGCTCGCCTGCGGCACGGGCGGATTTATTGTGCTGGCTTCGTAACTTTTTATGCCGTTGCAAATCTTTAAAACCGCGCAGGAGCGGATCTCGTTGCTCGCTGCGTAGCGCGCGTGATATAAATTTGGCTGCGCTCCTATACGCGGCGAGCGTGATGCGAATCGGACTACTTGCGCTTTGCCATACGGCTTGTGCGGCGACGATTTAGCTGTGCGGTATATCGTTTTGTAGCGGGCGCGGTGCGGATCTAATGCACGGTGCTTTGTTGCGCGTCAACGCAGTGCGGACCCAGCTGCCTTCACTACGCGGTCGTGCGCGATGTAAATGGCTGCGCTCCGCTACGTGGCGGAGGCAGTGCAAATCCGACTGTTCGCGCTTCGTTATACTACTGCACGGCGCGGGTTTGGCTGCACGGCACATCGCTTCGTAACGGTGCGGCGTAACTAAATTTAATCACTCACCGCTCCTGAGTAGTCGCTTTTAAAATTTATCTTGCGGTCGCGGTGCGTAAATTTTAAATTTAATCGCGTACGCAGCGGATGGGTTTACGCCTTGCCGTCGTATAACGACGCATAAATTTTTATCTCGCGGCGCCTATTTTGCGTCGAAATTTAAATGCTAAAGTCGTGTCATAATAGCAGCTTTTCAGCTTTGTGTCCATTTTACGTCGAAATTTTGACGCTTCTTTGCGGTAGATACGGCTTCATAGTAAAATTAATAAGGCGCCTCGTCGCGATCGGTGCGCCGTATAGACAAATTTTAATCGCGCGGCGAGCGGATGGACGCCATGCCGCAACCTAAGCGTCGTGTAGAAAATTTAGCCGTGCGGTGGATAAGTGCTGCGCCGCGATCGCAGCGGTGCGTAGATAAAATTTAATCTCGTAGCGTAGTAGCGGGAGCACCGTTACGGTGCAAAACTCCCGTCCCGCGAGTAGCCCGTGCCCTAATAAAACGATGCCCGTCGCTAAATCTCGCCTTTTGAGCAAAGCCTGCAAAGGCGTTAGCCCGGCTCGAAGCGCGGCTGCGCGGAGATAAAATTTTAATTATCGCGACGGTGGTAAAATCTAGCCGCGCGGTGCGATAATGAAATTTCGAGTTGCAGTCGGGCGCATCGAAATTTCTAAAACTTTCGCAGGCTGCTGGATAAATTTCATACTAGCCGTAGCGCAGGCGAATGGACGTCACGAGGGTCTCGCTCGTAAAAGGGATAAATTTCATACGCGTCGTAGCGTAGGAATGATGAAATTTTAATCCTACGACGGTAGTAAAATTTTAATTCTTGCCGCGGCGATAAAATCCAACTGCTTGCCGCGCTATCGAAATCTGCCGCCCCTGCTGAAGTGGTAAAATTTCAGCCCTCGTTATAGCATAGAATTTTAACCGCTTGCGAGGAGGTAAAATTCCGATGCTGCAGCGCGCTGCGAGGATAAGATAAAATTTTGATCTTGCGCTGCCGCGGTAAAATTCTAATTCTGCGGCGACGGCGAGCCGAAAGCCCCGATCCTGCGGCGATAAAATTTGGGTAGCGATCCGCCGTAAGCGATAAAATTTCTCTCTTTCACTTTCGCTTCATTTAGAGATTGTAAAATTGCGCAAAATTCAAAACGAAAGGATCAAAATGAAAATTTCTAAAGTTTTAATCTGCCTCTTTGTTTTGGCGGCAGGTTATTTAGTCGCGCTTAATGCCGCAGGCGGCGGTAGCTCGGCGGACGCAAATTTTAAAGTTAAAGGAGGCGGCGTGAACGCAAACGTAAAAGAAATTTATCTAGCAGGCGGCTGCTTCTGGGGCATGGAGGCGTATTACAAACAGCTCGACGGTATAGTCGCGACGCAGGTGGGCTACGCCAACGGCAAGAGCGATAAAGCAAGCTACGAGGGCTTACATAGCAGCGATCATGCCGAGACGCTACACTTAAAATACGACGCCAACGTCATCAGCGAGCCTGAAATTTTGGCGCATTATTTCCGCATTATCGATCCGTTCTCTATCGATAAGCAAGGCAACGACCGCGGTCGCCAGTATCGCACGGGGATCTACTACACCGACGAGGCGAGCGGCGAGACGGCGCGTAAATTCGTAGCCTTTAAGCAGAGTAAATATGATGAAAAGATAGCGGTCGAGGTTATGCCGCTTAAAAACTACGTTAAGGCGGAGGATTACCACCAAGACTATCTAGACAAAAACCCAGGCGGCTACTGCCATATCGATCTGCGCCTCGCTAAAAAGCCGCTTTACGATGACAAAGCCTTCAAAGCGCAGAGCAAAGAGGAGCTTAAAAGAACTCTGAGCGACCTGCAATACAGCGTCACGCAGGAAAAAGATACCGAGCGACCGTTTTCGAGCGAATACGACAAGAATTATAAAAAGGGCATCTACATCGACATCGTGTCGAAAAAGCCGCTCTTTTCCTCTACCGACAAATACAACTCCGGCACCGGCTGGCCGAGCTTTTCAAAGCCGATAACGACCGATGCGATCGCCTATGCGCGAGACGACAGCCACGGTATGCAGCGCGTCGAGGTCTCCAGCCGCGTAGGAGGCAGCCATTTAGGACACGTCTTTGAGGACGGACCGAGAGATAAGGGCGGTATGAGATACTGCATCAACGGCGCGAGCTTGGAATTTATACCGCTTGAGGAGATGGACGCGCGCGGCTACGGCGAGTATAAAATTTACGTAGAGTAAGCGGCGGTTTCGGGACTAGCCCGCTTATTGGGCGGCTTCTAGTTTAGCTTGCGACCGAGCAGTTTCGGGATCGGCTTGCGGCTTGAGCGATTCCGAGGCTAGCCCGCTTGCTGGGCGGCTTTGGGATCGGCTTACGACCGGGCGGCTTTGGGTTATGCTTACGGCTTGGATAGGTTCAGGACTAGCCTGTGGCGGGGCGGCTTGGAGGCCGGTCTGTGACCGAGCGGTTTAGCGGCTCGGTTCGCAATTAGTCGGCAATTTGCGGCTAGATCGTCTAGCTCGTTAGTCCGTTTACTCATTTGCGGATCAGTTCGCTCGGATTGCAATCGGTCGGGGATTTACGGCTCGGATTGTTAATCGGCCCGCTCATTTGGCGTACCAAGCGGTTTTAAAACCAAACCGACGACCGATCTGGTGCTTCCGCGGTTCGTCTGCTTCAGCGATCCCTTGGTTTGACGACAGGTTTGTCTGTGGCCGTTCTCGTCGGTTTTGCTAGATCGTTTGCTCTGGCGAGCTGCTTCGGTTTTACGGCTGGCTTGCTGCCGATAGGAGGTCCTGCAACTGAGTCGGTAACCGATCCTGCGGCTGGTCGGCGATCGGTCGGTGCAGTGGAATTTAAACAAAGTGGGGGCGGTTCATCCTCCGCCTTAGCGCTCGGCAAAATTTGTGCGATAGAATTTAAACGAGGCGAGGGCGGTTCCGAATAGAATTTTAATAGAGTGTGGCTGCGGTCGCACCGCTGCCAAAATGAACGCGCCACGGAGAAGCCGTGCCGTGGATGGAATTTGAGCTCGCATTGCTTAAATTTCATCGCCGCAAGCCGTTTCGGTTTTGCGGTCGGTCGGCGGTTTGACGATTTATCGGCGGATAAATTGGCTTGGCGGCTACGGATGGAATTTTAAAATTTCAAATACGATAAAATTTACCTCTAAAGAATTTCATGCGGCGTAGCTGCAATAGAAAGAATTTAACGCGAGCGCGGCTCGCCCATATAGCGTTGTAGGGGGTTGGGCAGGGTTTGCGGGCGAGCAGAGCAATGCAGTGCTGCGGAGGCGGCACCCGCAAGAAATGTGACATCGCAATTGGGGCCCCTTCCCGCCCTGATAGAAACGGAAATCACGGCATAAATTCCACAAGCCGTGGATTCGGCGATAAAATTTTGAAATTTTACTTTTAAGACGCGGAAGCGGTGTATGCTTGGTAAGAGATGCAGCGTAAAATTTGAAATTCTGCAACGAAAACGGCGTCTATGCAATGCCCGTTCTGCATCCGCATCGCAAATTTTAAATTTGAGATAAAATTTTAATGGCTAGCCCCGCGCAAAATAGAAAAATCCACGCATAGATCACTAAAAACGGCGCGATTATCGCATAGTGGATGATGAGCTCGAAGAAATTGTAGATTATGTGCTTACTTTTGGGCTCTTTAAATTTTAATTCTAGCGGCTCGTTCGAATCAAACGGCGTGTTGGAGCGCAAAATGTGCCTCGGTCCAGCGCACGAAATCTATTTTATTGCGCTGCATATAGTCTTTGCCGATCCCGCATACGCCGTTTATATAGCATACAAAGCCAAAGCCGCCGAAAAACAAAATGAGCCCGATATCGATCAGCCTATCGCTTATAAGGTATCTCATTCTTCAAATCTTTTGATTAATATTTTTTCAAATTTTTAAAACCACAGATTGTAAAGATCAAACCCCAAGAACCAACGCCGCAACCGGCAATAAACCATAGAGAGAAAAATGTAATCCAAAAATACATCTTAATTTTCGAGGCAAAATATAGGTTAAAGCTTTTTAGTCCGAAGCTTATTTCTCCGGTAGCCATTTCGCCTAGATAATAATACGTAGTTCCCAGATATCCTAAGAAAAACGTAAATATAATAGCAGGAATTCCTTTTGGAAAAACTTTTAAATCATAGATATTTGGCATATTGTAAAAACTAAGATAAATCATCAAAGCCGAGCAAACAATTACCCAAATCCACATAAAACTTACGTAAAAAGCCGTAACCTGGGGCATTGCGCTAATAGCTTCAAAGGCTTCGATATTCGGAAAAATTCCTTTCATAAATTTAACGAAACTAGCGCAGGCTTCGCTTTTATCTAAAACTTTTATCGGTATAAAAAACACCGATAAAGATATAAGCGTATAAATAGGCATCGAATATTCTGCAAATTTAGAAAGCTTGGATTTTTCGCGGATTTTCGTAGGTCTCGAATCCCATTCGCGCAATTTGGGCTTTGGCGAATTTTCGTTTTCTAAATCGCTCATACAATCGATCCTTTGATTCACTACAGATTAAATTTTAATCTCATGCTTCGATGATAAAATTTAACTCAAAACGAAATATGCATGCTTAGCGCGATTATGCAAAGTAACATCGCCAGTGGTACGTATAAAAAGCGCCCCGTGTTGTACCAAAACGCGCCGTACCGCTTGGATGCGCCCGAATTTACTTCATCTAAAATTTCATCTTTTTTAATCACCCAAAACCACGAAACCGCGCCGATGACCGCGCCGATCGGGATGATGTAGATCGAGACGAAGTCCATCCATGGCCCCCATTTGACGATCGCCTCCATATTCACGCCCACGCCGAAGCAGATCACGCACAAAAGCACGAGCGTGCAGGTGCGGTTCAGGCACGGAAATTTATGCATTAAGGACTCGGCGACGACTTCAAACATATTTTGAAGCGATGAAATTCCGCCGAAGATCACCGCCGTAAAGAGGATGATCGCAAAAATTTGCCCGCCGATCATATCTTGTAAAATTTTAGGCAGCGTCACAAAAAGCAGCCCCGGACCCGCGGCGGGATCGGTGTGATACGCAAAGACCGCAGGGATCATCACTAGCGCGGCCACCATCGCCGCAAGCGTGTCGAAAAACGCCGTATTTTTCGCAGCCGAGACGACATCTTCGTTTTTAGGCAGATACGCGCCGTAAACGATCATGCCCGAGCCCGTGATCGAAAGCGAGAAAAACGCCTGTCCCATCGCAGATATCCACACCATAGGATCGCCAAGCTTGCCGAAATCGGGCGTGAATAGAAATTTATACCCCGCGCCCGCGCCCGGTAGCGTGGCGACCTTGACTGCGAGCGCTGCAAAAAGGATGAAAAATAGCGGCATCATGATTTTGTTGGTTTTTTCGATACTGTGCGCGCCGAAAAACAGCGTAAAAAGCGTGCCCGCAACGACGATGAAGTGAAACGGCACGACCGAATACGGCGTTAGCGCGAAGGATTCGAACCAGGTGTTCGTATCCACGCTCATCAAAGAGCCGTCTATGGCCTGCGCTAGGGCTTTAAGCACGTATGAGATGATGACTGCGTAGCCGATAGCGATACACAGCGAGCCTGCAAGCGGCAGCCAGCCGATGATCTTGCCGATGGTGCCCAGGCTGCGGCTTTTCCACGCGTATTCGTAAGAGCCCAGAGTGCCCGTTTTAGCGCGGCGTCCGATGGCGTACTCGGCGCTAAGCCCTGCGTAGGAGAACAGCGCGATAAAAAATAGATAGATCAGCAAAAACGCGCCGCCGCCGTTCGTGCCGAGTTTGTAGGGGAAGCCCCAGACGTTTGCCATACCCACGGCAGAGCCCACACAGGCGATGATGAAAGCCCAGCGCGACGAGAAACTTCGTTTGTTCATTTGCGTATCCGTTTTTGAAATTTGCGTTATGGTAGCAAAAAAGTATTTAAATTTTATTTATTGTGCGTGGGATTCGGCTTATTTTTCGTGATTTTACATTCGCGCGCGAGGCGACCGCAGGTCTTTTAAATTTTGAATCTTTTAGCGGGGCGAATTTCTTAAATTTAGATGTTTTTGGCGAAATGGATTTTTTAAATTTTAGCGTTTTGCGAAGCGAATTTAAATTTATGCGCTGCTTACGGAGTAGCTTTTAGCTGTTGCCGAGTATATTGCGCTAATGTCGTGCCCGTGCATTTTAAATAATAGTATCTCGCACTGCCGATCTTTACGGCGACGGATCTCGTTTGAGCGTATCAAGGCGCGGTTTTAGCTCGATAATACCGGCGCCGCTTCAGTTGCAAATTTTATTTATCGTGACGGGCGCATGGAGCTTGCGATTTCTGGTCGCGCCAGCCGCCTCGCGTCGTCGCTGTGTCGCCGCATAAAATTTAAAAGTAAGAATGCAAAATTCTAAAATTTAATAGCCACTTCGTATCGCGAATGATACGGCGATCCGCAGCAGATGTCTGATTTAAAATTTTGCTATCTCGCAGCCGTTTTACTATCGCGCCGAAGCCGTTGCGCTTATGCCGGATTTGCCGCCGCGTTAAAAATTTACTTCGGTTTTTGGCTAAATTTAAGCTAAAAACGCTATAATCCCGTTTCTTTTATTTCGTGCGCTCGTAGCTCAGCTGGATAGAGCATTTGATTGCGGTTCAAAAGGTCGGGGATTCGAATTCCTCCGGGCGCACCATCCACAAATATCTTTTTAAACCGAGCTTCGCTATAATCCGTGAAATTTTAATCTTGGAGCAAAAATGAGAGCATTCGCCGAATGGGAAGAGCAAGAGGCGCTTTTGGTGTCTTTGCCGCACGCAGGTACCGACTGGGCGCCGTATTTGGGCGAGATACGGGCGGCTTACCGCGACTTTATCGCCGTCGCAGCGAGGTTTGAGCCGGTCGTCGCGATTGCGCCGAGCCGCGAGGATTTTGAGCAAATTTGCGGCGGCTTAGCAAACGCGAGCTTCGCGCAAATCGATACCGACGATACGTGGATTCGCGATTACGGAGCGATCGACGTAGAGGAGGGCGATAAAATCACGGGGCTAAATTTTCGTTTCAACGCCTGGGGCGGCAAATTTGCAAGCGCCAAGGACGATGCGTTAAATTCCAAATTTTACGCCGCGAGCGAGCGTCCGCTACGAGACGTGGATCTGATCTTAGAAGGCGGCAGCGTCGATTTTGACGGCGCGGGCACGATGCTGACTACGAGCGCGTGTTTGCTAAACGAAAATCGTAACTCCCTAAGCAAGGCCGAGCTGGACGCGCGGCTGCGTGAAATTTTCGGGCTGAAAAACATAATCTGGCTGGGGCGCGGCTTTATAAAAGGCGACGATACCGACAGCCACGTCGATACTCTTGCACGCTTTTTAAACCCGCGCACTGTGGCTATTTCGTCGTGCGACGATCCGAGCGATCTACACTATGCGGAGCTTAGCGCGATGAGGAATGAAATTTCATCGCTGGGGTACGACGTGATCGAACTGCCGATCCCGCGCGCAATATTTTATCAGGGACGCAGGTTGCCCGCGACTTACGCAAATTTCGTCTTTTTAAACGGCGCGCTCATCGTGCCTACCTATGCAGACCCCGCAGATCCGCACGATCCAAACCGCGCGGCGGACGAGCTGGCGCTGTCGCGTCTGCGAGCAGCGTGTGCGGATCGCGAAGTAGTGGGAGTGAACGCGCGCGTTTTCATCCGCCAAAACGGCTCGCTGCACTGCTCGTGCATGAATAAATTTAAACTTTAAATTTAGATCGAAGGAAAAATATGAAAATTTTAAAAGTTGGGCTGATTTCGCATAAATTTGAAGGCACCAAGGCGCGCACGATAGCGCGTAGCATCGAGCTCATCGCGCGCGCAGCGGCAAAGGGCGCGCAGTTAATCGTTTTGCAAGAGCTTCATCAGACGCATTATTTTTGCCAGCGCGAAAATACCGAAAATTTCGACTATGCGCAGGATTTCGAGCGCGATTTGCGGCTGTGGAGCGAGGTAGCGAAGAGATTTGGCGTCGTGCTGGTAAGCTCGCTTTTCGAGCGTCGCGCCGCGGGGCTGTATCACAACACCGCCGTGGTCTTCGAGCGCGACGGCACGATCGCCGGCAAGTACCGCAAGATGCATATCCCCGACGATCCGCAGTTTTACGAAAAATTTTATTTCACGCCGGGCGATCTGGGCTTTGAGCCCATAGATACGAGCGTGGGACGGCTCGGCGTGCTGGTGTGCTGGGATCAGTGGTATCCCGAGGCGGCGCGCGCGATGGCGCTACGCGGTGCCGAGCTGCTCATATATCCGACTGCGATCGGGTGGTTCGACGGCGACGACGAGGACGAAAAGGCGCGTCAGCTGGAGGCCTGGGTCGCGGTACAGCGCGGGCATGCAGTGGCAAACTCCCTGCCCGTAATCGCCGTAAATCGCGTGGGCTTTGAAAGCTCCGCGCTTAGCGAAGTCTCGCCGGATGAAATTTTATCCGGGAGCGAAGCAAATTTGAATGTGCGCGATAAAATTTCGCGCTCCGCGGATGCGAGCGGCGAGAGTAAAATTTTAAACGAGAGCGGAATTCTATCTTTTAATAACGTGGCGCTAACGGATAGCGGCAAAATGGCGATCGGCGGCGAAATTTTGCCCGCAAAGGATGAGGCGGCGCGAGAGAATTTAAAAATTTCGATAGAGATTAAATTTAACGGCGAAACTTTAGAGGTGTTGCCGAATAAACAACGCGTAGATCAGCTTGTCAGCGAAGAGGGGATTAGGTTTTGGGGCAATAGCTTTGTTTTTGGCGCGCAGGGCGAGCAGTTGTTTCGCGCAAACAGCACCGACGAGCTATGCGAAGTCGTAACCATCGATATGCAAAGATGCGAAAATGTGCGCCGCTGGTGGCCGTTTTTGCGAGATAGACGCGTAGAGGAGTATGGAATTCTTACGAAGAGATACGGGCTGTAGCATCCTGTATCTCGAATAAACATATGGTTTATCGCGTGATGCACGAGAATCAAAGCAAATGATTTTTATGGTATCAATGTGCAGAGGCGCCACTACAATACATTAATAGACAAATGGATTTAAAATTTTGATTTTACAATGCCCGTAAAATCGGACTTTGTAAATAAATTGTAAAAAATTTACTAAAAACTATTGACAATTTTTAAATTTTTCTCTATAATTACGCCAAGTTTCGCATATAGGTATGCGGGATGAATTTTATATAAGGAGTAAACCATGAAAAAAGGTTTTACTATGATCGAGTTGATCTTCGTTATCGTTATTTTAGGTATCTTGGCAGCTGTTGCTATTCCAAGACTTGCAGCCACTCGTGATGATGCTGAGGTTTCGAAAGCAGCTTCTAACATTCAAACTATGGTAACAGATTTAGGTGCTTATTATACATCTCAAGGTAATTTTTCGACCGATGTTAGTGCTATGACAAATGTTGCTAACCCAGTAAAGGTCAAAGCACAACCATGCTTTCAGGCTGTTGGTCCTACAGGGAATAATACGATGTCTGTAACTGTTACTACAACTGGATTATGTGATCAAGTGTGGAGTATGCCAGGTCTATCACAAATTAAAACTAGAATTGATGCAGATACTGGTCTTAAATTCGGTGGTAAAAACGTTAACTATAACTAATATTTTAGTATAGATATTTTTTTAAGGCTCTAGCTAAAGCTAGAGCCTTTTTTTGTTTATATAAATATAATTTATTTGTTGAGTATTACTGATTTTCATTAATCCACTAATAGAGCTTGAGATTAATCTTGACTTTTGGTTAAAGTTTTTATATAATTAAAGTCTTTTTTGTTGGGGTATAGCCAAGCGGCAAGGCAATTGGTTTTGGTCCAATCATTCGGAGGTTCGAATCCTCCTACCCCATCCACTTTCGTGAATGCTATTTAAAATTCATTTGCGCTTCTCATATCGCAGAGTAGAGCAGTGGTAGCTCGTCGGGCTCATAACCCGAAGGTCGGTGGTTCAAATCCACCCTCTGCAACCAA
>CAUSCW010000051.1:0-12541 GCA_963530195.1 uncultured Campylobacter sp.
TCGCTTTGCGAGATCGGGCGGGCGATCGGCTTTTACGCCAAGCATGAAACCAGCGCGGATATAGTGCTCGGCGGGCTGAACTACTGCACGACGCACAAAGAAAAGGCACTCATAGCTGCGATCATCTCGATGCACGGCAAGCGCGAGCTGGGCGCTACGTTCGCGCCTTTGAGCGCGATTTTGCCCGATGCCGCCAAGCTTGCGTGGCTCAGCTATATTTTGGAGCTTGCACGCCTCCTAAGCGAAAACGCGCTGAAAAATTTAGAATTTAGCTTTGAAAATTCCACTTTTAAAATCTCCGGCGCCGATAATTTGATAATGCTTAAAGGAAGCCTTAAAAAGCTCTCAAAGCCCGCAATTTTTGCGATAAAATTTCTTTAAATAGCGCCCCTGCTTGTTGCGCAAGCTTAAGGCGGGCGGAGGAGTTCGTTTAATTTTATGAGCTTGAAGCGGGCGATAAATCCCTATCAATAGCGCTTTTTAAATTTTAATTCCATTCTCAGCTAAAGAATAAATGCTAAAAAATCCGTAGTCGGTACGAACGTAAAGGCGCTCGCCTGAGATTTTAATAGCGGCGGTTTTGACGCAGTGCTCGCATTCAAACTCGCCTAAGAGGCGAAAATCCTCCAAGCTGAATGCTTTAAACCTGCCATAAAAATACGTAAGAAAAATTTGATCGTTTGCGGCAAACCTCATTACGCTTCTTGGCAAGGTTTTTGGTACGATTAGACGCTTTTTGCTTGCGACGTCCCAAAAATACAGCTCATCAAAGCCGTTATTTACGACCAAAATCGCGTCATTTTTGATGAGCCCCACGTTTAGGGAGTGGATATAGCCCACGTCGCATTCGATACGGCAAAGCTCGGCGAAGTCTTTTAGGCGGTAGAGCCCAGCGATATTTTTGTCGCCTTCATCCCCACAGGCTACGCAAATTTTATTGCCGAAGCCTATTGCTTTTGCCGAAAAATCCGTTTTAAAATTTAGCTTCCTGTCGCTTCCGAAAGCTAAAATTCCATCCGTGCCGCAGGCTAGAATTTCGCCGTTGCCGCTTAGAGCAGAGCTAAAGCCTCCTCCTGTGATACCCCAGGCTTCAAAAAGCCTGCTGAATTTTTCTCCATCAAAAAGAAAGAATTCGTGGTCCAAATCAAGCACCAAGGCCTTTTTGGTAGCAGTCATTTTCCATGCTAAAATTTTTGGTAGTTCAATTTGCGCAAGAGTTCTTAGTTCGCCGTCCAGCACGATTAAATAATCGCAGCCGTGCTCGTCAAAATTACATTTATAGACGTAAAATTTATCCTCAAACTCGGCAAATCCAAGCGCTCCGCTGTATCCGCCGCCGATATAGGCATGCGCTATTGCTTCGCCGAATTTTGCTTTTTTGTTTTCGTAGTTGAAGCCCTTTTTTAGGGCATCAACTTGCTTTTTTACGAAAGCTTTTTGCAAGGCATCTTGATTTGCGAATTCTTTAGAGTTCAGCCTTTCTTTGCCGTTTTGTAGCGTCTTTGAAATCAAACTAAGCCCTTGCGTTTGAAGCAGAATTTCTTTCTCGCCGTCGGTAAATTTTTTCATAGCAGCCCCTAGGTATAAATTTGAAGTCTAATTTTAGAATTTCAAAGCTTAAACTATGGGGCGCGGTAAAGCTGTTTAAAATCTACCGAGTGCTTCTTTGACGTGATCTTCCGCCATATCGATATTCCACATCGGCTCAAAGACGAGATCGATCTCTACTTCGCCTATGCCCTCCACGCTCTCGGCACCCGCGCGCACCCATTCTACCATCATCTCATGCAGCGGGCACGACTGAGTCGATAGCGTCATCGTGACTTTGGCGTTGTTTGCCTCATCTACCGCTACGTCGTAGATGAGACCTAGTGACACGACGTCAAAGCCCACCTCGGGATCTACCACGGCGCGAAGTGCGTCGTAAATTTGTTCTTTCGTTACTTTCATTTTTCCTCTCCAAATTTTATGTAGTTAAAGATATTTACGGTGTTGATTAGCACCAAAATTATGCTTGCCGCTTGCAAGATCACCGCGGGCGTTAGCGCTCCAAAGCTCGCGCACGCAAGCGCTAAGATATTTGGCACGCAGGCTGCGTAGGCGATCTTTTTGATTATCATATCCTCTAGCATAGGGATTTTGCGCTTGCCGACGAAGGGCGAGACGTAGTGGTACCAGATGAGAAAGGGCGCGATTTTATAAAGGTGCGCGACGATGAAGGCGAACAAAAAGCCGTATAGCAGCCAAAACGCCGCCGGATCCGCGCGACCCATTAGCCAAAATGCCGCGCTAAATCCCAAAGCTGCGAGCGAGATGTAGACGTTTAAATTCCAATAATCGATCGCTTTTCGCACCCGCCTGGCTAGGATATAGATCGCCTGAGCCGCAAAGCTCGCAAGCGCGGCAAAGGCGATGAAAATTCCAAAATCTTTTAGCAAAAACGGCCCCGCGAGCAGATACAGCACCAGTGAAGCTTTTGCTAGCGCGAAGCTTAGATCGTGCGCCAGACTAAACATCGGCAGCAGCACGCACGCAGCGCCTACGATGACGAAAAACACGAAGCCCAGCACGAAGTATATGTGATAGGATAAAATTTCTGAAAAATACACTCCAAAAATCTCCACGCCGCTAAGCGCTAGCACGAGGGCAAAGCCAAGGCTGATCCCTACGGCTAAAAACGCAGCCGAGATCGCAAGCACTACGGCGGGGAAGCTCCATTTGGGCGTGCCGATGAAGCTTAGTGCGTAGCAGATCGTAAAATAAAATAGACTAAGCAGCAAAGCGCTGCCGCCTGCGTGCATCAAAGGGATGCTTGAAAGCAGCAATCCTGCGCTTAGCAGCGCCACGCCCGCGCCGTAGGCGAGGAGATTTAAAAACGCAAATTTGACGGTGAAAAATTCCTTTTGGATAATGACAGAGGTGAGCTGATAGAGCGCTCCGATGATTATGCTGATTACGAATCCGAGCAAAAATACGTGAAAAAAGCTCGCCGTCTGCGGCGCCTGGATCGCGCCGAAATCGGCCTTTAAAAAGCTCGCCGCGCTTAGCAGCAAAAAGATAAAGCCGCAGACGAAATAGCCGCCTACGATGCGAAACGGCGGCGAAAATGTCGTGATATTCATCTAAATTTTAAAGCCCTTTAGCCGTGGCACTTCGCGTCGGTATCGAAGCCCTCATTGACTGCGCCCGGCTTTAGGCTGATGGTGAGCTTGACCGCGTCGCCGTCCAGATCTTCGCGTGCTATGTCAAATTTAGACTCGATTTTTGGGATCAGCCCCATTGGGAATTTATGATTGACCATGACGACCTTTTTAGTTTCGTCTTTTACGAAATTTAAGGCCACCAGCGCATTTACCATAGGCTCTGGCGGAACGCATTTGCGCGAATCAAAGCCGATGTATTCCACGCCGCCTTGTGATTTTTTGTAAAATTTCACCGTAGCGCCTGCCGCGTCGAACTCCTGCCAGTCTGTGAAAAAATCCATACTTGATCCTTTTTTAAAATTTTGCGCGATTATATAGCAAATTTTAAAATTTTGAAATGAGGCAGGTCAAGTCCTATTTGGAATTTGTAAATTTAGCCGAATTTTAATACACTACGCGTTAAAATTTTAAATTCGAGGACATTATGCAGACCATCACGATCATCGATACGTTCGGCTTTTTTTTCAGGCTCTACTACGCTATGAGTGGGCTTAAGACCAAAGACGGCAAACCCAGCGGCATGGTGAGCGGATTTGCGAGCTTCATCGCAAATCTTTCGAAGGAATTTAAGAGCGATTATATAATTTTCGCTCTGGATAGCAAGGGCAAGACCTTTCGCTCAGATATCGATCCGAATTACAAAACCAACCGCCAAGCCCCGCCGCCCGCGCTTTTGCAGCAGCTGCCCGTCTGCATCGAGATGATCGAAAAGATGGGGCTTTATTCGCTCGGACGCGAGGGCTACGAGGCGGACGATCTCATCGCAAGCGTCGTTAAAAAGCACGGCGCCACGCATAAAATCAACATCGTTACCTCCGATAAGGATCTGTATCAGCTCATCGGCGAAAACGTTAAAATTTACAGCCACGGCAAAAAGATGCTTTACGGCAGAGACGAGTGCCTGCAGCGCTACGGCGTCTATCCCGAGCAGATCGTGGATTTTTTGGCGATATGCGGCGACAGCGCCGATAATATCCCGGGCGTGCGCGGCATCGGCGATAAGGGAGCAAAGAAGCTTTTAGACGAATGGGGCTCGCTCGATGAGATCTATTCAAATTTAGACCGCCTGCCGCAAAACAAACAGCGCGAGTATCTGATAGAAGGCAAGCAGAGCGCCTACATAAGCAAGCGCCTGGCTACGCTTTACGACGAGCTGGAAATCCCGCCTTTAGAGGATGCGAAATTTCCGCAGCAAAATCCGCTTTTTAAAATCCGCGAAATTTTAAAAGATTACGCGCTAAATAGGCTTCTTTCGGCGTTAAGCCTGCAGGAACAGAACGGACTTGATCTTTGGGGCGAGGGCAAAGGCGCAAGCGCAAAAAGCTCCGTTTTAAGCGGAGGCGGGAAGGGCGTGGGCGCAGAGCCGTCTCGCGGCGGCTCTATCTTAGACGCTGCCGTAGGGGGGCTAGACGGGCAAAATTCTATCCCTGGCGGCTCTGCTTGCGGCGGACAAAGCTGCGAGAGCGCTTTTAAAACGCCCTTTGAGCCTATTTGCATCACTGATGCCGCGGAGCTTGCGAGACTGTGCGAGGGCATCGGCGCCGAGACCTTGGTGAGCTTTGATACCGAGACGACGAGCATCGACAGCAAAAGCGCCAAGATCGTGGGCTTTTCGTTTGCGTTTAACGAGGAGCGCGCCTACTACGTCCCGCTCGCGCATAGCTATTTGGGCGCTCCGGCTCAAATTTCTTCGGACGCGGCAAAGGCCGCGATCAGCTCGCTGTTTCGCGGATATGTCGTGGGGCAAAATTTAAAATACGATTTTGAGATCGTGAAAAATAATTTTAATATCGAGCCTGCTGCGAGCTTTGCCGATACGATGGTGCTAGCGTGGCTACTCGATCCCGCAAACGCCGTGGGGATGGACTCTATCTCGCCGCGGTATCTTGGGTACGAGACGGTGCATTTCGGCGACGTCGTTAAAAAGGGCGAGACCTTCGCCTCCGTGGAGCTGGACGCCGCTACGATCTATGCGAGCGAGGATGCGTGGGTGACGCTGAGGCTGTATTTTAAACTCAAACAGCTGCTCGAACCCGCGCTTTTTAAGCTCGCGCAAGAGCTTGAGTTCCCGTTCGTGCGGGTGCTTTGGCAGATGCAAAGATGCGGCATCAAGATCGACGCGGAGATGATAAAGCGCCTTATCGCGCGCAACGAAAAGTCCCTGCGAGCGCTCACGGATGAAATTTATGAGCTTTGCGGCGAGCAGTTTAACATCAACTCTCCCGCTCAGCTCGGCGCCGTGCTTTTCGAGCGGCTTGGGCTACCTGCGGCGAAGCGCACGAAGACGGGCTATAGCACCGACGAAAGCGTGCTGAAGGATCTTACGGCGCTACATCCCGCGGTGGGTAAAATTTTAGACTACCGCGAGCTGTTTAAGCTGCAAAGCACCTACTGCGAGCCGCTGCTACAGCTTGCGTTAGCCGATGCGCAAAACCGCGTCAGATCGAATTTCTTACAGACCGGCACGGCTACCGGGCGGCTAGCGAGCAAAAATCCGAACCTGCAAAATATCCCCGCGCGCGGCACGTTTGCGAAGGACGTGCGGGACTGCTTCCTAGCAGACGAAGGCTACTCGCTGATCTCGCTTGATTACTCGCAGATCGAGCTACGCCTGCTCGCGCACTTTTCGCGCGATCCTGCGCTTTTGGCGGCGTTTAGGGCGGATGAGGACATTCACGCGCGCACGGCGATCAGCATCTTCGGCGACGCACAGCCCGCACACCGCACGATCGCAAAGAGCATAAATTTCGGTCTCATCTACGGCATGGGCGCGGGCAAGCTAAGCGACAGCCTGGGCATCGCGCGCGCAGAGGCGAAGGGCTATATCGAGCGCTATTTTGCGGCGTTTTGCACGATCAAGGAGTTTTTGCAAAGCATAAAATCAGACGCGAAAGAAGGCGGCTACGTAAGCACGCTGTTTGGGCGCAGGCGCTACTTCGACTTCGCAAACGCGCGCAACAATATGGTCTATGCAAGCTACGAGCGCGAGGCGGTGAATACGAAATTTCAAGGCTCCGCAGCCGACATCATCAAAAAGGCGATGGTTGAGATTTCGCCGCTGCTAAACGATGAGGCGCGGCTGATATTGCAGATCCACGATGAGCTGATTTTCGAGGTGCGGGATGATTTGGCGCAGAGCTTCGGCGAGCGCGCCCAGGAGATAATGCAAAGTGCGGCGAGCCTGAATGTGCCGCTTAAGACTAGTCTAAACATCGCCAAGCGCTGGGGCGAGCTGAAGTAACTCTGCTAAATTTAAACGGCTAAAATTTAGATGCCGCGTGAAATTTTAAATTTAGAGCGAGGAGAGCCTAAATTTGCCCGTTTGATAAATTAATCGCGTCGAATTTAGACCGAGCAGCTACGAGCGGCTAGCGGATTATACGCGCGCCTTGTAAAATTTAACGAGTGAAAATTCATACAAAATTTAGCTCGCGAGGAAATAGACATAGGTTTTGCGAAAAGGAATTTTTAGAAAATGAAATGATCGGCGGGCCTTTTTAAACCGGCGGCTCGTAAAGATGAGTGCCCTTATAGCCTCACGAGCGAAGCTATAAGGATTTTGGACGAAATTTTGGCATGAATTCTGCGCGCCTGCGTAAATTTTTACAAGCCTGCATAAAAATTCCGCGAGCTTGCGCAAATTTCGCGCCGCCTATTTTTTAGATTTTTCTAGCGCAGCGGTAAGGTCGGCTATGAGATCGTCCGCGTTTTCGATGCCTATGGCTAGGCGCAGCAAATTTTGACTGATGCCGATGCGCTCTTGCAGCTCGCGCGGATAGCTCTCGTGTGTCATCGACGCGGGGTGGCAGATCAGGCTCTCTACACCGCCCAGGCTCACGGCTAGATCAAATAGCTCAAGGCTGCGCGCAAAGGTTTTATAGTCGTATTGCGGCTTAAGCACCAGCGAGATGACTGCTCCAATGCCGCTAGCTTGGCGATCTTGTATCTTTTTTTCGCTCTTAGAATGCGAGCCTGCGAAATTCACCGCCTCTACCGCGGGATTGCTGCGTAAAAATTCTATTATCTTTAGCGTATTTTCGCTCTGGCGGTCGAAGCGCACGCTTAGCGTTTTAAGTCCGCGTATGAGCGAATATGAGTCAGTAGGCGATAGCGTCGCGCCCAGAGTGTTTTTCATAAACTGAATTCTTGCGGCAAGCTCATCGTCGTTCGTCGTAACGATGCCGGCGATCAGATCGGCATGTCCGCCTATGTATTTGGTCGCGCTATAAACTACGACGTCTGCGCCGTGCTCTAGCGGGCGCTGATAATATGGGGTCAAAAAGGTATTATCCATCACCACAAGCGCGCCGTTTTTATGCGCGAGCTCGCTTATGCGCTCAATGTCGGTTACGCGCAAAAGCGGATTTGAGGGCGTTTCGATGAATACCATTTTTACGTCGCTTGGAATTTCGGTGATCAAATTTAGATCGTCTACCAAGTCGTAATTGATCCCTTGATTTTTAAAAATTCCACTTACGTAGCGATAGGTGCCGCCGTAGACGTTATTATTTAACAGCACGCGATCGCCGCTTTTAAGCAACGCAAATGCAGCGCTCGTAGCCGCCATACCCGAGGCTAGCGCGAAGGCGTATTTGCTGCCTTCAAATTTTGCGAAAAGTTCCTCGAAGGCGTTGCGCGTAGGATTTGCGCCGCGCGAATAGGCGTATTTGCCGAAATCATCCAGGCTTTCTTGCACGAAGGTGCTGGCTAGATATATCGGCGGAATGACCGCGTTGTGGGGGTTAGACTTGGCCTCTATGCCCTTTACGATTAGGGTGTCTATTTTCATATTTTCTCCTTGAAATTTAATGGATTTAAAAGCTCATCGCTCCGATAAATTTAGCTATGCGCTCGTCGTTGCTGCCAAAGAATTCCTCTGCGTCGCCGTCGAATGCGATAACTCCGCCGTCTAGGAATAAAATTCTATCTGCGATCTTGCGTGCAAAGCCCATATTGTGCGTGACGATTATAAGCGAGCGATCCTCTGCGGCAAGCTCTGCGATAGTCTTTAGCACCTGCGCCTCGAGTTCGGGATCAAGCGCGCTCGTAGGCTCATCCAGTAGCAAAAACTCAGGCTGCATCGCAAGCGCCCGCGCGATCGCTACACGCTGGCTCTGACCGCCGGAGAGGCGAGCCGGATATGCGCCAGCTTTATCTGCCATACCGACCTTTTTTAGCAGCGTCATTGCATTTGCCTCGGCAAGCTCGCGTGGCTGCTTTAGCACGTGTACGGGTGCTTCGATGACGTTTTGCAAGACGTTGAGGTGCGGAAAGAGATTGAAGCTTTGAAAAACCATGCCCGTATGAGCGCGGAATGGATGATACTCGCTTGTTTTATGCGGAGCATCGAAATCTATCTTAAACTCGCCTAGCTGTAGCTCGCCGCCGCTTGGAATTTCGAGCAGATTTATGCAGCGCAGCATCGTGGATTTGCCGGAGCCGGAGCTTCCTAAAATCACCGTCGTTTGCCCGTCGCGAAATTCTAAGCTTAGCCCATTTAGCACGACGTGATCGCCGAAGCGCTTAGTTAAGTTCGTAAATTTTATCATCACACGAACCTTGAAAATCGTCGCTCTAGCTTGGATTGTAAGAACGTAAGAAGGGTGCAGACTGCTAGATAAAATAGCGCCGCCAGCACGTATAACGTGAGCGGATCGAATGCCCGCGCAGCAATACGTTGAGCGACCATAAACATATCGACCATCGTAATCGAGGCTACGAGCGAAGTGTCTTTAAGCGTAGAGATAAATATATTTGATAGCGGCGGCAGCGATATGCGCGCTGCTTGCGGAGCGATAATACGGCGCAGAATTTGAGCGTAGCTCATGCCTAGCGAGGTAGCCGCCTCCCATTGCCCCTTTGGTACCGATAGGATCGCAGCTCGCACCGCCTCTGAAGCGTAAGCGCCGATATTGAGGCTAAAGGTAATGATCGCAGCAGCCCAAACATCAAGTGTGATCCCAACGATTGGAAGTCCGAAATAGACGATAAAAAGCTGCACCAAAAGTGGAGTGCCGCGAAAAATCCAAATATAAATTTCGCTTAGCTGTTTTAAAATTTTAAAATTTGCGATGCGTGCGACCGCCGTCAGCATCGCAAGCACGAGCCCGAGCAGAAATGAGATTATCGTAAGCGGGATCGTAACTTGTAACAGGGCTAGCGCCATTGGCTCTAGCGAGCTGCTAACAAGCTCTAGAATTCTGCTTGTTTCGTTCATTCACTCACATCTTTGCCGAAATATTTAAGCGAAATTTCTTTTAGCTTGCCTTCGGCTTTGAGTTCGTTTAAGGCTTTGCTGATTTGATCTGCGAGCTCTTTATTGCCCTTTTGCACGATTGCAGCGCTATAATCGACGTCTTTTAGCTTTGCAGCGATTTTAATCGGAGCGTCCGGGCGTTGCTTTAAAAAGTCGTAAAATACGGTATTGTCGCGCACGACGGTATCTACGCGGCGAGCGATCAGTAGCTCCATACTTTTGGCGAAACTATCGACAGTTACGTTTTGCGCGCCGTATTTTTTAGCGACTTGTGCCCAGTTGCTGGTAGCGGAGTCTGCATTTTTCTTGCCTTTTAAATCCTCGAAGCTTTTAATGTCGTTGTTATCTTTATGCACGATAATAGCTCCGTAAACGACGGTGTAGGGCACAGAATACTCATATTTTTTCTTGCGCTCATCAGTAATGCTTACTTGATTAAACACAGCGTCTGCCTTGCCTGCATCAAATGCTGCAAGCATCGCATCCCAAGGCGCGGTTAGAAATTCTATTTTTAGACCAAGCTTTTCGGCGACTGCGCGCGCGACATCTACGTCGTATCCTACGAGCTCATTTTTGTCGTTATAATACGAAAATGGCGAAAAGGTGCCTTCCGTAGCCACTTTAAGCGTACCTTCGCGTAGTGTTTTAGCGTTTACGCCGCATATTAAAAGGGCGCACGCAAGTAAAGTTTTTATTAAATTTTTCATAATTCCTCCAAAATTTTATGAGCGAAATTTAAAATGCGAAATCCCGCTCAGCTAAGTTTAAAATTCCACGCTTCAACTAAGCGGTTATAGAATTTATTCCGTAATGTCTTTGCCGAAATATTTAAGTGAAATTTCTTTCAGCACGCCTTTTTGCTTTAGTGATTTTAGCGCGGAATTTATCTGCGCCGTCAGCTCGTCGTCCTTTTTAAGCAGCACGGCGGAATAGATCGGCTCATTGCCTTGAGCTGCGATCTTTAGCGGGGCGTTCGGGCGCTGCTTCATATAGTCGAAAAATGTGATATTGTCGTTGATCGTAGCGTCTGCGCGACGAGCTATGATAAGCTCCACACCCTTGCTAAATCCGTCTGCCGTAACGATTTCGGCGCCATAGCTGCGCGCCATATCCGCCCAGTTACTGGTAGCGGAGTGGACGCTTTTTTTGCCTTTAAGATCCGCAAAACTTTTAATCTCCTCGTTATCAGCTCGCACTACCAGCGCAGCATAAGCCACGGTATAAGGCTCGCTGAAATTATATTTTTTCTTGCGCTCCTGCGTGATACTTACTTGATTCATCGCTACGTCCGCTTTGCCTGCGTCAAATGCCGCGAGCATCGCATCCCACGGCGCGGTTAAAAATTCCGCCTTTAGCCCTAGCTCTTTTGCCAGCGCGCGAGCGATATCGACATCAAAGCCGGTAAGATTATTTTTCTCGTCATAGAAAGAATACGGCGAGTAAGTCCCCTCTGTGGCTATTATGAGCGTGCCCTCTTTGAGCGTCTTAGCGCTTAGGGTGGCGGTGATCAGCGCTGTTGCGAGCAGGGCTTTAAATATTTTCATTACATCTCCTTGAAATTTAGCTATCGCTCGCGCTGCGAGCAGATGCGCGATTATATCGTGCGGAATATATAATTTTTATTAAAAATTTTAAATTTTAGTAAGATGTGATACAAAATTTCGCCTGTATGACAAAGCTTTAGCGTCATATATTTTTAAAATTCTGACAGAGGTGATTTATAAAATTTCAGTTTATTAGGTAAAAGTATCGCAGATGGAATTTAGCCTGCGATATAAAATAAAATTTGCAAGTATTTTGAGGCGATTTTTTGAGTTAGAAGCTAAAATTTTGTGCAAGCTAGACTTCTGCTTGCAAGTTGTGAGAGAAACGAAGCAAAAATAGCCTGTCAGGCAAAATTTTAGCAAACTCTGTAAAAGCGCTCAAAAAATGCAAATTTAAAGCGAATTATCTCGAGCTTTAGACGAGGCGGATCTAAATTTTAGAGCGCAGATAGAACATTTCGTTCATCAAGCGATAAAATTTAATGAAGTATCGCAAGCCGAATTTTCAAATTTAACTTTAAATTCGGCCTGCGATTAAAATAAAATTTGCAAGTGTTTCGAGGCGATTTTTTGGGTTTTCTGCTTCGCAAGCTCGCAGCTGCAAGCAGAAGAAGTTAAAATTTGACGAAGATAAGGCATATAGCCTATCAAGTCAAATTTTAATGAAACCCGCAAAAAGCGTCCGAAAGACGCCGTAAATTAGCCTATATTCTCTCCCGCAATCATACCGAATGTGAGGCAGTCTGCTATCGCTACGCTACCTAAGCGGCTGGCTCCGTGTACGCCGCCGGTGATCTCGCCTGCGGCAAATAATCTTGGGATAGGCATCTCGGTTTGTAAAGAGATAACCTGAGCTTTGGTATTGATATCGATACCGCCCATGGTGTGGTGGAGTTTTGGCGTACCGCGCATAGCGTAGAAAGGCGGTTTAGAGATATCTACGCCGTTTGTAGTGGTTTTATCCATAGGTTTACCAAAGTCTTCGTCCTTGCCACCTTTAACGAAGCTGTTATATCTCTCGACGGTCTTTTTTAGCTCTGCGGCAGGGATTTTATAAAATGCCGCAAGCTCGTCTAGGGTTTCAAATTTCTTTAGTACGCCTGATTCTAGCGGTTTAGTGTAGTGCTCAGGTATGACCATATTTTTTACGCCATCACTATCGCAGAAGTTGATAGGATAGATATCTGCTTTTGCGTCGATTACTTTAAACATAGCTTGAGAGCGGGTGCGGCGGTCTGCTAGCTCGTTCATATAGCGTTTGCCGGTTCTTGGATCGACTGAAATTCCGTAGCGGAAGCTTCCGTTTACGTTAAACATAGAGCCTACGCCAAATCCTTTTTCATCAGGGCACGCCCATGGACCAAACTGTATCCAGCTAAGTTGCACGGGAGTTGCACCGATCCTAAATGCCTCTTTCATAGCGCCTGCTGTTGCGCCAGGGTGATTGGTGCTATCTGTGGTAGGTAGGATAGATGGATCTTGGACTTGTCTAAAGAATACGTCGCGGCAAAATCCGCCCGCAGCTAGTACTACGCCTT
>CAUSCW010000052.1:0-12450 GCA_963530195.1 uncultured Campylobacter sp.
TCGGTTATGTCCGTGGGCGTGGCGGCGCTTTGCGTCTATATCCCGCTTAGCTTCGTAGCCTGCCTTTATGCGTTTGAAGCTGATCTTAGCGGATTTTTATCGCGCAGACTTACTTTTTTAAAAGGGCTTTTCGCGCTCATAATGAAAATTTTAAACGCGCTTCGTCCGCTACTTCTTGCGCTTACGCTTATTTTTGCGGTCGCGATCTGCGCCTATACGGGATTTTTGATCTCGGTTTTAGTTAGATTTCCTATCCTTAATACAGCCGTTTTGCCTGCGCTTTTCGTGGCGTCTGGCTTATCGGCGGGAATTGCGGGCTCAAGCCTAATAGCCGCGCTTTTCTTTAAAGCTGAGCTGCACGGCGGCGATCTAAAAACCTTGCATGCCGTCGAGTGGCCGGTTTTAGCTATGGAAATTTTACTAATCGGCATGATTTTCGTCTCGCTAGTAACGGGTAGCGACGTGCAAAAAGCCGCGAGCGCCGCATTTAGCGAGGGAATTTACGCACGTCTTTTTTGGCTGGGCGTCGTGGGCGTAGGATTTTGCGTACCGCTCGTTTTAAATTTCGCACTGGGCAAAAAGATCGCTCACACCGCGTTTGCGTTCTACGTTAGCGCGCTTGCCAGCGTGGTCGGAGTATTACTTCTTAGAATGTTTATACTATACGCAGGTCAAACTTACGATATAATAATGTAAAACTGCGGAGGGTTAATGAGCGCGCTAAAAATATTAAAATTTTTCATCTCTTACAAGTTCGCGCTCTGCCTCCTTTTTATCCTAGCCGCAGGTGCCGGCGTCGCAACCTTCTTAGAGAGCATTTACGATACGCAAACTGCTAAAATTTTAGTCTATGAGGCGCGCTGGTACGAGATCGTCATGAGCGCTGCGACGCTTTGCCTGCTCGGCATTATAATTAAAACCAAAATGTGGCGCCGCTTCGGCTCTTTCGTGCTTCACTCGGCATTTGTCGTTATCTTTATCGGCGCGGCGCTGACGCGCTATTTCGGCACCGAGGGCGTGCTGCACGTAAGAGCGGGCGAGAGCGAAAACGAGATGGTGAGCGTCAAGCCATACTTGCAAATCCGCACGCAAGACGCGCTGTTTGAGCACCCGCTAAATCTGTCTCAGATCGGCGATAACGATTTTAGCTTCACGCAAAGTATAAATTCTAAAAGCTTCACCGTCAAATTTAGCTCCTACAAACCCGCGCCCAAAGGCGAGCAGGGCACGCTTGCGGTAAAAGCGGGCTTTGAGGGCGGAAGCGAGCAAGAAGCGCAGCTGCGCGGCGGCGCGGGCTGGCTGGGTGAGCCTAAAATTTTAAACTTTGACGGCGAGGAGATAATGCTAAGCTGGGGCTCGAAGCTCATAGAGCTTCCGTTTGCGGTAAAGCTTTTGAAATTTAAGCTCGAGCGCTATCCGGGCTCGCAAAGTCCGTCATCCTACACCAGCGACGTTGAAATTTTAAAAGAGAGCAAGAGCGCGGGAGAGCATGAAATTTATATGAACCACCCGCTAAACTTTGACGGCTTTAAGCTCTTTCAGTCCTCCTACGACACCGACGAGCTGGGCAGCGTGCTGGAGCTTAATCGCGATCCGGGTAAAATCCCCACTTATTTCGGCTATTTCTTGCTTTGCGTCGGATTTATCGGCAATCTTTTTACTGCGGGCAGCAGGTTTAAAAAGCTCGCTAAATTTATCAAAAATAACGCGCCCGCCGCGCTCCTTTTGATCGCGCCGCTTTTTTTCAGCATTGAGCTTCGCGCCGCGGATGAAAACTATCTAGCAAACCTTAAAACTAACTCGCGAGTTCATGCAAACGGCGCGTTCGCGGAGCTTTTGGTGCAAGATTACATGGGTAGGATCAAGCCGCTTAGCACCGAAGCAAGCGAGATCGTAAATAAAATTTCGGGTACGGATTCACTTTACGGCTTAAGCGCCGAGCAGATGATCCTAGGAATGAGCCTAAATCCCGCGTTTTGGCGCGATCAAAAGATCATTAAGATCAAAAACGACGAGATCAAAAAGATGCTAGGCTTGGCGCCGCAGGAGCGATATGCGAGCTTCAATTCGGTCTTTGATGAAAACGGCAACTACAAGCTCGCGCGCGCCGTGGACGAGGCGAATGAAAAAAGTGCCTCGCGCCGTGGCGTGCTCGATAACGAGCTGATTAAATTCGACGAGCGGCTAAATATCGCGTATCTGACCTTTAGAGGGGTGTTTTTTAAATTTATCCCCGTGCCGAACGACCCGCAAAACGCGTGGCTCTCGCCGAACGACGCCTTTGCGGATTATAGGATCGCGCCGCAGATCAAAGGCGTGCTAAACGACTATCTAAACGGCTTGCAGGATGGAATTTCGGATAATGATTGGGCTAAAGCAGACAGCGCGCTTGCAGAGCTGAAAAACTACCAAAGAGCCACCTCGGCGGCTATTCTTCCAAGCGAAAACCGCGTCAAGGCCGAGGTGTTTTACAACAAAGCTTCGGTTTTTAAAAAGCTCGTTTATTGCTATATGATCCTAGGCGGCGTAGCTCTTGTTTTAGCGCTTTTGGGCACGCTTTTCGGCAAACGCTTCGCGCTCGCGCAAAAAATTTTATTCGCAGCCTTTGCCGCAAGCTTTGCGGCACATACCCTCGCGCTTGCGTTGCGCTGGTATGTCGCGGCTCACGCGCCGTGGAGCGATAGCTATGAGTCGATGATCTACATCGGCTGGTCGGCGGCGCTTGCGGGGATCATATTTTTTAGAAAGTCCCTACTTACGCTAAGCGCGAGCTGCTTGCTGGCCAGCATCGTGATGCTAGTAGCGCATATGAGCTTCGTAAATCCGCAGATTACCAACCTCGTGCCGGTGCTAAAGTCCTATTGGCTTAGCATCCACGTCTCGGTTATCACGGCTAGCTATGGATTTTTGGGGCTTAGCTGTCTGCTCGGTCTTTTGGCTCTTATTTTGATGGCGCTTAAAAACGGCGCCAATCGCGAGCGGCTTAACGCTCAGATTAGATATATAACGGCGATCAACGAGATCAGCCTCATCGTGGGGCTTTCGATGCTGACGCTAGGAAATTTCTTCGGCGGCGTGTGGGCGAATGAGAGCTGGGGGCGATACTGGGGTTGGGATAGCAAAGAGACCTGGTCGTATGTCTCGATCATCGTCTATGCGATCGTACTGCATCTAAAGCTTATCCCGAAGCTCGGCTCGATCTATGTTTATTGCGTAAGCTCGACGCTCGCGTATAGCTCGATCATAATGACCTATTTCGGCGTAAATTTTTACCTCACCGGCATGCACTCTTATGCCGCGGGAGATGCGCCGCAGATACCCGCGCCATTTTATTGTATAATAGCGGCGGTATTTTTAATAATCGCTCTTGCTTTCAGGGGCAGGGACATAAAAGCGATATGAAGGAGTAAATTTGAAAAAATTTCTAATAGCGTTAGCCTTGGCTGCCGCGGCAAATGCGGGCTTTATCAGCGAGGGCATTCAGGCACAGCAAAGCGGTGATCATAAAAAACTCGCAGAAATTTACGAGCGAGCGTGCGGTTTGGAAAATAAAGCTTCGGGCTGCTATAATCTAGCCGTTTTGTATTTTGAGGGCACCGGCAACGTAGAGAAAAATTTCGAAAAAGCGATCAGCCTCTACGAGAAAGCGTGTAGCGCTAAATTTGCGCTTGCGTGCAACAATCTAGGCTATATCTACGAAAGCGGCAACGGCGCGGATCAAAATTTTACCAAAGCCGCGGCTTATTACGAAAAAGCCTGCAAAGATAACGAAGGCTGCACCTCGCTCGGGCTTTTATACGCAAACGGCGCCGGGCTTGCAAAGGACGTCGCCAAGGCGGCGAGCCTTTATGAGAAGGCCTGCACCTACGGCGATATGATGGGCTGCAACAACCTGGGCTATCTGTATCTGAAGGGCGAAGGCGTGCAGCAAAGCTTCGCAAAGGCTAAAATTTTTTACGAAAAGGCTTGCGGCGGCGACATCGGCATCGGCTGCAACAACCTTGGCTATCTATACGCCTTCGGGCAGGGGGTGGGCCAGGATTATAAGCAAGCAAAGCAGCAGTATGAAAAGGCGTGCAATCTCGGCCACTTCGACGGTTGCAATAATTTAGCCATAATGTATGCCGAGGGTAAGGGCGTGAAGTCCGATAATGCCAAAGCAAAAGAGTTTTTCAAAAAAAGCTGCGACGGCGGCATCAAGATGGGATGCGAGAATTTGGAATTTTTAAATTCGATTAGTAAGTAGATTTAAAACATCAAATTTTTAAGGAGATAGTATGATTTTACGTTCGTTTTTAGCTTCGGCTGCGCTCGTTGCGTTCGTTTTCGGTGCCTCGATGGACGGGGCCAATAAACCGGCAAAGCCTATGTTTCAAAGCGTGGATCCTAGCAAAGCTACGCTCGTAGGAAGCGGCGAGGACAAAGAATACTGCGCCGTTTGCGGAATGAGCCTGGTAAAATTTTATAAAACCAACCACGTTTGGAACGGCAAGCAAGTAGCTTCTCTGCACTGCTTGTACGAGCTAACGGAGGGAAAAATTCCAAGCGATGCGCAGGTCGTCGATACGAAAAATCTAAATTTGATCGACGTAAATAAAGCCTTTTACGTCGTGGGCAGCAAGGTCAAAGGCACGATGAGCCGCAATAGCAAATACGCCTTCTCAACCGAAGCCGATGCGAAAGAATTCCAAGCCGAAAACGGCGGCGAGATAGTGAACTTTGCCAAGGCCTACGAGATTGCGGGGCAGGATTTTGAGGGCGATAATAAGATGATCAAAGCCAAGCGTGAGGGCGGCGTTTACGCGCACGGTAAGGAATTTTACGAAACAAACTGCGCTAAAACCGAAGCGAAAAACTTTAAAGCCATCTCCGAGCTTAAAGCTCATCTTAAAAAAACTTGCGACGCAAAGGGCGCGAGCAAGGAGCCTGAGTACGACAAACACCTGCAAGCCGCGGCGCTGTATCTATGGGACGCGCCGGCAAATTTAGGCAGCAGCGGTAAAGATACAAAAGCGAAGAAACCTGAAAAGATCGTCGTGCCGGAAGGCGCTAAATGCCCGGTCTGCGGCATGCTAGTGGGTAAAAACCCTAACTGGGCGGCGATGATAGAGGTTCAGGGCGGCGAGAACCTGTATTTTGACGGCGTAAAAGACCTGATGAAATATTACTTCCAAAAGGGCAAGAGCTTTGATAAAATTTTCGTAACCGACTACTACAAGCTACATAAGATCGACGCTAAAAGCGCCTTTTTCGTGCTCGGCTCCAATGTCTTAGGGCCGATGGGCGACGAGCTCATTCCATTTGAGAGCGAGAGCGCGGCTAAGACCTTCGCTAAAGATCACGGAGGCAAGAGCGTGCTTAAATTTGACGAAATTCAAGAGAGCGTGATAGAAGGGCTATGAGGCTCATTTGCGCTTTAATTATCTTTTTTGCCGCCCTTTACGCGCTCATTGTGGTGCATTATGTAAGCTTTGATCGCGCAAAGAGCGAGCAGTGTCTGCAAAAGCTCGCACGCGAGATAAAGGACGTGCGGCTCTCAAGCAGCTTTAAGAGCAAAGCTTACGCGGAGTTCGTCTATGATAAGTAAAAGCTTTATCGACTACTCCGTAACTCTGCTGCGAAAAGACAGAGCCGATCACGCTTTTAGCTTCGCGATCTTTGCATTTATCGTTTTTATTTTAAGCTCGGTGCTTTTCATCTCGGGCTCCATTCAAAACGATCTTGAAAAGGTCATCAAGCTCAGGCCCGACATCGTCGTAGAGGCTCTACGCGCGGGCAAGCGCGATCTGATGCACGACGGCTATATCTACGATATCTCCAAAATCGCGGGCGTCAGCGAAGTGCAGGGCGCTGTGGACGGGATGTATTACTTCGCTCAAAAGCGCGTTTGGTTTCATATCGTAGGCGACGAAAATTTGAATGAAAATGAAATGATCGTAGGCGAGGGGGTGAAGGCGGCGATGGGTGAGTGGTACTATGAGGACGAGTTTCACTTCTTAACCGAACAGCGCCTAATCGCGATTAAGATTAATAAAATTTCGCCGCACGAAAGCAGCATCGTCTCAAACGACGTGATCTATCTAAACCCCGTTACCGCGCGCGAAGTGCTAAGCCTGAAGGAGGGCGAATACACTAAGCTCTACGTAAGCGTGCCCAACCCCAACGAAGTAAGCGAAGTAGCGCTTAAGATCGTAAATTTATACCCTAACACGCAAGCTCTCAGCGCCGAGGATGCGGTAGCCGAAGTGAGGCATCTGTATTATTACAAAGGCGGAATTTTTATGGTGCTTTACGCCGTGGCGATGATCTCGTTTTTCATCTTGCTGAAAAATCAAATTTCGCTCGCATACGGCGAGAAGAAAAAGGAGATCGCGATTTTGCGCAGTATAGGCTTTTGTATAAAGGACATCATCGCGATGAAATTTATTCAAAATTTCATCGTCTCGTTAAGCGCTTATCTGCTCGGCGTCGCGGGCGCTTATGCTTATGTTTTTATCCTGGATGCGCCGCTTCTGCGCGATATATTTTTAGGCGGCGAGCTGCGAAATTTCATCACCTTCACGCCCGCGATAAATTTCAATATGCTCTTTTTGATCTTCGTCTTTAGCGTGATCCCGTTTTTGGCGTTCGTCATCATCCCATCCTGGCGCATCGCTATCGGCGATATGAGCGAGGCGGTCAAATGAGCAAGATAGAGATCAAGCAACTTTGCAAAATTTACAACGAGGGCAGGGCGAATGAATTTCGCGCTTTGAAAAATATAAGCCTAAACGTCGAGGAGGGGCAGATCGTAATCTTAAAAGGCGTTAGCGGCAGCGGCAAAAGCACGCTTCTATCCATCATAGGCGCGCTTTCTAAGCCTAGCAGCGGCGAGGTTTTAGTGGACGGCGCAAACGTCTCCAAGCTCGCCGATATCGAAAGCTCCGTGTATCGCCACAAAAAAATCGGCTTTATCTTTCAGTCTTTCAACCTGCTTGAGGCGCTTAGCGTCTATAAAAATGTCCTTGCGCCGCTTAGTCTTGAACGGCTGGGCAGGGATGAGCTTGGCGCGCGCATAGACGAAGCGATGCAGATTGCTAATATCGCGCATAAAAAAGATCAGATCGTCTCGAGCCTCAGCGGCGGCGAGAAGCAGCGCTGCGCTATCGCTAGGGCGCTCGTGATGAATCCGCAGATCATCTTAGCCGACGAGCCGACGGCAAATTTAGACAAACAAAACTCGCTCGGTTTCATCGAGATGCTCTCAAAGCTCAAAGAGCTTAAAAAGACCGTTTTGATCGCGACGCACGACATACTCTTCGACGAGTTAAGTTTCGTAGATCGATACGTGTTTTTAAAAGACGGAGAAATTTCTGCATGAGCGTATTTTTATCAGGTAGCGTGATCGCGTTTTTGGCGGTGGAGCTGATCGTAATAGCGCTGATGGCGATCTCGCAGTTTCATATCGTGCGGATCATGCGCTACTGGGACTTTAACGCCACCTCAAATTTACAATACGCCCTGGAGAAAAGAAACTATCTCATCAACACCATTTTGTTTTTCACGATAGCGTGCAAGATCATTTTATTTATATTTTTCGCGCTCTGCTTAAACGAGCTCTCTTCGATCGTGCCCGGCGCAATGTGCTCCGCAGGCGTCGTGGGCTCGAACCGCTACGGCAACATCCTGCTGCTTTTAAAAATTTTACTGATCTTCGGCTTTGGGCTTTGGCTTATTTTAAACAGCCTTGATCTTAAAGCGGGCAAATTTCCCTACCTCAAGCGCAAATACCTGATCTTTACCATTCTTTTTACTGGCGTTTTGGCAGAGTTTATTTTAGAAATTCTATTTTTTACCAATATCCCGCTGCGCGTGCCTGTGTTTTGCTGCTCGGTCGTATTTCGCGCGCCGAAGCTTCCGTTTGGATACACGCAGGCGCTTTTGGCGACCTTTTTCTACGCGATATTAGGTGCCATCTTGATCTTAAATTTCTTAAAGCAGTCGATGGCGAGCTTTACTCTGAATTTGCTCTTTTTGTTCGTCGCATACTACGCGATCACCTATTTTTTCGGGCTTTACGTTTACGAGCAGCCCAATCACAAATGCCCGTACTGCATGCTTTTGAAGGATTATTACTTCGTCGGCTATGCGATCTGGGGCTCGCTGTTTTTGGGTATATTTTTCGGCATCGTGCCGTTTTTAACGGAGCTTATCACCAAGCGCGCCTACACCCACCTGCTTAAATACTCCTCGTTCTGGCTCATTCTAAACGCGCTCATCTGCAGCGCCTACGTCGTCAAATACTACTTCGTGCGGGGCGCGCTGCTATGATTAAGAAAATTTTTGCCGCGGTTTTGCTCGCCTGCGTGATGGGGCTGCTTATATCGTCCATGGATATAGCCGAATCCAAAATCTCCGTCCGCCACGGCAACACCGATAAGCAGCCGCTGCAGATCGAATTTGGCAAATACCTATGCCACGAGAGCGGCACGGTGATAAACGATCTGTACAACACCGCCCAGGCCGTTATGCCAAACGGCGATACATATTTTTTCAACGACATCGCAAACGTCTTTATGTGGCTGATGCGGCAAAAAAACAGAGATGAGATCGTGGTGTGGGTTTATTCGCAAGATACCGAAAAATACATCATCGCCAAGGACGCCTGGTACTCGCGCGTCGAGATCACGCCGATGGGCTACGGCTTTGGGGCGTATGAATTTCACAACTATGGCAGGAGCGACTACTACTACGACGAGATCGTGCTGTGCGCCGCGCGCGGCGAAACGCTGCTAAATCCGCTCATCAACATCCTGCTATCGGAAAATAAAATTTAATCCCGAGACGGATCGGAAAATGAAATTTAGTCCTGCGGTGGATCGGAAATAAAATTTAATCGCACGGCGGATATGAAATAAAATTTAGACGTGCGGCAGGTAGAAATAAAATTTAACTCCGCAGCGAGCGTGACTTGTCGCAGATACGGCCTGCCGCTTGAATTTTATCCGCGTGCGGCTTGAATTTTACCCGTGCCTTTTATTAAATTTTGCCCGCCGCCGCCGCTTTCGTTAAATTTAGCTCGCGTCCGAGTTTGCGTTCGCTCGCAATTATTAAATTTGCTCGTATTTGCCCGAGCTCGCGCCCATTCGTATTCATTGAAATTTAGCCAGCCCGACCCGAACCCTCACTCATTCGTCCTCATGGAATTTAGCTCGCATTTGCCTGGGCTCGCATCGGCTTGCTCTCGTTAAATTTGGCCCGTCCGTACCGGTCGCTCATTAAAATTTTAAATTTACCTGACCGATTAAAATTTCATGTTTGTCCGCGCGTTTCAAATTTTAAAGCTGCACCGCGCTTTTTAAAATTTCAAGTCGTAATCGTCTATGTTCGCTACATAAAATTTTATCTCGCTCCCGCCGCTTTCGTTAAATTTGGCTCGCGTCTGCTTGGATGTCGCCGCTCGCGCGATCAATAAATTTATATCAATACGGGCGCCGAAATTTTAAGCTATAATGGCGCTAAATTCCACATTAAAGGATCGAAAATGAGCGAAATTTTAGATCAGACGCTAGAGTGCGCGAAAGAAATTTTAGGAGCGGAGGTGCTGGATTTTAAGATCGAGCGCGCGGTCGTGGGGCTGTTTTTTAGCGGCGTGAAGCTGCAAGGAGGCGCGTGCGGGCTTAGCTATACACCGCTAAAGTCCCTATCAGGCGCCGTTTGCTGCCCCTCGCAAGCAAGCGTGATGCCCGATTCGGGCAATATCGCGGGCAGGAGCGTTCGCTATCTGCTGCGCGATCTAAACTCCGCCGCGCCGCTTAAAAAGACGCTCGCGCTCGCCGCGCTAAATGCGCTTGGAAGGGCGTGTTTCGATAAAGTCCGCGCGGATTACGACGTGAAATTCGGCGCCGATCCCTTTGATGAGCTGCGGATCGGGCGCGGCAGCTTTGGCGTTGTCGTGGGCGCGCTGGTGCCCTACATCAAGACGCTGATGAAAAATGGCGCGGATTTTAAAATTTTAGAGCTTGATAAAAGCACGCTCAAGCAGGCGGAGCTGCCGTTTTACCTGCCTGCAAGCGAGGCCGAAAGCGTCGTACCGCGCGCCGATAACGTGATAATCACGGCTACGACGCTCATCAACGACACGCTGGAAGGGCTTTTGCGCCTGAAAAAAAGCGGCGCCAAGCTCGTGCTCGTGGGGCCTACCACGCCGCTACTGCCGCAGGCGCTGTTTGAGCGCGGCGTGGACTTTGCGGGCGGCACGCTCGTGCGGGATGCGGACGCGGTACTCGATATCATCGCGCAGGCGGGCTCGGGGTATCACTTTTTGGGTAAATTTGCCGATAAAATCACGATCTGTAAGGGCTAGGGCGCGGATTAAAATTTTAAAATTTGCGTGCAAGCGGCTTTACTGCGAATTTTTATAGATTTGCGCGAACGTTTTAAGAAAACTTTTTTAAAAACGATGTAAAATGTCCGTTTTAGAAATGAGAGGAGCTATAGATGAATAGCAAAAGACGAAATGCGATGAAATTTAGCCTAGCATGCGCAGCTTCGCTACTTTGCGTCGGTACCGCCTCGTTTGGGGCGAGCTTAAATTCGAAGGAGAAAAATATGCAAAAGTGCGTCTATATCGTGCACGGCTACGATGCTTCGCCTAAAAGCCATTGGTTTGCCTGGCTCAAAGGCGAGATCGAAAAATCGGGCGCGAGGGCAGAAATTTTAGCGATGCCTACGCCTGCGAATCCGAGGCTTGATGAGTGGCTGAAGACATTGCGAGAAAGCGTAAAATTTGAAGGCGAAGTCTATCTGGTCGGACACAGCCTCGGATGCCCTACGATCTTAAATTTCTTACAAAGCAGTGTCGCAAGCGGCGCAGTAGAGGGCGTCATACTGGTCTCGGGGCTTGCAAAGCCGCTTAGCGATCCGCAATTTAAAATTTTAGACGAGTTTATGGATAAAGGCTTTGATTTTGAGCGCATAAAAGCCGCCGCAAAACAGCGCGCTGTAATTGCCGCAAAGGACGATTATATCGTGCCGTTTAGCTTCAGCCGTGAGTTAGCGGGGCAGATCGATGCTAAGTTTTACGAGGTGCAAAAAGGCGGGCATTTTTTGGATAGAGACGGCTTTATGAAGCTCGATCTTGTGTATGAAATTTTAGAAAAAATGATGAAATTAAAGGGCTAGATTTGGGGCAAACGCGCCCGCTTGATTTTTGCTTTTGTATTCGCGCCGCTCGCATTTTTCTCTGCCGAAGCTCGGATTTGCTTTACGGCTAAGATAAGGGTCTAGCCTTTAGCCCGCCGAAGGCTCTGCTATCCGCATAAATAAATAGATAAGCCCGCGGTGCAATCGCCGTTTGCGAGTGTGAGTTTCGCGCCGTTTTAAATTTTTGTAAACGCTGCAGCGAGGATAAGCGCGTTTTATATAAATTTCAAAACGCAGCAGTTGACGGGTTCCTGGTTGCGGTAAGATAAAATTTAGCGGGCGCGGCGGAGCTTTTGTGACGACGGAATTTTAAAATTTTAAAGCAAGCGAGATGAGTTAAATTTTAAATAGCACCCAGCTCGTACGCGTTAAATCCGTGCCTAAGCCCGTGCTGCGCGAGAGATAAAATTTAGCGAGCGCGAAAGGCGCATAGGCTTAGCTTTTATTTTCGTTAAACATGTATGAGATCACGAAAACGATCAGACAAACGGGCGCGAACGCAAATGCAAACGCCACGCTCCAGCCGGCGGCACGCTCGCCCCAAAAATACCCCGCTGTGAGGCACGCCAAAAACCCGCCGTAAAAAGCGCCGAGCGATAAATTTTCTACCGCAAAAAGCAGCAAACTAAGATTTGGATTTTTTACAAACAGCTTGCTTAGCTTAAAATTTTTATACCTTTTGAACAAATACCAAAGCAGCGCGCAAGCCAAAATAGCAAATATTGCGACAAAAACGGCAATCCTTAGCGCGCCCTCAAAAGGCAAAACCGCCAAAATCAAAGCCGCCGCCCGCCAAACAAGCAAGAAAACCTCCCGCTAAGCGAGCAGATATCTCGCTGCCCTATGAAATTTATACCTTTGTTCCGCATCCATTGGTCTTAATTCCCTTAAATTTTTAATAAAATTCATATTAGGGAATTTAGCGCATCTCTATATCTCTACCGCCCAAATAATTTTCTTCCAGCGGATAATTTATATTGCCGCAGTTATCAAATTTAAAACCTTTTCCGATACCGACTACGGCATTTTTTCTCTCTTTATAGTATTTCTTCTCGATAATAAAATTTCCTATCGTGTCATAAATATACTCCGAATGGTTAAATTGCATATAATTACCGTTAAATATAGCGAATTTATCAAGAAACAAAGTGCCTGTGACCTCTTCCTCACCACCGTCAACCCTAACTATCGGTCTGTCAAATCCAACGCTCGTATCGTTCAAATTTATTTTTAGATATTTCTTTGGATCGGTTTTTTTAGCCTTTA
>CAUSCW010000053.1:0-12416 GCA_963530195.1 uncultured Campylobacter sp.
TTTCTCTGCGAGCATTCTCCACAACAAACAAATTTAAGCTAAATTTAGCCGCGCTTAAATTCTAAAACTTTGCCTATCGGTCGCCTCTTCAGGATCTGAATTATCATCGCGCTCCTGCGAGCGCCCGCCGCGCGGCTCATGTCTAGGCTGCACGCCAAAGCCCTCCAAGACCTTGCCTAGGCTATCGTTTGCATCCTTGATGATTCCCTGTAGGCTCTGCCCCATTTTATCAAGGTTTTTGCCGGCCTCGCGTGCCGCCGCCTCGCCCTGTTTTAGCAGATCCTCGATCCTATCGGCGTTGCGAGCGGCGAAATCGTTCAAGACTTCGGGCGCTTTTTTCTGCAAATTTTGCAAGGCCTCGCCCAAAACTTTAGCATCGTTTGCAAGCTCGTCTATCGTAGAGTTTAGATCGGAGTTTTGCTTGCGCTCAAAGCTCTGCGGCATGGAATTTTGTGTGGAACTTTGAACGGAATTTTGCTCCGAGCTATCCGCGCTTTTATTAAAATTTCGCCCTTGATTACCCGCGCTAAAATTCTGTTCCGATCGTGCGCTTTGTTCGCGATCTTGCCCGTCCGATCCGCCGTCGCAGCCGCCCAAAACGCACGCCGCAGCTAGCGCCAAAGTAAAATTTCGCGCCGCGTTTATAAAGCTAAAATTTCTAGCGCGACCCGCCGAGATAAAATTTAGTCCGCCCTGCGCTGAGATAAAATTTCGCCCGCCGCTAGCCCGAGTAAAATTCTGCCTGCCTTGCGTCGAAGTAAAATTTCGCGCACCGCCTGCCGAAACAAAATTTTGCTCTCGCTCAAAGCCCAGCTCGCCGCTAGCTCGGATAAAATTCTGCGCTAAATCGCGTCCGCACCCTTTCAAAATTCGTCTTTTCAAAATCCGCTCCTTTAAATTTCATCCCTCGCAATCGCGCTTGGAAGCCGCCCGAAAAACAGATCGCTTCTAAGCTTTAAAAGCAGGCAGATAGCGATATCGGCGCTTTGTTCGCGGATGTAATTTCGATCGCCTTTTAGATGAAACTCCCCGACGATCTGTTTGCCGCCCTGCTCCTTCGCGCCGATGAAGACCGTCCCCACGGGCTTTTGCGCGCTTCCGCCGCCGGGGCCCGCGATACCGCTTACCGCAAGAGCGAAGCTTGCCCCGCTGCTTTGCAGCGCGCCCTCCAGCATCTCGCCCACGGTCTGCGCGCTGACCGCGCCGTAGCGTGCGAGCGTATCTTCGCCTACGTTAAGCCAGAGGTTTTTTATCTCGTTGGCGTAGCTTACGAGCGAGCCGTCGAAAACGTCGCTCACGCCAGCAACCGCGCCGAATTTTGCGGCGATGAGCCCTGCGGTGCAGCTTTCGGCAAAGGTGATCTTAGCGCCTATTTCGCGCAGTCTATCTACTACAAAGCCCATAAAATCGCCGCCTTCGATGTAGCAGCTCTCATAATACCTGCCGACGCTCTGCAAAAACGCGTCCAGCGCTCCGAATTTCATCGCACTGGCGCGCACGAGCAACAAAAAGGAGCAGGGTCTGCTGATCGTAAGCGAAATTTTATAGCTGATCGCAAGGCTTTCTAGGCGCTGCTTTACGCTTTCGTATTCGCAATCGAATAGATAAAAGCTCTCGCCCGCGTTCGGCGCGTCTTGGAGGATCGGCGGCAGGCTTTGCAAGCAAAGCGCCTTGATCACGTTTACCGAGCAGCCTCTGACATTTAGCAGGAAGCTGTTTTTCACCACCGCGCGCGCCATCGAGGGCGCTAGGGTTTCTCCGTTTTTCAGCTCGAGCGAATCGAAAGAGAGCGTGGATAAAATTTTACCGACGACCGCGTAGGCGGAGTTTGCCGCAAAGATCGTGATAAAATCGTACGAATCGATCATCTTTTCAAGCGCGAAGGGCAAAACCTTATCGTTTTCGCTTAAGAATTTCAGATCGTCCATCCGCCCGAAAACACGTTCGTAGCTGCGAGAAATATAGCTCATCAAAGCCGCGTCGTAGCGGATCTCCTCGCCGATTACAAGGATGATATTTTTCATAAAGACCCTCATTAAATTTTCGCACATTATAGCATAAACGCAGACTGCTCTTTCAGAGCTTTTTAATGGCGTTTTGGATAAACTTCACAAATTTTTTAAGACACGAAAAGGTACAAATATGGACTACAAAGATACTCTCTTTCTTCCTACTACGGACTTTGCGATGCGAGGCGCACTGCCGCAGAACGAGCCTGCGCGATTTAAGGCGTGGTACGAGCAGCGTAAAATTTACGAAAAGATGAAAGCTAGGCGCAAGGGCGCAAGCGTCAGCTTCAATATCCACGACGGCCCGCCGTATGCTAACGGACACCTCCACATCGGCCACGCGCTGAATAAAATTTTAAAAGACATCATCACCAAAACCCATTATTTTTTCGGCGAGGATATCCGCTACGTGCCCGGTTGGGACTGCCACGGTCTGCCGATCGAGCAGCAAGTGGAGATCAAACTGGGCGAGCGGAAAAAATCGCTTTCAAAAGTGCAGATCCGCGAGCTTTGCAGACAGCACGCCAAAGAGTTCATCGATGTGCAGCGCAATGAATTTAAAGATATGGGGATTTTAGGCGACTGGAATGATCCCTATCTGACGCTAAAATTTGAGTTTGAGGCTGAAATTTACAAGGCGCTCTGCCAGATCGCAAAAAAAGGAATTCTGATCGAGCGAAGTAAGCCCGTATTTTGGAGCTGGGCGGCAAAAAGTGCGCTCGCAGAAGCCGAGGTCGAGTACAAAGACAAAGAGGATTACTCGATCTTCGTGGCGTTCGATCTAAGCGGTGAAGCGAACGCTAAAATCGGCGCGAAAGGCGCCAAAGCGGTCATCTGGACGACCACACCTTGGACGCTACCCGCAAACGGCGCGATATCTTTGAACCCGAATGAAATTTACGCGCTGACGAGCGAAAATTTAATCCTTGCAAAACCTTTGGTCGAAAGCCTCGTAAGCCTGGGCATCACCAAGGGCGAGATCGTAAAAGAGTTTAAGGCTACCGAGCTTGAGGGCTTAAACGCGATCAATCCGCTAAACGATAGAGCTTCGAAATTTATCCTCGGCGAGCACGTCCTGATGGACGGCGGCACCGGGCTCGTGCATACGGCTCCGGGACACGGCGAGGACGATTATTTCGTAGGGCTTAAATACGGCATCGAGGTGATTATGCCCGTGGATGAGGGCGGCTGTTTCGATCAAACTCTTAAAACCAAAAAACTCTTCCGCGCAGACGTCGTAGATGAGTTCGTGGGGATGCATATTTTCAAAGCAAACGAGAAAATTTTAGAGCTTCTAGGCCCCGCGCTTATCAAGTCCGGTAAATTCGTCCACTCCTATCCGCACTGCTGGCGTACGCACAAGCCGGTGATCTACCGCGCAACGAAGCAGTGGTTTATCGCGATGGACGAGCCTAAACTCAGCGGCAAAACGCTGCGCCAAGTAGCATTAGAAGAGATCGAAAAGGTTAAATTTTACCCGCAAAGCGGTATAAACCGCCTAAGCTCGATGATAGAAAACCGCCCCGATTGGTGTATCTCACGCCAAAGAGATTGGGGCGTGCCGATCGCGTTTTTCCGCGATAAAAGCACCAAAGAGCCGATTTTTGATGAAAAAATTTTAAATAATATCTACGAAATTTTTAAGGCCAAAGGCGCGGACGCTTGGTGGCAGATGGAAATTTCAGAGCTCTTGCCGCAGGACAGCGGCTATAAGCCTGAAAATTTAGAAAAGGTGATGGACATCTTAGACGTTTGGTTCGATAGCGGCTCTACGTGGAAAGCGGTGCTGCAAAGCGGCGCCTACGATGCAGGCAAATTCCCCGCGGATATGTATCTTGAGGGCAGCGACCAACACCGCGGCTGGTTTCAAAGCTCGCTTCTGCTAAGCTGCGCGATCAACGAATGCGCGCCATACAAAAGCATCCTCACACACGGATTTACCGTCGATGAGAAGGGTCAAAAGATGAGCAAGTCCGTCGGAAACGTCGTCTATCCGCAAGAGGTCGCAAAGAGCCACGGCGTGGAAATTTTACGCCTTTGGGTCGCGATGAGCGATTATTCGACCGATCTAAAAATCAGCGACAATATCCTAAAGCAGGTAAGCGAGCAGTACCGCAAGATCCGAAATACTATAAGATTTCTGCTCGCAAGCACCAGTGATTTAAATGAGATCGAGACGAGTAATTTTACGCGGCTTGACCGCTGGATCCTAACGCGCGCGGCAAACGCCTTTGCGAGCGCGGAAGCGGCGTTTAGAAACTACGATTTTTCAAAAGGCTTCAACGCCTTACTAAATTTCTTAAGCGCCGATCTGAGCGGAATTTATCTTGATATCTGCAAAGACAGGCTCTACTGCGACGCACCCGACGAGCCGCGCCGCAGAAGCGCGCAAAGTGCGATCGCTCTGATCACGCGAGCGCTGCTGCCTCTGATCGCGCCTACGCTAACCTACACGATCGACGAAGTGATGGAATTTGCGCCACAAATCATTAAAGAGGGCAAAGAAGACGTTTTCGATCTGACATATAAGCCGATAGAATTTGATGATTTTATAGAATTCGACGAAATTTTAATCAAATCGAGAGAGAAATTTTTCGAGCTCATCGATGCGCTGAAAAAGGACAAGATCATCAAATCGACGCTTGAGCTGGTTTTGCAGACGAGCTCGAACGAAATTTTATCAAACGACATCCTAGGCATGGCGGATTGGTTCATGGTAAGCGACGTGGACACTCTGCAAAGCCAGGAGGCTCTGGCGGAGTTTAAGATAAACGACGAAATTTTCCGCCTCGTAAAATCCTCTAAACATAAATGCCCGAGATGCTGGAAATTTAACGCAAAAGAGCCTGATGAGCTCTGCCCGCGCTGTGCGAAGGTCATGCATGCTCGCTAGCCCCATAAGTCTCGGCTTCGTATTTTTTACGATCGCGCTGATCTGCGTAGCAACGGGCGTGGGGATCTATTTCGTGAATAAATTTAAGGATGGCAGATGATAAGTTTGAAAGAGGCTCTAAAACTGAGCGCGGATGAAATTTCGGCACTTAGAGCGGAGCTAAAGGATAAAATTTTAAAAACCAAAGAGCTCGGCGCCTACGTCGAGCAGCTCACGGGCGAGGCTCTAAACGTCAGCGGCGAGGGCGTGCCGATAGCGATCAAAGATAACATCCAGGTAAAAGATTGGAGCGTCACCTCGGCGAGTAAAATTTTGCAAGGCTACGTAGCGCCGTACGACGCGACGGTGATCAAAAAGCTACGCGAGCGCGGTTTGGCGCCGTTTGGACGAACGAATATGGATGAGTTTGCGATGGGAAGCACGACCGAAAGCTCATTCTACGGCAAAACTCTAAATCCGACTGATCACTCGCGCGTACCCGGCGGCAGTAGCGGTGGAAGCGCGGCTGCCGTAGCGGCAAATATCGCCGTAGCCGCACTCGGAAGCGATACGGGCGGCTCTATCCGCCAGCCGGCGGCATTTTGCGGCTGCGTAGGCTTTAAGCCGAGCTACGGCAGGGTCAGTCGCTACGGGCTCGCGGCGTATTCGAGCAGCCTCGATCAGATAGGACCGATTACGCGCAGCGTCGAGGACGCGGCGATCTTATACGATATCATCGCAGGCCGCGACGAGATGGACAGCACGAGCTACGCGGGCACTTACGAAAGCACCGCGGATAAGCTAAACGCGGATCGCAAGCTTAAGATCGCCGTTATAAAAAATTATATCGACGAAGCCTCGCAGCAGGTCAAAGAGGCTCTAAATTTAACTATAGAAAAGCTAAAATCATTCGGCCACGAGATCGTTTACCGCGATCTTTGCAGCTCCAAATACGACATCGCGACCTACTACATCATCGCAACCGCCGAGGCTAGCGCAAATTTAAGCCGCTACGACGGCGTGCGCTACGGAAACCGCGCAAAGGCTCTAAATTTAAAAGAACTCTACGCCAACACTCGCGGCGAAGGATTTGGCGACGAGGTCAAGCGCCGTATGCTTCTAGGCACCTTCGTGCTAAGCAGCGGCTACTATGACGCGTATTACATCAAAGCGCAGAAAGCAAGGGCATTCATCAAAAGCGAATATGAGGAAATTTTAAAAGACGCCGATTTGATTTTTATGCCGATCGCGCCGGGCGTAGCGTATAAATTCGGCGAGCTTAGCGATCCACTTCGCGCGTATCTTAGCGACATCTACACGATCGGCGTAAATTTAGCGGGGCTTCCCGCGATCTCCGTGCCGGTAGTGAAAAACAAAGAGGCTCTTAATATCAGCGCGCAGCTCATCGGGCGCGCCTACGACGAACAAACGGTGCTGGATGGCGGCTTGAGTTTAGAAAAAATCGTGAAAGGATAAGTATGAAGATCGTCAAAAAGGCTCTGACCTTCGAGGATGTTTTGTTGGTACCGCAATATTCTGAAATTTTACCCAAAGAGGTCGATATCAGCACGAGTTTTACGAAAAATATCACGCTAAATACCCCTCTCGTGAGTGCTGCGATGGATACGGTCACTGAGTACCGCACCGCGATAATGATGGCGCGCCTAGGCGGCATCGGCGTTATCCATAAAAATATGGACGAGGACTCCCAAGCCAAGATGGTTCGCCGCGTAAAAAAGAGCGAAAGCGGCGTCATTATAGACCCTATCTCGATCAAGGCGGACGCCACGATCAAAGACGCTCTCGATCTGATGAGCGAGTACCATATTAGCGGCATTCCCGTTATCGACGACAACGGGGTGCTGATTGGGATTTTGACCAATCGCGACCTACGCTTTGAAACCGACACCGCCGCGCTAGTAGGCGAGAAGATGACCAAGGCTCCGCTAATTACCGCTCCGAAAGGCTGCACTCTAGATGATGCGGAGAAAATTTTTAGAAACAATAAGGTAGAAAAGCTTCCGATAATCGACGCAAACGGCCACTTAGAGGGGCTTATTACGATTAAAGACCTTAAAAAGCGCATCGAATATCCAAGCGCCAATAAAGACAAATTCGGCCGCCTTCGCGTCGCCGCGGCGATCAGCGTTGGTCATCTGCAAAGAGCCGAAGCTCTCGTCAAAGCGGGCGTAGATGCGCTTGTGATGGATTCTGCGCACGGACACTCCAAAGGCATTATCGACACGCTTAAGGAGCTGAAGCGAAATTTTGACGTGGACGTAGTGGTCGGAAACGTCGCAAATCCCGCCAGCATAAAAGATATCGCAAACGCGGGAGCAGACGCGATTAAAGTAGGTATCGGACCGGGCTCAATCTGCACTACGCGTATCGTAGCGGGCGTGGGCGTGCCGCAATTCACCGCGATCAACGATTGTGCGATCGAGGCGGCTAAATTTGGAATTCCGATCATCGCAGACGGCGGCATCAAATACTCGGGCGACATCGCTAAAGCCCTAGCCGCGGGCGCAAGCTCGGTGATGATGGGAAGCCTGCTAGCAGGCTGCTACGAAACCCCGGGCGAGCTCATTACGTTTCAGGGTCGCCAGTACAAAACCTACCGCGGCATGGGCTCTTTGGCGGCGATGCAGAAGGGAAGCTCGGATCGCTACTTTCAAGACGGCACCGCAAAAGAAAAGCTCGTACCCGAGGGGGTCGAGGGGCGCGTACCTTACGCAGGCATGCTAAAAGACGTGATCTTTCAGCTATTAGGCGGCTTGCGAAGCTCGATGGGATACTGCGGCAGCAAGGATATCGCAACCTTTCAGCAAAAGGCGGAATTCGTCGAGATCACGAGCGCAGGTCTTAAAGAAAGCCACGTCCACGACGTCATCATTACGCAGGAAGCGCCGAATTACCGAGTAAATCAGTGATCCTTCAAAACAAAATTCAAAATTTCGACGAGCCGCTCTATCTGGAGAGCGGCCGCGTCTTTTCTAACTTCAAGCTCGCCTACGAAACATACGGCGAGCTAAATCCGGACAAATCAAACATCATCGTCATCTGCCACGCTCTAACGGGCTCCGCGCACGCCGCGGGACTTTACGAGGGCGACGTTAAGCCCGGCTGGTGGGACGGGCTCATCGGCGATCATAAAGCGGTCGATACGACGAAATTTTTCGTCATCTGCATAAACATACTAGCTTCGCCTTTCGGCTCTACCTGCCCGCTTGATGTCGATGAAAGCAGCGGCCGCGAATACCGCTTGCGCTTTCCGGTAGTGGTCGTCTCGGACGTCGTGCGCGCGCAGATGATGCTTTTAAAGCGCCTCGGTATCGCCCGCGCCCGCGCCGTTATCGGCGGCAGCCTGGGCGGCATGCAGGCGCTGTGCTACGCGATCGAATATCCGGAATTTGCGGATGAAATTTTCGTACTCGCAAGCACCTACGCCACGCAGCCTTGGGCGATCGCGTTTAATAAGATCGCGACCGAGGCTATCTTGCGCGACCCAAATTTCAAAGGCGGCAACTACGATAAAAATCTGATCGCCGAGCGCGGACTTGACGGCATGGCGGTGGGGCGCATGGCGGGACATATTAGCTTTCTAAGCCCAAGCTCGATGCAAGATAAATTCGGGCGCAACTACGTCGAAACCGACGGTCTTTACGAGATCAACGGGCGCTTTCAAGTGGATCGCTACCTTGAATACAACGGCGAAAATTTCGCGCGCAGGTTTGATCCGCTGTGCTATCTCTACATCGCCAAGATGATGAATATATTTGATTGTACGCGCCACTACGGCAATCTCAAAAACGCCTGCGCACAGATCAGATCGCGCCTGCACCTCATCTCTTTCAAAGGCGACGTGCTCTTTCCGCCGGGGCTGATGAAAGAAATTTACGATGCTATGAGCGATCTGGGCAAAAAAGATCGCACGAGCTACGCGCAGATCGACAGCGACTACGGACACGACGCGTTTTTGGTCGAGATAGAAAAATTTGATTACATCATAAAAAGGATTTTGGATGAGTTTTGAGGAAAAAATGGAAAAGATTAACGCGCTTTTAAAAAGCCTAAACGACAAGGATCTGAGCCTAGAAGAGAGCGTGAAGCTGTATAAACAGGGCGTCGCGCTGCTAAAGGAGGCAAAGGAAATTTTAGAAAACGCCAAATTTGAGGTTGCCGAAATAAACGCGCCCGAGCAGGCTTAGGAGGCGGCGATGATAAACGTATGCGTTTTGCAACTACCGACGCTTTCGATGAGCGAAAATCGGATCGATTACTATATGAAGGTCGCCAAGGATAACGGCGCGCGGATCGTGCTGCTGGGCGAATATGAGCTAAATTCCTTCTTTAGCGAGCTTAAAAAGATGCCTCGCTCCATCGCGTGCGAACAGAGCGAGCACAAGCAGGAGCTGATGGCGCGGCTGGCCGCCAAATACGACCTACATATCGTAGCGCCGATAATCAGAGCCGCTAGCGGTGCGATTTTAAGGCAAGCGGGCATTTTCGGCGGCGCGGCTCAAAAAAGCGCGCGCTGCGGCGGCGAAAATTCTTTAAGCCTTAAAAGCGAGCCCGGTTGCAAGGGCGAGCTAGATTCCAAGAGCGATTTAAATTCCAACGATGGTTCAAATTCTAAAGGCGCTTTAAATTCCAAAAACGAACCAAATTTAAAAGGCGGCTTAAATTCTGAAGGCGCTTTAAGCTCCTGCGGCGCGCACGCTTTAAATTTCAAAGCCGCAAATTCCGCAGACGGTTTAAATTTAAGCGCTTCGATCCCGAGTAACTCGAACGCTTCAAATTTAAAAGCCGAAAGCCAAAAAGATGCAAGCGAAGAGGAGATCTTTTGCGCGAGTGAAAACGAGCCCATCTGGGTGAAATCCTGCGCGAAATTTTCGCCCTCGGAGGTGAAATTTTACGATCAAAATATCCTGATGGACTATCCGCACTGGAACGAGGAGGGCTTTTTCGCCAACCGCAAAAGCCGCAAAATCGGTAAAATTTCGCCGATGATCTTTAGCGAGGGCGGCGTGAAATTCGGCGTCTGCTTCGGCTACGAGGCGCATTTTGACGTATTTTGGCGCTATTTTATGCAGAAAAACGTCGGCTGCGTGCTCGTGCCGTGCGCTTCGACCTTCGAAAGCGGCGGGCGCTGGCGCGAACTTTTGAAGATGCGCGCGTTTACGAACTCGCTCTACGTCATCCGTGCCAACCGCATCGGCGAGGCAAAATTCGGCGAGAGCGAGTTTAAATTTTACGGCGAGAGCTTCGTCGTAACCCCCGGCGGCGAGATCGCAAACGAGCTGAAAAACGAAGAGGGCGTGCTGATGTGCGAAGTGGACGCGGACGAGATCGCTGCGGCGCGCGGACTGTGGAAATTCCGCAAAAACCTAGTTAGCAGGGGGCTTTTATGAACTACTTTCACAGACAGATCCAACTTTGGGGCGAGCAGACGCAGCGCGCGCTTGCAGACAAGCGCATCCTAATCATCGGCGCGGGCGGGCTTGGAAGCAGCCTTTCTTACGCTCTGGGCGCAAGCGGCATCGGGCGGATTAGCGTCGTGGATTTCGACACGGTGGCGCTTCACAACATCCACAGGCAAATTTTATTTACGCTCGCAGACGAGGGCAAATTTAAAGCGGACGTCTTTAAGAGCCGCACGGAAAGCCGCTACGACGGCGTGAGCGTCGAGGTACACAAAAGTCGCGCGGAGGAATTTTTCGCTAGCGCGATCGCCTCGGGCGAGAAATTTGATCTGATTTTGGATGCAACCGATAATCTCGCCACGCGTGCGCAGATCGATGCGTTTGCTAAGCAAATAGGCGTGCCGTGGGTGTTTGCGTCGGTGGACAGCTGGCAGTGCCAAGTCTGCTTCGTGCAGAATGCGGATTTTAAATTTTTCCCGAGCCTAAACGCGACGCCTGCGGGCATAACGGCTGCGATCGTGATGTTTGCGGCAAGCTTTGAGGCAAACCTCGCTCTGCGCTACCTGGCTGGGCTTGAGGTCGAAAAAGACCTGCTTTACTACGCGAACTTTTTCGGCGGCGAGCTGGAAGTTAGGAAGATAAGGTTGTAGCTTGAGGGGTTAGTTTTCATAAGATTCTTTTATTGCATTTTTTATCTCATCGGATGAGATCTCGTCTATATATTTATCTAGCTTTTTTAAATTATCTTTATACGGCTGATCAAGCTTGCGACCGTCTTTATCTCTGGTATACATATGGATGGATACCGCTTCCATTTCATTTAACTCGCTTGCAAATTTCGTATATTCATAAACATCTTTAAATGTAGAATTTCTATCTTTGCAATATTTGCGATATACCGTCGTTATAAGCGAAATTTCACTTTTAGGTATATAATAAGTTGCATCGTAGTTTATTTTATAATAACTATCCAAACTATATATATAGTTTCTATGACAATCATCATATTTTCGTTTTAGAAATTCCGGACTCGGTTGTCCACCTACGTTATACTGCATAAGCAGCTTTAAAATCGGTTCGTAATTTGGAGTGCCCGGAAATGTATCATACAATGAAAAATCATATTCGGTAATATCAAATCCGTCCGTCGGTTCCGCTTTATCATTTAATATTCCTTCAGGCACGACCTTTTTAATATCGTTTCCGTACCTTAGACCTACCGTAGAGTTTTGAAATTTCCAAATATACGGCTTATAGCCGCTTTCTAATGCCATCTTCGCTATCTCATACATATTCGTATTCGTAAGATATGAAAAGAAATAATTCGGCTCTCCTATACTAATCATAGGATAGTCGGTCTCATAAATCAACGTAAAATTTCCGTCATCACTTATTTGTAGGGATTTTATATGATTATAATTCGGCGGAAGCAGCCTATTTCTAACGACTTCCGCCTCCTCAAATTTAACGCCGTTATCCAAAAGTAGTCTTACTGCTTTGGTAGCATTATTTTCTATAGCATAAGCCATAGCGGATAGCTTGTATTCGTCTTTTTTATGTATATCCGCACCTAGCTTTATAAGCTCTTGAGTAGTATTTGTATCATTCCAAAAGCTAGAATACATCACGGGCGTTACCCCTCCGTGCATAGTATGATCGACGGATAGATTGTTATCTTTCATAAATTTTAAAATTTCATCAGTTTGCTTGCTTTTTAAAAGCCTTTTTAGCTCTACGTCTATGGCGGGTTCTTTAAATACGTTTTTCGGGTTTGAATTATAATCTATATCCCAATGTCTAAATGCAAAGCTTTGCATCTCCGCTTCGCTTACATACTTATCAAGTCCCGCCTCTCTAGTAGTATCGGAGCCTATCGTAATAGTGTAGTGAGATTGAGATTTATGAAGTCCTACTCTTCCGCTTACGAATAGATACAAAATAAGGCAAGTAAAAACTGCGATGAATTGCAATATGGCTTTTAAATATTTCAAAATTTCCCCTTAGAATTAATTGGGAGGATTATATCTTAAATCAAATTAAACCGAAATTTTACATGGCGGGCGGGTAAAATTTTATATAAATTTAGCCCGCAAGCCTTGAAATTTGAGCAAA
>CAUSCW010000054.1:0-11760 GCA_963530195.1 uncultured Campylobacter sp.
TCGCTCTTTTGATATGCTCGCGGTTTATAAAGGCGAGTTTGTCCTCGTCAAATTTCGCCGGGCTTTTTGAAATTTTAGTGATGTCGAAAAACTCCACCGCCTCATCCATGCTAAAGACCTCGCGCGGCGTTTTGTTGCCCAGCAGGATCAGATAGTTTGCGATCGCCTCGGGTAGGTAACCGCTTTGAAGCAGCCATTTTACCGAGGAGCTATCCTCGCGCTTGCTCATCTTTTTGCCTTCGGAATTTAATATGATTGGCAGGTGGGCGTATTTGATCTCGCCCTCGTAGCCGAGGCTTTGGCGGATCCAGTTTTGCTTCGGGGTGTTTGAGACGTGATCCTCGCCGCGGATTACGAAGCTCACGCCCTGCATCATATCGTCGCAGGCGCAGGCGAAGTTATAGGTCGGCGTCTTGTCCGCACGCATGATGACGAAGTTGTCGATGTTTTGCGGCTCAAATGCGATACGGCCCTTGATTGCGTCGGTAAATTCCAGCGCGTGATCAGGTTTTTTAAGGCGGATAGTAAAGGGCTTCTCACAGTTTAGCACCTCTTCATCGCTTAAATGCTCGCAGTGCCCGTCGTAGCGATAAGCCTCGCCCGCGTCCTTGGCGGCTTGTTTTTTCGCTTCAAGCTCCTCCTCGCTGCAAAAACAGCAAAACGCCTTTTTCTCGGAGAGCAGCTTGGCTGCGAACTGCTGATGAAATTTTAAATTTTTGCTTTGATAATACAGGCTCTGCCATGAGATGCCGAAGCGCTTTAAAATTTCGATTATCTCTTGATCTTTGCCTTCGATATTGCGCGCAGTGTCGGTATCCTCGATGCGTAAAATAAAGCCGCTTTTATCTTGCAGCGAGCAGATGTAGTTAAAAATAGCCGCGCGTAAATTTCCGATATGCATATCGCCGGTGGGCGACGGAGCGAAGCGATACAATTTAGGTCCTTTGGGTTTAAATTTAAGCTGGGATTATACTTTTTACTTCCTAATAAAAAGCAAAAACAAAGCAAAAATAGGCTAATATCGGCGCATTTTATTTAAGGAGACAATATGAGTTTCATTCAGGAATTCAAAGAATTCGCAATTAAAGGCAACGTCATCGATATGGCGGTGGGCGTCGTTATCGGCGGGGCTTTCGGCAAGATCGTAACCTCGCTAGTAAGCGACATCATGATGCCAGTTTTAGGACTTCTTATGGGAGGCATGAATTTTACCGATCTTAAGATCGTGTTAAAAGAAGCGGTGGGGCAGACCCCTGCCGTTACGATAAACTACGGCTCGTTTATCCAAGTAACGGTCGATTTTATCATCATCGCGTTTTGTATATTTTGCGCGATCAAGGCGATCAATAAGCTTAAAAAGCCCGTCGAGCCTGCGCCGGAGCCGGCTGCGCCCGCTGAGCCTAGCGAAGAGATTAAACTTCTTACCGAGATAAGAGACCTGCTTAAAAAATAGGTCGCGGCGATGCTTGAGAGAATTCCTTATTTCAAAGCTCTAAGCGCAGCGCAAATCGATCGTTTGGAGCAGATTAGCATCCATAAAAGCTACAAAAAGGGCGAAATTTTATTTTTCGAGGGCGAGCGCTCGCAGTATCTATTAATCCTACTAAAAGGAATTTTAAAAATCTATAAAACCTCCGCAAAGGGGCGTGAGATCCATATGCGTGAGATCCGCCCCATCTCGCTCGTGGCGGAGATGGTAAATTTCGAAGAGACGAGCTATCCTGCAAGTGGCGTGTTTTCGACAAACGGCGAGGTGCTAAAGATCGATTATGAAAAATTTAAAAACGAGTTTATGAGCGATCCAAAGATTTGCCTGGAGCTTTTAAAATCGATGTCTGAGAAGATCCGCGCGCTAAATGCGGTCTTTGATAATCAAGTCGTGCTTAACTGCGACGGCAAGATCGCTAAGTTTATCAGCGAGAATTTCGATATTTTTATGAGCACGAAATACACTAGAATAGCTAAAATTCTAAATGTCACCCCCGAGACCTTCTCGCGTACCATCACTAAATTTAAAAAGAGCGGCGCGCTAATTTTAGACGATAAGCAAGAAATCACGGGCTTTGATAAAGATAAGCTGGACGAGTATATCCAAGGCTAGAGTTTGAAAAGCGCCTATATTTTCCCGATCGTCGGCACGGTTTTATTTCTGTTTTTTAATCTTTACGTATACAGATCGATCAGCGCGCGCTTTACGCCATATAAAGGCTTCGCTACGTTTCGCCCCGCCTTGAGCTTGCTTTGCGTAGCTTTAGCGATTTTAGATGCAATATTTTTTGTGGGTTTTGGGCTTAATGGAAGCTTTAAAAACGAGCTGCTTTATAAGCTATGCGTATTTTGCATGGCAGCGTCCTTTTCGCTCTTTTTTATCTGCCTTGCTTACGATGTGCTAAGCGCCACTGCGCATGTAGTTAAATTTAGCCAAAACAGGCGAAAATTTTTAAAAACCTTTATCGACATAACCTTCGTAATAATGGCGTTTAGCTATATTTTTAAGGGGCTTTATAATGCACTAAAAATTCCAAAAATCACCGAGCGCGAAATAAAAATCAAAAACTTAGCTCGCGAGCTAAGTTTCGTCGTCATCTCGGACGTGCATCTGGGCGAGTTTTTGAAAAAGGAATTTTTGCAAGGCGTCGTAGCGCAGATAAACTCGCTAAGCTTCGACGCGCTGCTGATCGTTGGCGATATGTTTGATCTGCGCTCGGATGAGCTCGGGGATATTTTGCAGCCTCTTGAGGCGATCAAAAAGCCTATCTTTTTCGTCACGGGCAACCACGAATATTACCGCGGCGACGCAAGCGGGCTTATCGCGGCAATGCAAAAAGCGGGTGTGCGGGTGCTGCAAAACGAAAGCGTGGAATTTGAGGGGCTAAATTTAATGGGCGTGCACGATCTTAGCGGCTTTCGCTTCGGATACATGCAGCCAGATCTCGGCGCTGCGCTAGCGCAGGCGGATCCCGATAAGCCTAAAATTTTACTCGCGCATCAGCCCAAATACGTCGTGGACTTCGTGCGCGACGAGGTCGATCTGTGTATCTGCGGACACACGCACGCGGGGCAAATTTTCCCATGGACGCTTTTGGTGCTGCTTAGCCAGAAGTATCTTTACGGGCTGTATAACGACGGGCTGAAGCAAATTTACGTAAGCAGCGGCGTAGGGTTTTGGGGCCCGCCGATAAGGGTCTTTGCGGATGCCGAAATCGCGCTGCTTAAGCTTAGAAAGGCATAGATGAGAAGTTTTATTTCGAGGATTTTCGGGGTTATCGCCGCGGTGAAATTCCCTAAATTTATACAAAATTTTATCAACCGCAAATATGTGGAATTTTTTAAAATCGATATGAGCGAATTTGATCCGCCGCAAAGCTACGAGAGCCTAAACGCGCTTTTTACTCGACGCTTGCTACGTCCGCGCGAGATAGCGGCAGATGAGCTGGCTTTTATAAGCCCTAGCGACGGCGTGATCTTTGAGAGCGGGACCTGCGTCGATATGCGGGCTTTTAGCGTAAAAGGCCGCGAATATAGCCTTAGCGAGCTGCTGGGGCGGACGTTTACGGCAAGCGAAAGCGGCGGAGCGGTTGCTACGAACGGGAGCGGCGAGGTTGGAACCGGATGCGCAAAAGATGCCGGCGCAGGGATGAAATTCCGCGCCGCACAAGCGAAAATCATAAGCGGCGAAAGCGGCGCAATTTACGCCGCGAGCGGCGTGCAGGCCGAAATTTACAGCGATGAAAATAGCGCGAGCCGCGAAACGAGCGCAGAGGATGCCCAAGACGGCGAAAATACAAAGGGCGTAAATTTAAGCTACGCAAACATCTATCTAAGCCCGCGCGATTATCATCATTATCATGCGCCGTGCGATCTAAGCGTGCTACAGGCGCTTTACATACCCGCTGATCTCTACAGCGTGGCGAAGAATTTTTTACTTAAAATTCCAAACCTCTACGCTAAAAACGAGCGCGTGATATTGAAGTGTAAAATGCCTAGCGGCGGGATTTTGTGGATGGTTTTCGTGGGCGCCTTAAACGTCGGTAAGATGAGATTTGATTTCGATACTCGAATACAGACGAATGCATGCGCAAGTAGATCTGAGGCGCTTTACGAATATGAAAATTTAAAATTTAAAAAGGGCGATCATTTGGGAAATTTCGAGCTGGGCTCGACGATCGTGCTCGTAGCGCAAAGCGAGTTTTTGAAATTTGAAATCTCGGCTGATACGTCCGTAAAATTCGGGCAAAAAATCGCAGAATTTAATGAAATTTCACAAAATTACATTTAAAATGCAGGATTTTTTCTTTAACTAAAATTAATTTTATTTAAATTTGGCTATAATCATCTCACTTTAAATCAAAGGATTTAACATGAAAAATTTAAAAGCTTTTACGATGATAGAGCTTGTTTTCGTCATCGTCGTTTTAGGTATTTTGGCGGGCATCGCGGTGCCTAGATTAGCCGCTACGCGCGATGATGCTACGATCGCTAAGATGCGTGGGGATATCGCCGCTATTAGAAGCGGACTTTCGCTAGTTAGAAGCGAGAATATGATGAGAGGCGTGACTACATGGCCTGCTTTGGAGGGTTCGGACAATGCCACTCTTTTTGAAGGCGTTTTGCAGCAACCTATCTATCCTATGAGAGATGGCGGTAGGAACGGCTGGACTTTGGTTACGAACGGCAATGCTAATGCAACATCTACATATATCGCTAGAGTGGCAGGAAAAAGAACTACTTTTGATTACTATCCGACATCGGCTTTGGCTACGGCAGCGGGTAGAAACGTAGGCTCATTTGACTGCGATCACAAAGACGAGCTTTGCCAATCCTTAGCTCAATAGCTAAATGCTCTATTATGAAGTTGCGGTTTTGGGCGCCAGCCTAAAACCGCTTACTTATAGTTCAAATTTTAAAATCTCAGCTTATCAAATCGTATCCGTTCCCGTAAAATCGAGCGTCAAATCCGCCGTGATCCTGCGCGAGGCTGCAAAACCGACTTTCAAAACCAAGGAAATTTTAGAGATTTCGCAGCTTAAATTTAGCCCGTTTCAGATCGCACTTGCAAATTTTATCGCGTATTACTATGTCTGCGAAAAGGGCGTTGCATTTGGGATTTTCGAGCCTGCAAGCGAGACGACGCAGGATTTGCGGAATTTGCAGGAGGATCCTATGACCGAGCGGAATTGCGCTTGCAAGCAAATTTCCGTTAGTAAGCCAACCTCCGCTTGCAAACAAGCTTATACCCGCGAACAAAATTTTATTTTCGAGCAGAATTTCATTACCGCACGAAATTCTGCTTTCGACTGGGATTTTAGTGCCACACACAATTCCGCCTCAATCCAGAATTTTGCATTGACGAGAAATTCTACTATCTCAAAAAATTCTGTTACCGTCATAAATTCCGCCATCGCGCCAAATTCCATGCAAAGGCAAAATTTAAAACAGGTAGCAAATTCTACCTCACAAAATTCGGCATCAAATTCTATCACCGCACAGAATTCTATCCAAGAGAGGGACTTTGTCAATGAACAAAATTCTGTTTCAATCCAAAATTCTACATTGGCTCAAAATTCCGCTACGACAATAAATTTTGTTGCCGCGCCGAGTTCGGGATACAAACAAAATTTCGCCATCGCGCAAAATTTGACCCAAGAGCGGGATTTTGCCAAGGGAGAGAATTCCGTTTCGATTCAAAATTCTACTTCAGCGCAAAATTCCGTCCTAATTCAAAATTTCGACGCTACCGCGCAAAGCCCCATTTCGCAGCTGCTATCTCCGCTTCAAATAGGTAAAATTCCAAACCTCACCCCTGCGCAGGAGCAAGCGCGTAAATTTGCCGAAGCTAATGAGACGTCGCTTATTTTCGGCGATACGGGCAGCGGCAAGAGCGAAATTTATATCGCGCTGATCGCGCAGGCGCTCGCTGCGGGCAAGCAGGCGCTGTTTTTGATGCCCGAGATATCGCTAACGCCGCAGATGACGAAGCGGCTACAGAGCTATTTCGGCGAGCGACTCGGTGTCTGGCACTCCAAAATTTCGCCCAAAAAAAAGCGCGAAATTTTAGAAAAATTTAACGCAGGCGAAATTCGGCTCATCGCGGGCGCCCGCTCAGCGCTGTTTTTGCCCTTTAGCGATCTGGGGCTCATCGTCGTGGACGAGGAGCACGACGACAGCTACAAATCCGCCGCCGCGCCGCGCCTAAATGCCCGCGATGCCGCGATTTTCGTCGGCAAGAAGCTTGGCATCCGCGTGGTTTTGGGCTCCGCGACGCCCGCGCTTAGCACCTACGCGAAGCAGCCGCATTTCCGCCTGCGCGGCACCTATTTTAGCAGCGCCAAGCGCTTCATTTTCGATGAGAGTGAGACGGGACTGAGCCCTAAAATTTTAACCGAGATCGGGCGCAGCCTCGAAGCCGGCAAGCAGGCGGTCGTGTTTTTGCCGACGCGCGCGAACTACAAATATATGGTTTGCGAAAACTGCGGGCAGATCGTGCGCTGCCCGTTTTGCGCCGTCGGGATGAGCTATCACGCGGACGCTGCGGCGCTGAAGTGCCATTACTGCGGCTTTAGCACGTTTTACAGGGCATCTTGCGAAAACTGCGGCGGCGAGGTGATGCAGGCGCGCAAGATCGGCACCGGCGAGCTTGCGGCACAGCTTGCGGCGCGTTTCCCAAGCGCCCGCATCGCAAAATTTGATCGCGACGAGATCACCACGCAGCGCAAGCTTGAGGCGCTGCTCAATAACTTCAACGCCCATAAAATCGACATTTTGGTAGGCACGCAGATGCTTAGCAAGGGGCACGATTACCATGGCGTCGATCTTGCGGTGATAATGGGGATTGACGAGCATCTGAGCTATCCCGATTTTAGGGCGCGCGAAAAGACGCTAGCGCTTGCGATGCAGGTGGCGGGCCGCGCGGGTCGCTCGGGGCAGGGCAGGGTCGTCATACAGACGCGCCAGAGCAGCTTTTTTAGGGATTATATCGAAAACTACGATGATTTTTTACGCGACGAGGCGGAGTTTCGCGAGGGGCTTTATCCGCCGTATATGCGGCTTTTGCGCGTGCTGGTCTCGCATAAAAACGAAAAAGCAGCGAGCGAGATAATGAATGTCGCGCTTGAGCTTTTACGCCGCAAACGGGCGGGAGGTAGCGCGTTTGCATCGCATGATAGATTGGATACAGGCTCGAAGCGAGCAAGTTTAGATGCTTTAAATTTAGAAAATTCTGCGCAGCAGGGCAGTAAGCAGATGTCAAATTTTAAATTTCAAGGCTCGGATTTGCGCGAGAGTTATGTAAATTTAAGCTCCCAAAAAAATGCTTCAAATTTAAAAAATACCGCGCAAATTTCAGCTTGCGACGCAGGCGCGAGTAGCGTAAATTTAAAGTTCGAAAGAAAGAGCAGCGCGCAAAATTTTATAAATTTAGCGGCCGAAAATGCTGCCGAAAATTCCGCGCAGTATTTGAAAGAGAAGGCGAGCGAGAGCTTCGAGATCATCGGCTACGGTCAGGCGGGTATCGCCTATATCGCGTCGAAATTTCGCTTTGAAATTCTGCTGCGCGCCAGCTCGCACGTGCCGCTGATCAACGCTGCGCGCGCGCTTGAGCATCTGCCCGTCGAAATCGATATGGATCCCGTAAACTTCGGCTAGACGGAGCTTTTAAAATTCGAGCGAAATTTTATTCATTGCGGACGCTTTTTTGCAGCGTTTGTTTGCGGAACGGGCTAAAAAAGAGTGGCAAAATTTCGGGCAAAATTTAAGGAGACGATTTGAGCGATAATTTAGATGAGCTAAGAGAGGCCTTGCGCAGAAGGCGCGCGAAGGCGTCTTGCGGATCGCAGACGGATAGTGATAAGCCTGATGCTTGCGATCTGAATTTAAAACGGGATTTAAAACTAGATGGCTCGGAGCTTGCAGATGATAGCGCAGAAACGTATACCGACAAGGGCGCGAGCCTTTCGAGCAAGGATAATACCATAATCATAGATTATGACAGAGCCCCATTAATCATCACGGATCATCTATATCGCGATTACGTTAAATATCAATTCCCTGCGATGTGCTGCGTATTTTTAATATTTTTGTTTTTTGCTGTCATCGTGGTGGGGCCGCCAGAGCTAGGCGTATTGCAAATGTTTATCCTAGTGCCCTTGCCGCTCATAGAGGCAGCTAGGCGCGAGGGCGAAGCATATTTCGTGATGACGAACTCCGCCGTCGAGTATTATAAAAAGGGCGAAATTGTGAAATTTTTTGAGCTACAAAAGATCGGTGCGATGGCGGTTAGCTTCGATTATAGATGGAGTTGGAGGCAGCAAATGCCGTTAGCCCTTAAGATCGTTATCGCCGTTTGGGTTTTACTCGCGCTTAAGTTTGGCGGAGACGACGAAAGCGTGAGTGTCAATATTAGAAATATAGTTTGTATTTTTACTATGGTACTTACCCTGCTTTACGGCTCTAAGATATTTATGCATCTACATAATGGCAGCCTCGGATTTTTCGGCATTCACGATCAGCTCGTGCTATATAAAGAAAACGCCAACGTCGATATAATGAATATTTTGATGGCAAACAAAGATGAATATGTGCAGCTACGAGAGTATTTCTTAGCCGTGCTAAATGTCGATATAGACGAGCTACGGCGCACGATGTCGGTTTTCGATGAAAAGATAGAATTTAAGAAATTTAAATTCTAAATCGGCGTGCTTGAGGGTTTGTCCGCAGGAACAAATATAGGCTCCGTGAGTTTTGGCTAAGCGTGCAGTTAAGCGAATTTTATTTATATAAATTTTGCCCGCGGAATTTACATGATACGACGATAAATTTTACGCCCCGTCATTCTTATATCAGATTAAAATCAAAATATAATATCAAATTGCAAATGCGATTTAATCTTAACGGGATATAATAAGTCATCGCTCTTTTTGAAAGAGGCGAAACTATTTGCACCGATATAGAGCATATAAAGGCAACGATTTGAAAAAATTACTTAGAAATTTTATGATTTTTGTGGGTTTTATCTTTATGTTATACACCTCCTATTTTCTATATTTTTATTCCAAAAGAGCCGAATATGCGGCTATTTTATTGCAAAAGGCGCTTAGGTATGAAGAGGAATTTTTTACTGAAAAAACACAAAATTTAGACCGGTCTGAGCAGATTAAGCTACGACATGAGTTTGAAAAAGAGAAATTAAAATTAGAAAAATATTGCAGCGATGCCATAATAAACGGCGAAAATGGTCATTGCAAGGTTTATTATAACCTCGATTTCGATTATATCCATTTTTACGACGGGCGAAATCAGGATATCGCGCTAGGCTACGACTTTGATAACGAAAGCATCGAGTTTTATAAAAAGCTATCAGATCACTATGATTACAAAGGCAAAAAATGCAGGTCGCGCAGGGTGTACAGCGAGCGCCATGCGACATTTGCGATTGATAATTTTGAGTATGCGACGTTTTGGTTGGGAGATCATGGTGAATTTACCCTAAAAGATCCATATATTCATGAATGTGAATAAAATTGATCGTTAATTTAAACACCGAAAGCCTGCCGTATAGATCGTAGGTATATGCATAAATTCATATTTGTGCGGATACGATAATGTATTTTATACTTTGATTAAGTAATTATGTTGTATAAGCTTATACGACCGATAACAAAAAACGCTTTTAAAGCTTCAAAAGCTCATTTTAAGGAGTGAGGGATGCAAATTCGTGCTTTTATTTTAGCGATCTTGTTTGCCGTATCGTTCGTAAAAGCGGACGATATAAAGCATCCATCGATGCCATGGCAACTGGAACCTATTTTATGGAAAATTCAAGATAAAAAAGTTGTAAGAAAAGCCCTCCACGAACCTATGATCCGGGGTGCAACTACCTTTAATGGCAAGAGTTTTTATTTTTTTACGATAGAAGATAATGCAACGCTCAAAAAAGAGTATGAAGAGCATTTATCAAAAGAAAGAGACTTCTGCAACGACTTTTACGATGATCTATTCGAATGGAAAAATATAAGCGTAATCAAGCCTCTGGTTTTTGATACGACGGATTACAACAACCCAGTTTTAAAGAAAAATATGGGCGATTGCTGGTATATGGATATGAATAAAACGATTAGAGACGGCTTTACGGGGAGAGGATTTACGTTATATAAATTTGATAATAAGCTTTTGTATATTATGACGTATAGAGAAGATTTTCGGCAATACGAGATGTCTTTTGCAAATTTTATGTATATTCTAGATCCGCAAGAGTGCAGTAAAATTATAAAAGACCCCTCATACGATTCATATTATAGCAGGATAGATTTTGAGGATTATCGAAACAAGATCGCAGGAGATACCCTGATTTATTTCGGACCGATAAAATATAAGAGCGAAGATTATCTACTTTTTATCGATTCCGTAAATTTAATAAACGGTCTTAAAGCGGTTTTTATTAAAATTAGCAAATTTAAAGACAAAGTTTCGCAAACATCCGTTTGTAGAAATTTATATTTAAATACAAAAATTTACCATTAAGTAGTTAATCATACAAATGCATTCAGTTGCCGTTGATAATTTTGAGCATGCGAAATTTTGGTTGGGAAATTACGGCGATTTACCCTAAAAATCCTTTTATCGCTGCGGTTTTGGGCTTGCAGCTTTTGCTTCCCAATCTGCGTTTTAAAATTTGATTAGAATTTTACGCCGCCGCACATGCCTTGCTTGCCTCTTTTTGATATACAGCGCTTATTCCTCGTCTCCTTCCGTTCGTACGATCAGGCTTTTTGGAAGGCGGAATTTTTCGATGATCTCGCACTCCTTGGCGCGCATCTGCCCGTCGTCGCTTTCGTGATCGTAACCTAGCACGTGCAGCATACCATGCGTAAAAAGTAGCGCCGTCTCGTCATCCCTGCCGTGCCCCAGCTGCGCGGCTTTCAGCTCTACGAGGTCTAAATTTATCACGACCGAGCCGAGCAGCGCGGGGGCGAAATTCCCGACGCCAAAATTCTCATTCTTTAAATTTTTATCGCCAGAACTTTCGCCCTCGGAATTTTCAGAATTTATGGTATTGGAATTTTCACTCGCAGAATTTGCGGCGCTTGTATTTTCACTAGCGGAATTCGCAGCGTTTTGATTTTTATCGTCACTGTTTTTATGCGCGGAATTTTCCTCGTTCAAATTCCCGACAAAGCCCGCAAACGCCGCAGGATCGAGCGGGAAGCTCAGCACGTCGGTCGCCTTATCGATGCCTCGCGTTTGCGCGTTTAGCCGCCGCATCTCCTCGCCGCGCACGAAAATTAGCTCGACGCTCCCGCCGCCCAGCTCCGCCGCGATAGCGTCCAAAATTTCGGGATAGGACTGCTCGCAAAGTATCATTTTTACCCCTCTTTTATAAAATTTTCGTATAATTTTAGCAAAAAAAAGGACGAAAATGAAAGCTTTATGTGTAATTAGCGGCGGCATGGACAGCGCGACCTGCGCCTATATCGCAAAGCGCGAAGGTTACGAGATCGTGGCGCTGCACTTTGACTACGATCAGCGCACGATGGGCAAAGAGCGCGAATGCTTCGGTAAAATTTGCGACGATTTGGGGGTTGCAAAGAGGCTGATTTTAGACGCTCGCTTCATCGCGCAAATCGGCGGCAGCGCCCTTACGGACGGCGCCTTGCCGATCAGAAAGGGCGCGGCGGAGCTTTGCGGCGCAGCAAATTCTGCCGGCACCAAGATTGACAGCGCGGCAAATTCCAAGAATGCTCGCCTAGACGGGCAAAATTCTAT
>CAUSCW010000055.1:0-11429 GCA_963530195.1 uncultured Campylobacter sp.
TGGAATTCGGCGGGCTTCTTGGCAGCGCGCCCGTGATGAGCGTAAATAAAAACTCATCTGCGGACTTCATCGCTCGCGGCGGCCAGATACCGGCTCCTATTCATAGTTTTAAAAACTAAATTTAACCGACCTAAGGAGGGAAAATGAGAGCGTTTGCGTTATTTGCGGCAGTTTTGCTTTTTAGCGGCTGCTCCATAATCTCGGCATTTTATAGCAAGGAGAAAAAATTCGAGCTGGCGGGCTTGGGGCAAGACGGGGTTTATAGGACTTCGGACGGCGGTACAGACACGCTAATAAAAATAATGTCCGCCCGCACAAAAGAGGGCGAGCCGTATCGTATAATCCACACGCTGGAAATTCCTAAAAATTCTACTCAGACGGATTTTGATAGCAACGATAAAGAGGTATTTAAAATAGACTGCTCAAAGAATTATTGCGAGCCCAAATACGACGAGGAGCCGAAAAGAATTGCCATTTCTTGGCCTGCGCCGAATGGAGGCGGCGTTTTTGACGGCGTCATATATCTAAAAAATTTACGGCTCGTAAAGGCGTATTAAATTTGCGAATTTAAAAGCACACAAATTTATAAAATTTAACGAGTAAAATTCTAAGTCGCCGCGATGGAATTTTTCGGGCTTTAAAATTTGCACTACGGGCGTGGAATTTTGAGTTAGAATTTCAGCGTGAAATTTCGCCGTGAAATTTTACGACGCGTTGCCTCTACGACGAGCTAAATTTTAAAATTTCGCCGTAAGGGAGGTGTTAAAATTTCATCGCCGCTCGCGGCAGACAGCGGCAGGTCTTTTGGAATTTTAAATTTTTAAAGCAAACTGTGTTAGGATTTTAAAATTTCAAATCGACTCGCTTGCTATCGCTACTCGCACTTTATCGCTTATGTGGATCGTGCGAGGTTGCGCCGCGTACCGATTTAAAAGCGCGCGGGCAGGACGGGCAAATTGCAGTAAGTATGTTCTAGGCGCGATCGCGCGAATAAGGAGGCAAAAATGCAAGGAAGTTTCAAAAGCTCCGGCGGCGGTTTAGGCGGTTCGGGCGGCATGGGCGGCGGCTTCGGCGGTATGCGAAACCCCTTCAATCAAGGCAGGCTCGCAGACGCAAAGCGCTTCGGCATCATATCGGAGGTACTTATGCTGATTTCTGCGCTTACGGAGCACCTACCGGGCGGCGAGGGGCTTTTTAGCATCAGGACGTGCCTGGGCCTGGGCTCGCTCATCCTTCTTTACCGCGCGGCGAAAGGTATCTCCGAACTTGCGGGCAGCGATACCGTCTCTAACATCAAATTTATAATTATCACCGCGATTGCCTATGCGGTTGCTTCGATATTGCAAAATCGCACCCTCACGATTATCGGCGCGCTGGCGGTTTTGTTTTTCATCGCTAGGCTCTACTACGGGCTGTATAAAGACACGCAAAACGCGCTATTTCTGATCGCCGTGGGGATTGCGTTTGCGGGCGGCATACTGTCCGTCATCTCAGGCGATGGCTCGCGCATATCCGTGCTGATGGATTTTGCGGCGCCGGCGGCGTTTTTGTTCGCGTGGCTTCGGACCGAAAAAATCGCTTAACGATTTGCGATCATTCGTCTAAGAAGCGAGCGGGATTCTATTTCGGTGCGGATTTCAACACGGCGCGCAAAAACGGGCGCGGCATCAAAATTTTAAAAGACGATGCGAAAATATGGAGCGGAAATAAAATGCAAAAAATGGCTTGGAAATTTGGCGAGCTTGAAAAAGTCGCGATGGACGAGGGCTTTATTTGGTATGCGGAGCTGGCGCTAAAAAGCGAAAGCTCTAGCGAGGTGCCATTTTGTCTCGTGTCTGCAGATACGGCGGATGTGGACGATGAGGGGTCTTGCTCGCGCAGCGACGCCTGGGACATCGATCGGTACGTAAAAGACGCTCTTGTCTTCCTGTGAGACGAGCTTAGACGCGAGTATCGTTTGGGCGAGGATGAGCTTAGGCTGCTTGACGTGCCCGTTTGCGATCTGCCGTTTGAGCTGCCGCAATGCACGTTTTACGCGCGCGATACGCAGTGGCTGATGGGGCCCGGCGCGCTTGATATTTGCGAGCCTTTCGGCATCGGGGTGATTTTTGAGGGCGAAAGACCGCTGCGCGTGGAAAATTTAGAGTTTTGCTAGCTGCGGTAAAATGCTAAATTTAAAGGCGAACGGGAATTTTAATGCTTTGCCGAGTTTAAAATTTTTCGGCTCTTCGCGAATGCAACGCGGTAAATTTTAAAATTTAACCGCAAGGTGCGACATCAAAAAGACGCGGCGCCGAATTCAATATAATCTCTAAAATTTAAACGCTTAAAAGGAGCGAGCCGTGAGCGAAAAATTTCAAGCCGAGATGAAAGAGCTAGACGAAAAATTCGCCGCAATACCGGAGAATTTAAAGAAGCGATACGACAAACATAGGCTAATTAGGTGCTCTAGTATGGTATTTTTAGCGCTTTTGTTCGGCATTGCATCGGTAGCTTCGCGACTTATTTCTTACGTGGATATTCAGATGCCCGAGCCTCTTTTGTTTTGTGTGGCGATAGTTTTATCCATTTGCTTGACGGCATTTTGTTTAAAGTGCTACAAGACAAAAAAATACAGCAGCTTTTTCATAAAAAATCAAGATGCCAGTTTGACGATTTTTACTTTTGAGAATACGGCTAGCTTAGTCTTGATTTTATTTCCCACTTTGCTATTTCTATCTTCGGCAATGGGAGGTTCGCGAGATGAGTTAAGCGGCGCCGGCACTTTATACGGAGTCTTTATAGCTCCGATTTGCATATTAGTTTTTCTTTTATGCTATTTTTATAATAAAGGCTCATATACTCCAAGGATCCATATCGGCGGCTCTCAAACGAAGCTTTATTTGTCGGTGCGAGAAGCCGAATTTAAAGAGGATAAACTAAACGAGAAATTTGCCAATATTCCAAAAAATTTAAAAAGGCGATATGACATACATAGATTGATTAGGCGTGCGAGCGCAATATTTTTGGCGTTTTTATTTATCATTGTTACATTTGCGAGCGCTATTACTACATTGCGCGGCGTTGTTATTGTTTTAGTAATGTTATTTTCGTCTATTCTATTAACTATAGGTTATTTAAAAAGTAATTCTATTAAAGAATATAGCAAGCTTTTCATAAAAAATCAGCGAATTTCTTTAGCGGTTTTTACTATTGAAAATTTAGCTAGTGCGGCTTTGATTTTGTATCCGCTAGCGCTCATAATAGTGGCATTGATCGCTAAAAATAATGAGAGGATAATAGACTTGCTTTTAAGCGGCTCGAATATATCGTCTGTTTGCTTGATTGTTTTCGCAGCGTGCTATTTTTTCAACCGAAGCACGTATATTCCAAAAGACGATAGATTCTGCTAAATTTAAATGGGATGAGAGCTCGCGAATATTCTTGCTGATGAATTTTGTGGTGCCCGCGGCGTTTTTATTCGTGTGATTTCGAACGAGAAAAATTGCTTAGAATTTTACGGATGTTTACGTAAGAAATTGGGCGAAATTCCGCTTCGGCGCGGAATTTAAGCATAGCACGCAAACGCGTAGAGATGGCTGTAAATATGGACGCACGGAAAAGCAATAAAGGTGCGCAAAAGATGCAAAGATGGGCACGGAGCGCGTTGCGGAATAGAGGCGCGAGCTGCTGTGAATTTCACATTGCGTTACGCGCATGAATTTTACGCTCCGCCAGGTGGAATTTAATGCGCAAATTTCACGACGAAATTTCACGGCGCTTTTAAGCCTTGCGATTTACAGCTTCCTAAGTTTTGCGATCTCATCGCGCAGTGCGGCGGCCTTTTCAAACTCCAGAGCTGCCGCGGCTTCGAGCATCTGCTTGCGGAGCTCCTTTACGATCTTGGCGCGCTCGGCGGCAGGCATCTTCTCTAAATTGGCACCCTTTCTTAAAATTTCGGTGCCGTCCTCGATCTTTAGGCTCTCCTCGATATTGCGGCTTGCAGAATGTGGGGTTATGCCGTGAGCGCGGTTGTATTCATCTTGAAATTTGCGGCGCTTTTGGGTGATATCGATCGCCTCTTGCATCGAAGCGGTGATCTTTTTGCAAAACATCACGACCTGCCCATGCACGTTTCGCGCGGCTCGCCCCATCGTCTGAATGAGGCTCGTGCGCGAGCGCAAAAATCCCTCCTTATCGGCATCCATGATCGCGATAAGGCTTACTTCGGGCAGATCGAGCCCCTCGCGGAGCAAATTTATACCGATTAGCATATCGTATTCGCCGCTGCGTAGGCCGCGGATGAGCTCATTGCGCTCGATCGCATCGATGTCCGAGTGCATATATTTGACCTTAAGGCCTAGCTCTAGATAGTATTTGCTCAGCTCCTCCGCCATCTTTTTGGTTAGCACGGTTACTAAGATCCGCTCGCCGCGCGCGATGACCTCCTTTGCCATATCGTGTAAAATTTCGACCTGGTTGTCGCTGTCTTTTAAGACGATCTGCGGATCGAGTAGTCCCGTCGGGCGCAGTATCTGCTCATATACGGCGCCGCGGCTAAGATCCAGTTCGTAATCATTTGGCGTTGCGGAGACGAATAGAAATTTAGCTTTTTTGTTGATAAACTCATCAAACATCAGCGGGCGGTTATCAAGTGCTGATGGCAGGCGGAAGCCGTATTCTACGAGTGTTTCTTTACGGCTGCGATCTCCTGCGAACATCCCGCGAAACTGCGGCAGGCTCACGTGGCTTTCATCGACGATGACGAGATAGTCCTTGCCCTTGCTCTCGTAGTAATCAAAGAGCGAATAGGGCGTTTCGCCCGGCTTTTGACCGGTCAGATAGCGCGCGTAGTTTTCGATCCCCTTGCACATCCCCGTGGCGCCCAGCATCTCAAGGTCAAATTCCACTCGCCCTTTCAGCCGCTGCGCCTCGACGAGCTTGCCCGCGTCCTCGAAAAATTTCAGCCTCTGCTCAAGCTCCTCCTCGATCCCTTTGATCGTCGATTTCAGGCGCTGCTCGCCTACGATGAACTGGCTCGTCGGGTAGAGAATAAATTTTTTGACGCTCTGCGTCTTTTTATTTTCGAGCACGTCCAGATGATACATCGCCTCTATCTCGTCGCCGAAAAACTCAATCCTAAACGCCTCGTCGTTAAAATACGCGGGGTAGATGTCGATCACGTCGCCGTTTACGCGAAAATTCCCGCGATCAAAAAAATCGTCGTTGCGTTTGTAACCCATATCGACGAGCTTGCGAAGCAAAAATTTAGTGCTAAATTTTGATCCGATCTCAAAAAACAGCACCATGCCTTTGTATTCGGCTGGATCGCCCAGGCCGTAGTTTGCCGAAACCGACGCCACGGTGATGACGTCGTCGAAGCTTAGCAGGCTTGCAGTGGCGCTTAGCCGCAAGCGCTCGAGCTCTTGGTTTACGTCGCTGTCCTTTTCGATGAAAAGATCCTGCCTGGGGATGTAGGCCTCGGGCTGATAATAATCGTAGTAGCTGATGAAGTACTCGACGTGATTTTGCGGGAAAAAGCCCTTAAATTCGCTATAAAGCTGCGCCGCGAGAGATTTATTGTGCGTCATTACGAGCGCAGGAATTCCGAGGCGTTTGATGATATTTGCCATGCTAAAAGTTTTACCCGAGCCGGTAACGCCGAGAAGAGTTTGGTATTTGTTGCCGCTTTGAAAGCCCGCGACGATGCCTTCGATCGCTTTTTCTTGATCCTCGCTTGGGGAGAATTTGCTCTCGATTTTAAAATTTTGCAAAATTTTTCCTTTTTTAAAGCCAAAATTGGGTAATATTTTCATTTAAATTATATCAGAAAAGGCGAAATAATGGAATCAATCTTTGACGAAGAGAAAAAGGTCGAGGGCTTAAGCAATAAAGTAGCTGAGCTGATTAGACGCTATAGCGAGGCTAGAGACGAAAACGAAAAGCTACGTACCGAGCTAGCGACGGTTAAGGCGCAAAATGAGGCTTTGGGAATGCAGCTTGGCACGCTAGAAAATGATCTGGCATATCGCAAGATGAGCGACGAGGATCTAAGCAAGCAGATCGACGATATTTTGGCAGGCGACAATTTGGGCGAGAAATGAAAGAAATTTCAGTTCAGCTGACGAGTAAGTCTTTGACGAAGAAATACGCGATAAGCCTGGATGATGACTTTGCGAAGGTCTTCGGTAGGGACTGGCGGATTTTAACTCGTGGCAGCGATCATCTGGATGCGGGCGAACTGCTTGAAGCCTATATCCAAAAAAGCTACGAAAATTTCATGCTTAATAAAAAAATAGATGCCTTGGTAAAGGACATCGATGAAGGAGTAAAATGATGAAAATGAGAAAAGGTGCGGCAGTAGGCGGCGGCGTAAGCGGGATAATATTTTTAGCTATTATAATCTTTGTGATAGTAAAAATAATATATCCTAAATTAAGCGGTGCTAAGGATGAGGTTTTAGTAAAAGCTTATGCAGTCGAGCTTGAAGGCGTATTTAAAGATATACAACGCGACTACTTAAATCAAGGAAATTTTCGCGAGCTAAAGAGTATGACGGGCTCCAGACAGTTTAGTGATAGCGATCTGGCACGTAGCTTAGCAGTCAATCAAAGCTTTACCTATGGCGTAGGACCGAAACTCAAAAACGATATGATCTTTTGCGCGACGATCACCTTGCGTCAAGATAGCGATGGCTATTTCTTCACAACCGAAAACATCAACCGCAACAGGGAGCGCTGCGAAGCATTTCATAAAGATACGACTTATATGAAGCTAAACGGCTTTAGGATAGGCAAATAATTTTTAAAATTTAATCGCGCGACTGCTATGGATTCGTAAAGCGTCCGTGTAGCAAAAGCGCGATAGTGCTAGTGAAGTGCGATAAGCTGTCATTGGCTCGCACCTCGTGCCAAAAGCATGCTAAGATCTCAAGAATTCATCTTTATAGACATTTTTTAAAATTTAGCTTTAAAATTGGCATTTTTACATTTATATTGACAGCTTATCGGCTAAATTTTAATCATATTTTAGTTTGTAATTCATATCGGTCATGATTTATGCTATTGCGGTTAAATTTATGAAATGGGTGCTTTGAAGCTCAATAGGCACCCTGATTATGTTATACGATGGACTTTGTTAAATTTATGAAATGGGTGCTTTGAAGCTATGCCCCTCGCGTGACGCGATGCGAGCTGGGATTTACGAAAAGCGCCTTATAAAACAAGCGTATTAAAGCAAAATATCAAGATCATCTTAAATTTATGAAATTCGCACCCCGAAAATGCGCGGAATTTCATCGTCGCGAGTTTGGGCGTGAGTTTTAAAAGTCTTTTATAGAATTTTATCGCCGATTCTCAACTGCCGATTTGATCCATCTGCGTAAATAATCTAGCTGCTGCGGCGTATGAAACCAATGCTCGCCGTTTTTCATAACGCTTAAGTCACAGTCGAACTTCTGCGCGAAATTTCTAACGATACAAAGAGGCATCATATCGTCGTTTTCTGCATATAGAATTCTACTGGGCGTTTCCCATTTTGTGATCGGATTGTTCAAAACAAAACTCCAATATTCCCAAAAAAGCGGTTGCCAGACAGGGGTCAAAATCATCCGCTCTTGCTTCAATCGCTCCTCGCTGACGCCAGCCCTACGCATAATATTTGAAATAACGTATTTCATATCAAGTATCGGCGAGACGAAGAGGCAGTCGCTAAGCTTTTCGTCGCGGAAGCTTTGCAGGCCGAGCCATGCCCCTAGGCTAACGGCAAACAGCGCGACCTCGCCCCAGCGCTTCTTTGCATACGATAAAATTTCGCGAAATTCCAAAATAGCGCGCCGCAGATCATAAAAAATAGACTCGCAAGAAGCGGACTCGTGCCGCCTCTGTCCGTGCCCGGGCAGGTCAAAGCTAATAACCTGCCGGCCTTGCTCGCAAACGACGGAAGCTAAAAGCTCCGCATCATCTTTGCTTCCGCCTTGCCCGTGAGCGTAGATATAAACCTTTTTCGAGCGGTTTCCCCAAACGGCGGCGGGAATGCCACGTATCTCAATCGCGCTCTTTTGCATTTTTCGTTCCTTTAAATTTTTTGCGTCGATACCCGCATTTGTAGCAATGTTACAAGCAAAACCATAAATATTGCCAAAATTTAATAGCACGTCCTGCTAGACTGTCTGCGATTAGCGATAAATTTTAAAATTTTACGCGCGAGTTGCGCCTGCCGCTTTATTTTAAAATTTAGCCGCACGAAATTTAAGTGGCATGATTTTGATTCTTGCAGCGCAATTAAATTTTTATGTCTTAGATTTCTGCAAACTGCGAAATTTAAAAATTTAAGGCCACGCAAATTTTATCGCGACTCGTGCAAAATTTTAAAATTTTACGCCTGCTTTATTTGCAGGCTGCGCGAATAAATACCGCTAAATTTTAATTTCAAGTGGGCTCGCGCCTCAGAAGTTAAAATTTGCGCTAATTCATAAGCCCGCTCAAGATGCGGTTTTTAAAATTTCGGTGCTTGATAGCGCCCGCAATCGCACTGTATTTGCTGCGATCTCGCCTAAAAAAGCTTAAAAAATCAATCCCGCGGCACCGAGCTTGATCCCTAAAGAGATAACTATCAAAACCCCGAGCCCCGCGAAAAAGCCCGCCAGCACGTCATCCAGCATCACGCCGAGCCCGCCCTTTACGTCGCGATCCACGCGCCCGATGATCGAGGGTTTGCAGATGTCAAACGCCCTGAAAAACAGCAGCGCCAAAATCATCGAAAGGATCGATATCCTGCTACTCTCAAAGCCTGCGATCAGCTCCCGCAGCGGTAGCGAAAAGATCTCGTCCACGGGCGCGGCAACGCACATCGCGATCCACACCCCCACGACTTCGTCGATGACGATCTCACTGTTATCGTGCGCGCCTACCCGCCTTTCGTAATCGCTTACGATCTTAAGCGAGACGAAAAAGACGAGAGCGGCGCACAAAAACAGCGTCACCTCGCCCGCTAGCATCAAAATCGCAAGCCCCGCTATCCAGCCTGCGATGCTGCCCCAGGTGCCCGGTGCGGGCCTTAGTAACCCCGCGCCGAAAAATGTAACGAAAATTTTATCCATAATTGTCCTTTTAAATTTTGCTTTTTAAAATTTTACCGCTTATTTTAATTAGAGCATCTGCTCGCGCACGAAAAATTTCAAATTCGCTTACGCGCAGAATTTTAAATTTTGTTCGTGCATGTAGAATTTAAATTTCGCCTGCCTACACGAAATCAGTTCTACTCGCTCGCCACAAAATTTCGCTCGCTAACGCAGGAATTTTAAAATTCTACTCATTTTCGTAAAAATTTAAAATTTTGCTCGCTTGCGCGGAGTTTTCAAACCCGTCCGCCAACGCACGGCATTTTGCGCGAGCGAGCAGTCGTTGCGCCTCGCCCAAATTTATGCACTGCGACTTACTGCGAGCATCTGGCTAAATTTAAGCTCGCTCGTCGAAAGCTTAAATTTTAGATCTGCCGCACTGCTAATTACGCATATGCCGCACCTTAAAATTTTAAATCCGCTTCGCCGCAAAATTTTACTGCGCCGTTATAAATTTGCTACGAAGCCAAGACTTTAAAATTTAAAGCTCGTTTTATCGCGCTGTTAATGCTTTAAAAATTTAGCTTCGTCGTGCCACAAAATTTTACGCCAAATCTGCGTCCGCCGCTCTTTATTCTATAAAATTCCGCGCAGTTTATTCTTTCCACACTATGGAATTTTACTTTACGTCTAGCCGCCGTAAATTCTAACGCCGCGAAATTTTACCCTCTGCCTAGCTTCCGCAAATTCCACGTCATTTTTGCGTTGCGCCCTCGAGAGCTACGTCTTTAGCGCGCTGGTTTGGTACAGCTGCATAAGCTGCTCGTAAAACTCGCTCTCGCCGTGGCTCTGCAAGATCCCGTTGTTTGGAAAAAGCTCGTCGTAGAGCTTTTGCAGATCTGAAAATCGCGCGGGAAAGAGCTCGCTTAAAATCATCGCCGAGATCTCCTTGCGCATAAAAATCGCGGGTGGCAAAATCCCCGCGCGCAGCAGTGCTTTTAGATTTTGCGTGCGGTAATGCACGTGATGATGAGCGCCGTGAGGGCAGTTTTTGGTGCTTACGAGCACCTTGCACTTCTCGCAATAGACGTATTCGGGCATAAGCAAAATCTCGATTTCGCCGCGCTTTTGATACTCGTCCAGCACCGAATGCACGCCGCCTCCTTCGAAAAATAGCTCCATATTTGCGTGATTTTGCCCAAAAATTATTTTGTTTATACCTAAATTTTTCGCAATCGCGCATTGCAGAGCGGGCTTGTCGTCAAAAATCGCAAGTGAGCCCAGATCGATCATCATGGCGCGTTGCGCGACCAAAAAATTTTGCAGCAAATAGCTTAGCGTTTTTTTGCGTAGCTCGTAGGGCAGGGCATCCGTGCTATTCGTGCCGGTTAAAAAAATCACCACGAAATCCGCCTTATCGATCATATGCCTAATCAGCCGCTCATGCACGCGGTGGATCGGATCGGCGCAGGTAAAAAACGCTGAAATTTTAGGCGCGGCAAGCGAGCTTGCGACTTTTTTTATGCGCGCGATTTGCTCTGCAAGACCATTTTTTAGCAGCGTGATGCGCCCCTGCACCGCAGTTTGCTCTGCGTATGCGTTTTGAAACACCGAGTCTGCGACCTCGCTTGCACTTGGGGCATAAACGTCGCTAACGTCTATGCGCGCGGCAAGCTCGCAAGAAGCGGGATTTACAGTAGAATTTTTAATGAAATTTTCGGTGGAATTTGAAATAAAATTTCCCGCCGAATTTGCTACGGATTTTGTATCTGTGCTGCAAACGCGATTGATCGCAGAATTTTCGGCAAAGCTCCGCGCGGAATTTACCGCAGAATTTTCACTGGAGCTTTTCGCCAAATCCAAAGCGGCGTTGTTTGCAGATTTTACATCTGTGCTGCTAGTAAAAGTTTGATCATAGCTCGCAGTAAGGCTTTCTATATGGTCTAAGCCCTCGCTTGTGGCGTTTATAGTGCTTTGCGTACTTGCAGTGCGCGCGAAACCTGCGCCGCTTTTCGCAAAGCTCTGCTCGTTTTGAGCCGCGGCAGAAACTCCATCCTGTAAGTTGCGCGATTCTTTAGCTAGCAAATACGCACCACTTTCGCCGCTAAGCGAATTTTTGGTGCGTTCGGCTATGCCGTCCTTGCTAAGATAAAGCTCTAAAATATCGCCTTTTTTTGCGTCCGCGCAGGAAAAAACGAAATTTATGCCGCATACGCTTAGCTTGCTTGGGTGCAGTAGCTCGCAGCTCTTGCCGAAAGCGCCGTTTGCGAGCAGGCTCAAGACGTTTAGGTCGGAGCGCGAGATCACTATCTTGCGGATTTGCGTTGCGCTATTATTTGCGCCTTTGCTCTCGCTTCCGGCTTGCTCTGCTTTTAAATTTCTTGCCGCG
>CAUSCW010000056.1:0-10751 GCA_963530195.1 uncultured Campylobacter sp.
CTCCTCCGCTTCTACTTCGACGCCCGCATCTACGCCGCGCTCGCGCAGAAAGCCCGTGCTGCCGCAAAGGATTTCGCCGGTGGGATTTTTAGCGACGATCCCCTTGCCCGCGATGCTTTCGAACTCGCCGTTAAATTTAGAAATTTCGCCGAATTTCAGCTCAGCAAATTTTACGATCGCCTTTGAGATCGGATGCTCGCTAAGCTTTTGCGCGCTTGCCAGAGCGTAGAGATCTTGGGCGCTCAGATCGCTGAAGCTTACAGAAATTTCGCCCTTGCTAAGCGTGCCGGTTTTATCGAAAACCGCGACGTCGGCGTCCTTTAAAATTTCTAAAATTTCGGGATTTTTGATTAAAATTCCAGCCTTTGCGGCGTTTGAGATCGCACAAACGATAGCGATCGGCGTCGCAAGACCTAGCGCGCACGGGCAGGAGATGATAAGCACGCAAATAGCGGCGGATGCGGCGTATGAGAGTCGCCCGTCAAGCGCCATCCACGCTATAAAGCTGACAAGCGCGATCAAAATCACCGCGGGCACGAAGATATTTGAAATTTTATCCGCAAAGCGCGCGATCGGCATCTTTTTGTTGCCCGCCTCGTTCAGCAGATTTTTAATCTCGGCAAGTAGCGTCTGATGCGAAAATTTCGTCACCTTCACGTAGATGACGCCGTCAGTGCTGACGCAGCCTGCGTTTACCTCATCGCCTACGCCTTTATAAACCGCCAAGCTCTCGCCGCTGATGAGCGAGGCGTCGATCTGCGCGCCGCCCTCGACGATAAGCCCGTCGCAAGGGATGCGCGAGCCGTTTTTTACGAGTACTTTATCGCCCGGCTTTAGCGCTTCTGCGCGCACTTCGGCTATCGTGCCGTCGTCTTTGATCAAAAGCGCGGTTTTGGGGCTTAAATCGATTAGCCCCTTGATGTAGTCGTTCGCCTTCATCTTGCTGCGCTCTTCTAGGTATTTGCCGAGCGAAATAAAGGCGATTATCATCGAGGCGGAGGAGAAATAAAGATTGGTAAATTCATTCTGCGCGCCGTGCGTATAGACCCACGCCGCGGCCGTTAGCGAATAGGCAAACGCAAAAAAACTTCCCATCGCCACAAGCACGTTCATATCAAAGCTTCTGTTTTTCAGCGAGCCGTAAGCGTGATAAAAGAAGTTTTTGCCGCAGTAAAATAGGCTCACGCACGCCATCGCCGCGCAAAGTAGCGCCTTTGGGACGAAGCTCAAAAACCCGCTCATCTCCACAGCCATTACCGCCGCGGCCAAAATGAGAGCTAGGATTAGCCTAAATAGCGCCGCTTTGAGATTGCTCCGCTTTTTGCGCTCCAAATCCTCGTAATCGACGGCGATGTCGTAGCCCAGCTTTTTGATCTTGGCTTTTAGCGTCTCCTCAAGCGCCGGATCAGCAAGTACGAACTCGCCGCTGCCGTTTGCGAAATTTACGTGCGCGTCCTGCACCCCCTCTATCTTGCGACTTACCCGCTCGATCGCGTTAGAGCAGTTTACGCAGCTCATCCCGACGATATTTAGAGTGATTTTGCTTGACATCCGTTAGTTTTCGCAGGACAGTTTTTCTACGACGCTAAAGCCCAAATCGTCCATCTCCTCTTTAAATTTAGCCTCGTCGCGCGGATCTAAGCTTAAACTCACCACTCCGCTTGCTACGTCCACTTCGATCTCGCCGAAATCGTCCTTAAGCGCGTTTTTGATCGTCCTCGCGCAGTTTTCGCAGTGTATATTTTGCGCCTTAAATTTTACGCTTTGTTTCAAAGCCATGAGCCTCTCCTTTGGATTAAAATTTCAAAACTTATACTACTTTTTAATAAATTTTATTTCAACGCCCGCTCCTGAAATTTAAGGGTTTTTCGTTATAATCACCCATTTTAAATTTAAGCTTTAAGGAATTTTATGGGACGAGCTTTTGAATACAGACGCGCTTCAAAAGAAGCTAGATGGGGGAAGATGAGCAAACTTTTCCCAAAACTGGGCAAGGCCATAACGATGGCTGCGAAAGAGGGCGGCGAAGATCCGCTGATGAACTCCAAGCTGCGCGCCGCGATCGCCACGGCAAAGGCGCAAAATATGCCCAAAGACAACATCGACGCGGCTATCAAGCGCGCCAGCGGCAAGGATAGCGCCGATATCAAAACGATCTTTTACGACGGCAAGGCGCCGCACGGCGCGCTTTTAATAATCGAATGCGCCACCGACAACCCGACCCGCACCGTCGCAAACGTTAAGTCAATTTTAAACAAAGCCAAGGGCGAGTTTTTGCCGAGCGGCAGTTTGAAATTTATGTTTTCGCACAAGGCCGTTTTTGAGACTAAGCTGCCGAGCCGCGACATCGAGGAGCTGGAGCTTGAGCTCATCGACTTCGGTCTTAGCGAGCTTGAGATCAACGAGTTTGAAAACGATAAGGGCGAGCTCGAAAAGACGCTTCTAATCTACGGAGAATACGAAAGCTTCGGCACTCTAAACGAAGGTATCGAAAAGATAGGGCTTGAGATCATCAGCGCAAGCTTAAAATTCGTCGCCAACGAAAAGCACGAATTTAGCGAGGATCAGCTGGGCGACATAGACGCACTGCTCGAGCGGCTAGAGGACGACGACGACGTTCAGGCAGTTTACACCAACATCGCATAGGAGAAAAAATGGAAAGCTTAAAAATTTACGACATTGACGCAGAGGCTTTGGCGCGCGATAAATACGCCGTGATAAAAACCGAAAAGGGCGATATGAAGCTGGAGCTTTTCGCAGATGAAGCGCCGCAGGCAGTTACGAATTTCGCCAACCTCGCGCGCAGCGGGTTTTACAAGGGGTTAAATTTTCACCGCGTAATTCCAAATTTCGTAATCCAAGGCGGCTGCCCGCGCGGCACCGGCACGGGAGGTCCGGGCTGGCGCATAAAGTGCGAATGCGACCGCCAAAAGCACAAGCACGTGCGCGGCGCGCTATCGATGGCGCACGCGGGGCGCGATACGGGCGGCAGCCAGTTTTTCGTCTGCCACAGCGCGCAGCCGCACCTAGACGGCGTACATACGGTGTTCGGTCGTATCGTGGATCAGCCTAGCTTAGCGGTTTTGGACGCGATTAGGCAGGGCGATAAGATCATCGACATCGAGATTAAAGAGAGCTTGCAATCGTGATTAAATTTAAACCGCGGGGCGTTCGTCCGTGATAAAGATCGGCACGGACATAACCGCGGTGCGCAGGATCTCGGCGCTGCGCGCAAAATACGGCGCGAAATTTCTAAAGCGCATTTTGAAAAAATCCGAGCGCTCCTCCGCGCTGCGCGACGAAAGTATCGCGGGCGTCTATGCCGCCAAAGAGGCGCTTAGTAAGGCGCTAGGCACCGGCATCGGCGCGGAGTTCGGCTTTAAAGACGCTAAAATTTACAAAGACGCCCTGGGCGCGCCGCATCTAAAAATCCGTAAAAAAATCCGTAAAAAATTTCATATCAAATCCGCAAGCCTTAGCATCACGCACGACGTAAACGTCGCAATCGCAGTAGTCGCACTCGATATAAAACTAACGAAATAACGAATATATAAGAGGACGAATTTTGAAAAAATATCTTATTAATTTTCTAAAATTTATAAAGCGCCATTATATAATCTCTGCGATTTTTATCATCTGCATTTTGACTTTTATCCCTTATATGCCTATAAATATGGGTTTAAACTACGCCGGAGTTTGCACCAATCCCTTGCATTTTGGCATCTTATCGGATAATGAACTAAAAGAGATAGCGTTTAAGCAGTATTTGAAAAATGAGCATGCAAAGAGCAATTACCATTTTTATGAAATCTTTTTAAGAGACAGTAGGCCGAAGGATTTAGACTTTGATATCGACTGGTGGGAAATTTATCGTAAGTGTAACGGCGACAAGCGCCCCGATGATAAGTGTGAATTTTGGAAAGTATCTAAAGAGTTAAATTTAGAAAATTTATTGTCTATCGGCAGACAAATTTGCAAAGACGGAAAACAAATTGCGCCGATAGATAAATCCATACTAAAAGCTATAGATGATGAAAGCGTGGTGTATCCATGGGAGGATAGCAAGCTTTTTAATGATAAAGGGGAACTTAATTATTCGGTTTATTACAAGAGAAAGTATCACGATGAAAAAACGCATCAAGAATCGGATTGGATATTAAAATTTTTTCAATATAACTCTATTGCAGTATTTAAATCCGATAAGAATTTCACTGCCTCTGATAAAATTCGAGGAGAAAGCGATAAGATCGTGTACATTATAAAGTATAGTGGAACAACAGGCTCGCTGATGGCAATGTTAAAAAATAGGAATTTTGATAGTTTTTGTGAAGATATCGATTCAATTGAAACGGGAAAAAGGGATCTAAATAAACTTACTTATCGCGGTACTACATTACTAGAAGATAATACGACAAAAACATGGACAAGCAATAATTATGGCGAGATAAGGATACGCGTAGATAACTGCGGGAACGGACTTGAAACGCTATATCATGGTCCTTGGGACTATTTTGAAGAATATATGAAACTCAATAAAATCAAATTTAAGGAGTAATCTATGTCAAAAATAGTAGATATGAAGAGCGAAATCAAAATGGCTTAATGAATTTGACTTTGCAAAACTCTTAAATCAGCCGCAATAGTTTTTTCTACTAATAGGCTTAAAATTAAATTTCCAAATTCCGCGACAGTAAAATTTTTGAAATTTCAAACCGCGCCACAAAACTAAAATAAAATCAAACAAAGCATTACAGATTCAGGCGAAATTCTACGCTTTGCCGCGACGTCGCATATTCTAGCGCTACGATTAAAATTCCTCGTAGAACCTAGTGGCGCCGCCTTTCCGCTACGATAAAATTTTACGGAATTTTTTGTGATTGCTCCATATAAATTTTAGATTAAAGCCGCGTAAATTTAAAATCGCTCGCGTCAAGATATGATTAAATTTAAAGCGTTTCAAGCGCAAAGCACAGTCGCGGCGCGAACTTACGTAAAATATCCCAAACTACGATTAAATTCCAAGCCGTAACCAAATTCTCGCGCAACAAAAGGCGGGCTACTCCGCCTTTTTTAGATTATCGGCGAGCAAAAACGCAAGCTCTAGCGCCTGATCTGCGTTTAGGCGCGGATCGCACTGCGTTTCGTAGCGCTGTTTTAGCGTCTCTTGCGTTACGTTAAACGAGCCGCCCGTGCACTCGGTGACGTTTTGACCGGTCATCTCAAGATGGATGCCGCCCGCGTGCGTGCCCTCCGCGGCATGGATCTCAAAAAAGCTCTGAACCTCGCTTAAAATTTTAGAAAATTCGCGCGTTTTGTAGCCGTTCGCGGCCTTGACGGTGTTGCCATGCATCGGGTCTATGCTGTATAGGATCGCCCTGCCCTCGCGCTTTATCTCGCGTAAAATTTGCGGCAGCCGCGCGCCGATCTTATCCGCGCCCATGCGGATGATGACGTTTAGCCTGCCTGCTTCGTTTTGCGGATTGAGCTTGTCGCAAAGGCGCAAAATTTCATCCGCGGTGCCGCTAGGGCCGATCTTGACGCCGAGAGGGTTTTTGATACCGCTTAAAAAATGCACGTGCGCATCGTCCGCGCCACGCGTGCGCTCGCCGATCCAAAGCATGTGCGCCGAGCAGTCGTACCAATCGCCGCTGGTACTGTCGATGCGCGTCAGGCACTCCTCGTAATGCAGCAGCAGCGCCTCGTGCGAGGTGTAAAGCACCGTCTCGGCAAGGCTCGGAGAATTTGCGGCGCTCAGTCCGCACGCCTCCATAAATTTTAGCGTACGCGAAATTTCATCGCTGAGCTCGTTAAATTTAGCCTCCAGCTCGCCCTTTTTCAAAAAGCCCAAATTCCACTTATGCACCTCGTGCAGGTTCGCAAGACCGCCGCGAGAAAAGGCGCGCAGCAAATTCAGCGTCGAAGCGCTTTGATGATACGCCTCTATCATGCGCGCAGGATCCGGCTTGCGCGCCGCTTCGTTAAACTCAAAGCCGTTGATTATGTCGCCGCGGTAGCTAGGCAAGCTCACGCCGCCCACTTCCTCAAAGTCGCTGCTGCGCGGCTTTGCGAACTGCCCTGCGATACGACCTACCTTAACGACGGGGCGACCCGCTGCGAAGGTAAGAATGATCGCCATCTGAAGCATTACCTTAAACATATCGCGGATATTATTCGCGCTAAAATCATTAAAGCTCTCCGCGCAATCGCCGCCTTGAAGCAAAAACGACTTACCCTCGCTTGCGCGCGCAAGCTCGGCTTTTAGGTTGCGAACCTCGCCCGCAAAAATTAACGGCGGCAGCTTGTAAAGGCGCTCTTTAGCGGCCTGCACCGCACTTTCATCCTGATAAACCGGCTGCTGTAAAATTTTATAATCTTTCCACGACGTCCTACTCCAACTCATAGCCCCTCCTAGATTTCGTAAAATTTCACGATTATACCCAAATAAGCTTTTATTAACCCAAAAAATCTTAAAATAGCGCCTTTAGGCAATTTGGAAGGAATTTTATGGAAAACGATCGCGCTAAAGGACTAATGCTTGCATTTGCGACATTTTTTATGTGGGGCGTTTTTCCGATATTTTTCAAGCTCATAAAGGACGTGGACGCGGTGCAAATTTTAGCGCATCGCGTCGTTTGGTCTTTCCTACTGCTGCTCGTTTTTCTCTGCTTTACGCACCGCTTAAAAAATGTCGTGCGGCTTCTTAGCACCCCCAAAATCGCTCTCACGCTGCTTTGTACGGGACTACTTATCAGCACGAACTGGGGCATTTATATCTACGCGGTAAATTCCGATCAAATTTTAGCCACCAGCCTCGGATATTTTATAAATCCGCTATTTTCGGTGCTTTTGGGCGCTTTGTTTCTACGCGAGCGGCTAAGTACGGCGGCGAAATTTTCCCTGCTGCTAGCCTTTGCGGCGATCGGCGTGCAAATTTACGCGCTAGGAAGGCTTCCCATAATCTCACTCGTGCTGCCGCTTAGCTTTGCATTTTACGGGCTCATACGCAAGAAGGTAAAAGTGCCTAGCTTTGAGGGGCTGTTTTGCGAGACGACGCTGATGCTGCTGCCTGCGCTTGCGTTTCTGATCTACTGCGCGCTGAAAGGAAGCGGCGCCTTCGGCTTTAACGTAAGCGGCGCGCTGCTGTTTGCAAGCGGACTGATTACGATTTTACCGCTACTTACCTTCGCCGTAAGCACGCAGTATCTGCCGCTATCTACGATCGGCTTTATGCAATACATCAGCCCTAGCATGAGCATGCTAATCGCGGTATTTATCTACGGCGAGGAGCTTGAGACTTACAAAATTTTGAGCTTTTCGCTAATTTGGTTCGGGCTCGCGGTCGTGGGCCTGGACGGTTTAAGGAGAAAAAATGGCTAATTTCGCTTTGATGTTCGCAGTCGCCCTTGCAGTGGGCGCGCTCGTGTATTTTCAGGTCCAAAAGGCTTCCGCGCGCGCAGATGCCGCAGATCCCGAGCTTAACTCGCAAAGGTATATGAAATTTTGCGATATTTTGGAGGACAAACTGCGAGATTTAAAGCGGCTAGAGCTGCGCGATGAGGGGGCTCGCGAGAGCTATCTAGGCGAACTTGAGGCTCTTAGTAAGGAGTTAGTCTATATCAAAACGATGCATCAAAGCAACCTAAACCCCGCCGTGTGGGAGGGCAAGCTATTTGAGTTTCTCAATAAAACGGACGCGCTTATCGAAAAATACGCCGCGGACGCAGAGCGCTCGCTGCAAGACTGGCGCAAGCAGCTGGAGATGGAATTTAAGAATTTGTAGCGCGAAATTTTAAGCGGCGAATTTCGCGGGTGTCTATATCGGTAGAATTTTAACGCCTAAATTTATATAATTTAACGCGCCGCAACTCTCGAAATTTTTAAAATTTACATACGTGCCGGAATTTTGCAAACCGCTTGCGTCATAGCGACAAAATTCCATGTGTTTTATAAAGCAAAAACGACGCAAATTTTAAATCGGCGTAATTTATAGAATTTTGCAAGATACATAGCAACTGCAAAGCCGATAATCGCGTCTGTAAATTTTATAGAATTTACTCATTGGCGGATACGGTATCTGCAACCTTGGAACCCGCTTGCTCTAGCTGCTTAGATGCATTGCGCCTTAAAATTTTATCGTACTCCTCCACTCTTATCACCTTGCCCTTATACTCTATTTTAAGATAATATTCCAATTTTTCTAATTGCAAATATCTAAAAAAATTATCCAAATCAAAGCCGCCTGCACCCTTAGGCTCATCGCCGCAGAGCGCAGAGTAGCGCTTTATAAGAGTATCGTAGATACCCAGCAGCGCCGTATTCGGCGTTACCGAGCCGCATCTATTAAGATCGGGCAGCGAGCCTCTGTTAAGCCCGATTGCACCCTTTTCCCAATCCTTTGGCTGCTCCGCCATAGTAAACCTGACCATATCATAATTAAAGCTATCCAACCAGCTCCAAACCAAAATAATCTCATCGTAACAATAATCATCCATATGCTCTAGGTATATTTTCTTATACTTCCTCAACGTATCCAAATCCTTACGGCAGTCATCGTATTTTTTTCGAATACGCTCATCGTCCGGAAGTCCTGCCAAATCGTATTTAAGCAGCAAATTTAGCATACTCACGTCATATCGTTGCGGCAGCATCTGATAGATGGAGCAGTTCGGCTGCCGCTCATCTTTGCGGTGTTTGAGCGTAAAAGCAATACAATGATCGTCCGTCCAAGCCGTAATCTCAGGTCTTACGCCGCTACTAAGCATAAGCTCCGTATCTGCAAAAATCCACCCGCTACGGCGTAATAGAGCGGATCAGATACCGCGCTAGTACCCTCGCTTTTAGGTGTTCCGTAATATGTCCTTACCTGTGCATCGCTAGTATCGGCGACCAAATAGGCATCGCAGCATCCCGGAGTCGCAAGCCACGGACGAACATATTTAACGCTAGAAAAGCTAGCTCCATGCTTAAGTAGAATTTCTGCGGCAGCGGTAGAGTTATTTTCGATAGCATAGCTCAGCGCCGAATGAGAAAAATCGTCCGTGCGGTTGATATCCGCTCCGTGATAGATCAGCTCCTCGGTGGTGTTTGCATCGTTGTAAAAGCTAGAATACATTATTGCCGTTATGCCAAAATGTAGCGGATCGCCCGCAGTGATGCGCTGCTCTCGCATAAATGCTAAAATACGCGCAGTGTCCTTGGAGCGCAAAAGCTTGCAGAAATACTCCATTCGCTCATCGCCATGCACTACGCACTCGTCCAAATCTAACTCGGCGCCCAGCCTTTCATACCGGTACCTCGCTATTGCGGCGCGATCCTCGTCCGTTAGCGGCCGATTGGAGGAGTTGCCGGAGGTTGTGGCGCGACTCACCGTAGAATTTTGTGCGGGCTGAGTTTCGGATCTATCCATAAGTGCACCGCCTGCGATCAAGAAAAATAGGCCTGCCGTAACAACCAAGCACGCTATGATGAGCTTGGATTTTATCTCTTTCAAAGCAACCTCCGCAAATAAAATGACAAATACTACCGAGTGTGAGCTTAGCCGAATATAAACGAGCGTTTTCGCACATAAAATTTAGCGGCGGCTTACCATAAAATATTGAAATTTTAGTTTAAAATTTGCCGCCCGCTTCGCATATATTCCTAGATAAAAACTGTATAGTCTTTTTTAATATAGTCTATATTTATATTTTTCTGCAGAAAATACTCTCTAACTTCGTCGTAAATTTCAATGCTATACAAATAAATCAAATAGTAGTGTGCCGATATAGCAACGGCATTATATAGATACTTATCATACCCCGGTCTGGCGACTTTTATAAACGGGAAAATTTTAAATCCCTTTAAAGAGTGGTTAATATAGAAATAGACGATTAGTTTTAGAAGCATATTGATTATATACATAAAAATTAGCGCCACCAAGAAAAGACCCAGAGAACCGATGCATAATACGACTAGCACAATAAAAGATGAGGCGCGAAAATTTTCCGTTGAAAAATTTCTACGCAACGCCTCCTCTGCCACCTTGCACTGCCTTTTGACGACCCCTTTATCTAAAAATTCTATGTATTGATCGGTAAATCTTATTTCGCGTTTATTGCGTATTGCGGTAAAGATATAAGTAATAACGGCGATTAGTAATAGCGCCATACAGGACGGCAAATATTCGTAAGTATTGATATATCCGAAGTCTATAATATCTCGAATAAGAAGTAGCGGCAGACCCGATACCGGAAGAATTATAAAAAGCCGCGCATAAACAAAAAATTTTTCATAATTTTTGATGATTATCGGCTCTTTGTCGTAATCTCTAGCGTTAGAATTTTTAAATAAAATAGCATTGTCTGGATCTAAATTTTGAAATTTTCTACCGCGCTCTGCGTTTAAATTTAGACCGTCTGAATTCTTGTCATTATGATTTAAAGCTTTAGAATTTGTATTGTTTAAATCCGAGGCATCGAAATTTAAAACATTTAAATTTGAGTTAACGGATTTTGAGGTATTAAAATTTTCGCCATCGAAATTTTGAGCACTAAAATCTTCCTGCGAGCCTTGCTCTAAATTTTGACGCCGCTCATTTAGAATTTTCTTTAGCTCTTTGAGCCTTGCTTCGTTCATCCTTATCCCTCACTAGTGATTTCGAAAGTTTGCCTATTTTGCCTTTTGTAGCTTAAGTGGATATTAAATTTACGAAACATAACTTCAATTATATTACAAAATAGCAGAGCACTATCTTTAAATTTTAAAAATTATTT